>NZ_CP014692.1:1581944-1898333 GCF_002005445.1 Acetobacter aceti
CGCTACGATACGATCATGATCCGGCAGAGGCGGCCCAAACACCTCTTCCATGGCGAGGAAGGCTTCCGCCTGTGCCTTGTGATCGTCGCGGGCTTCGGCGCAGATGCGTTGCAAGATCTTCGCCTTGGGGTCGGTCAGGGAAAGCTCCAGCGCGTCCTGATCGTTCAGCGCAAACCAGCGTATCCAACTGGCGATAAGCAGTGATGCCCCGGAAACGGAGCGGCCCGCGACAAGATTGTCCCGCATGGCGCGCATCACCCGGTCAGCCATCTTGGCCGAACCGTTGCGTCCCACCCGCTCTGCGTCATGAACGATGCCGGGATTCTGGAAGCGGACCATCAGCGCCTGCGTGTAATCGTCCAGCTCTTCCGCGGAGAGGGCAATGCTGGCTGTCTGCTCGTCGCGCATGAAACGGGCGGTGATGCGTCCGAGGGAGGGATCGCTGGCGGCTTCCGCGATTGTGTTCAGACCCGCCAGGGCTCCGGTATAGGCCAGCAGCATGTGGCTGCCGTTCAGCATCTGGAGCTTGGCGGCCTCAAAGACAGCGACATCCTGGACGAATTTTGTTCCGGGGTGGGCCTCCCAGTAGGGACGAGAGCCATCGAACGACCCGATGATCCACTGAAACCATGGTTCGGCAGAAACCGGCGCAGCATCGACAATTCCCCCGAGAGCGTGTTTGGCATCGGCGACGTCATCGACGTGACTTGATGGTGCAATCCGGTCGACCATCGTATCGGGGAACTGAACCGCCTCGCCAATCCATGCCGCCAGCCGGTCATCGCCACGCAGGGAGGCGTAATCCATAACGGCCTGCCTGAGGGTTGCGCCGTTATGGCTGACATTGTCACAGCACAGGATCACGGGCGGAACAGCACCACGCTGCTTCACCAGAGCAAGACCGTTCGCCAGAATACCGATGGCCGTGCGTGGATGCGGTGCCGAAAGATCCTGCTGGATTGCCTGCGCTTCCGGGTCGAGCCGTCCATCGGCGGTCAGGTAATAACCGCTGGCCGTCACGGTCAGGGAGACGATGCGTATCCGGGGATCGGCGACGCGTTCAGACAGATCGACCGCCTCGTCACCGGAAAACACCATCTCATGGATGGAGCCGATGACTGAGGCGACGGTCCTGTCTTCAACGCGGGTGAGCAGGGTATAGAGATTGTCCTGTGGCCGGAGCTGGTTCACGAGGTCGGGGCGCCGCATGGTGGCGCTGACAATGCCCCATTTGAGGCCGTCCGGGCCTTCCCGGTTGATGGCCGCCTGCGTTGCGACAGCCTGATGGGCGCGATGGAAATTGCCGCAACCGAGATGGAGAATGCCGGGTGTGAGTTGGGAGAGATCGAACTTGGGGTGGTAGACGTTCTGGGGGAGGTGGGGGAGAGTTTTTCGGCTGAGATACAATGAATTGCTCCTCTTTTTGGTTTTTAAATATGACTGCAAATATATTATTTGTATATATGAATAATTCTGAATTATAATTAATTTTTTATTTAATTATTTTCTACGTGTTGTTTTGTTTTGAACTACATAATTTTGAAATAAAAAACATTACTTACTTAAGTAAAAATAAAAATAATTTTTGAAATAATTAAAATCGTATTCATGTCTGTATCCATGAAGCTGGATATTTATTGCATTTCTCTTCAATATGCCGCTTTGGGTTCGGAAACTGAAGGTCAGTCTATCGAACAGGGTTGGTGGCAATAGATATGCAAGAATGCCATGAAACCTGAATGATATAGAATTATGAGAAGTAATTTCCTCGCAGGATCCAGAACAATCCGACCGTTATGAAAGCGATTACATGTTTGATTCAGGGAATCCTGTCTCTGTTGGCGATACAGATTTGTTCGTCTCTGAAGCCGGAAACCCGAAGGGCAGGGTAATAATCCTGCTGCCTGTCGGCAATGAGGGGGCAAACGGAATGTCGGCTTTCGATTGATTAAGCCTGAAAACAGACGTTGCTATTTATCCTAAAGTGCGGTGCATGCCCTCAGAACATTCTCAACCCGCTTCCGGTCTTGCGATGTTAAAGGCAGAACTGGACGCGGGGCTGGGCGGACGACAGTCCAAGAAGGTTGATGGCAGCATAAGCAACACGTAGGCTTCCAAATTCCCGAAAAAGTGCCCACATTGGTTCCAGCACCTGCTGATACTGGTTTACGGCACGGGCATCGCCTCATGTGCGGCTGTTACAATTGCCTTGGCCAGTTTTGGCAGGAAGCCGCCCAGAACACTGAACCAGCCATCGCATCCGGCAAGCAGGGCTTCCGCCGCAATCCAGTCTCCGCTGTAGCCTATAGCGAGTTTTCCAACTGGACTAGACCGTAGTGCAGCCAGTTCCTGCGCGACCGTACCTTCTGCTGGAGCAGGCATTTTTACTGCGGCGATATTGGAAACGTCCGCCAGCCACTCAAGAAGCTCACGGCTGAACCGGATTGTTGTAGATGCAGAGCGGCAGAGACGTAACTTCGGCGACTGCTTTGTAATGCTGATAGGCTTCTTCCTGCGTCAGAGGCGTGTAGGACACAGGAGCCATCAGCAATCCGTCGGCGCCCTCTGCCGCGACATCGTGTGCAAGGTTCTGGGCATCGTCGGTGCGCAGCGTACCGATCCCCACGATCAGCGGCGTTTTGCCCCCGACTGTTTTGACGGCTGCCCGGATGGCGCAACAGCGCTCGGTACGACTCAGATAGGCATAGATGCCAGTAATTCCCAAGAGGCCGATGGAATCCACTCCATTAGCCGACAGATGTCCCGTCAGGCGCATGACAGCCTCCGTATCCACCACACCATGTTCGTTGGCTGGCGTAATAGGGAAAGCCGAAAGGCCTTGAAAGATTGACATGTTAGTCGTCGGACATGGTTGCCTCGGTTGAATAGTCAGAATTGTTATTCTTTGCGGATCAGGAGAAACGTTTCGCACCGGCCACGCACAGAACGACGATGAGTGTCGAGGCAAGCATGGTCCAGGCAACCGGCTCATGCAGGAAAAGTGCTGCAAGCAGCAGGCCAAAGAAGGGTTGCAACAACTGCAACTGCCCGACGCCGGCGATGCCGCCCAGAGCCAGACCTCGATACCAGAAGATGAAACCGATCAGCATGCTGAAGACAGAAACGTAGCCAAGGCCGATCCATGAGGAGAGATGAATGTTTCCCCAACTGGTCGGCAGGTAAGCGAGCGCGATAATCGCCATGAGTGGCAGGGACAGCAGCAGGGACCATGAAATGACCTGCCAGCCCCCGAGACGGCGGGAGAGGGTCGCGCCTTCCGCGTAACCCAGGCCGCAGACAAGAATGGCGGCGACCATCAGAAGATCACCTGTGACATTACCGGCCTGACTGCCGTAAAGAGCAAAACCCGCTACAGCAGCTGCCCCTATGGTGGAGAACAGCCAGAAAGCGGGCTTCGGGTGTTCACCGCCCCGCAACACACCAAAAATTGCCGTAGCCAGAGGCAGTAGGCCAATAAAAACAATAGAATAGGCCGAAGTGATATGCTGTAGAGCCAGTGCCGTCAGAAGCGGGAAGCCAACTACTCCACCCACAGCGACAAGAAAGAGCGGAATAATATCCCGCCGTTCAGGTCGGGGTTGACGGAACGCAAACAGGAAAACGCTCCCCAGAAGAGCGGCGATCACAGCGCGTGCGCAGGTCAGGAAAATGGGTGAGAAATCCGCGACGGCAACGCGCGTTGCCGGTAGAGAGCCACTGAAGATTATGACGCCTAGCAAACCGCTGCCCCATCCTTCGGTCGTCCGTTTCATTACGGAAATCCTTGGTTGATAAATATTTGGATTGCTAGAATTTATGAGGACGAAATCCTCAGAGCCAGCTACAGTCCAATACAATTTTGGAAAACTGTATTGGTCGCAAAGCCCATACAATTTTTGAGGTTGGCAGTGGAATCTCAGCAGACGCGTACATCCGCCATTATGGAGGCAATCAGACAGCGTATCGCTGCGCGTGCTCTTGTGCCTGGTGATCGTTTGCCGTCCATACGACAGTTTGCGAAAACCATGCGGGCCTCACCGTCTACTATTGTTCAGGCTTATGATCGGTTGGTCGCAGAAGGCGTTATCGCGCCGCGCCTGGGTTCTGGCTTCTACGTAACAGGACGCACTCTTCCTCCTCTCTTGCTGGCTGAAGCCCACACACCAACGACCCGCGCTGTTGATCCGTTCTGGGTATCGCGTCAGTCTCTGGATTCTGACCCCACAACCCTGAAGCCAGGATGTGGCTGGCTACCCACCGAATGGATGCCGAATGACGCACTGCGTAAAGCGTTTCGCGCTGTGGCGCGTGGGGAGAATAGCATTCTATCGGAGTATGGCAGCACCAGAGGCGCAGTTCGATTGAGGCGCCTCCTGACCGCCCAGTTCGCCGAAGGAGGGCTTGATGTCAGCCCGGATCAGGTTTTGTTGACAGGTTCGGGTACGCAGGCAGTTGATTTGATCTGTCGTCTATTGGTCCGTCGGGGCGATACCGTTTTGGTGGACGACCCATGCTATTTCAATTTTCAGGCCCTTCTTCGAGCGCACGAAATCCGAATTGTCGGCGTACCATACACTGCGACTGGCCCTGATACTGAAGCTTTTGAGCAGATCATCCTGCGAGAAAAACCACGTCTCTACATCACCAATTCTGTTGTCCATAATCCAACAGGCTCTTCTCTTTCTCCTCAGACAGCATTCCGTTTACTAAGCCTTTCTGCGGCCTCAAATCTTCTAATTGTTGAAGATGATATCTTTGCAGATTTTGAAACAACGTTGGTACCACGTCTAGCGGTCATGGATGGGCTAGAGCATGTGATCCGGATCGGTAGCTTCTCAAAGACACTGTCTGCTTCGGTAAGATGCGGCTACATCGCCGCCCGACAGGATCTGATTGCCGGATTGATTGACCTTCAGGTGGCGACCAGCTTTGGAGGTCCTAGTCCTGTGATCACCGAAGTCATTGCAGATGTGCTGAAAGGCGGGAGCTATCGTAAACATATGCTGGAGATCCAGCGGCGTTTGGGGAAATCTCGCAAGGTAGTTGCCTGCAAACTGGAAGACTTGGGAATATTGCCATGGGTTGAACCCAAAAGCGGCTTTTACCTATGGTGCAGGCTGCCCGATGGACAGGACTCAACTGACATTGCGGTAAGAAGTATGGCTGATAACATCATTCATGCCCCGGGAAATGTCTTCAGTGTAAGTCAGTCTGCTTCTTCGTTCATGCGGTTTAACGTCACGCAATGCGAAGAAGAAAGGGTTTTTCACTCTCTTGAAGTTCTTTTCGCAGGGAGATCGCTGAGCAAGACCGCGAAGAGTGGGCTGTAATTCAAATCGATGCGTCATATGTCCGCTTTCGGGTTTGTGTCTCCCTATTTTTAATGTTTCTAACGAGGGCGAAAGCCGACATGCTCCAACAAGACAGTCAAAGCTCTCTCCACTATCTATTCAAACCACCAGCAGCCCGTCCTCACTCGAAACACTGTCGCTGTTTCCACCCAGCACGGCCTTCAAAGCCGCAGGATAAAGCACATGCTCCTGCACCAGCACACGGGCGGCCAGATCGTCCGCGCTATCCTTTTTCGGAAAGACAGGCACAGCCGCCTGAGCGATGATCGGTCCTTCATCCATACCTGCCGTCACATGATGCACCGTGCAGCCGTGGATACGCACCCCCGCTTCCAGCGCCCGTTCATGGGTATGCGTGCCGGGGAAGACTGGCAGCAGGCTGGGGTGGATGTTGATCATCCGTCCGGCCCATGCGTCCGTCAGGAAAGGCGTGAGCAGGCGCATGTAGCCAGCAAGGCAGACAAACTCGATACCCGCTTCCCGCAATCGGGCGTCGATGGCGCGTTCGTGCGCCTCCCGATCCTTGCCGAAAGCCTTGTGCGGCACCGCTTCGGCCGGCAGGCCAAGAGAGCGGGCGTAATCCAGTCCGGCCGCATCCTCCTTGTTGCTCAGGACAAGCGCGACGGACGCCGGAAAATCCGGTTCGGCACAGGCGGCGATCAGCGAGCGCATGTTACTGCCACGCCCGCTGATGAGAATGGCGATCGGGGTTTTGCGGATGCTCACGTCAGACTGTCTCAGGACCAGGAAAAGTCCGGAGAGACCACCATCTCCAGTGTGGGGGCGGCGTTCGCATCGGTGGCGGCTTCGATCTGGCCGAGAACGACCGGGGTTTCACCCATCTTGCTCAGGCGGTCCATGACAAGATCCGGCCTGGATGTGATCAGCACCATGCCGATGCCGCAGTTGAACACGCGCAGCATTTCCTCGGTGGCGACGTTGCCCGCTTTCGCCAGCCAGCCGAAAACCGGGGCAGGGGCCCACGGGCCGTCGATTACGGCTTTCACACCATTGGGCAGCACGCGTGGCAGATTGCCGGGCAGACCGCCGCCGGTGATGTGAGCGGCCCCACTCAGCAGACCTTCACGATGCAGGTCCAGAACCTGTGACACGTAGAGCTTTGTTGGCGTCATCAGCGCCTGTGCGAGTGTCTGGCCCGGCGCGAACGGGGCTGCGTCGTCAAGCTTGAGACCGGCGGCGGACAGGATACGACGCACCAGCGAGAAACCGTTGGAATGCACGCCGCTGGAGACGAGGCCGATCAGCGCGTCACCGGCGCGGATTTCGCCCGGCAGCAGCTTGCCGCGCTCGGCAGCGCCGACGGAAAAGCCGGCGAGATCATAATGACCGGCTGCATACATGCCCGGCATTTCCGCCGTCTCGCCGCCGACAAGAGCGCAGCCGGACAGACGGCAGCCTTCGGCAATCCCTTTCACAACCCTGGCGGCGTCTTCGACGGCCAGCTTGCCGGTTGCGAAATAGTCGAGGAAGAACAGCGGCTCCGCGCCCTGCACGACCAGATCGTTGACGCACATGGCGACCAGATCGATGCCGACCGTGTCATGCAGGCCGCTGTCGATGGCGAGGTTCAGCTTGGTGCCCACGCCATCAGTGCAGGAGACAAGGACCGGATCGGTGAAACCGGCGGCCTTGAGGTCGAACAGCGCGCCGAAACCGCCCAGTCCGCCCATGACACCCGTGCGGGTCGTGGCCTTGGCGGCAGGCTTGATCGCCTCGACAAGGGCGTCGCCTGCTTCGATGTCCACTCCGGCCTCGCGATAGGTGAGGCCTCTGGAAGAAGCGCTCTGTGAGGTTTCCGGGGGTGATGCGTTCATGGCGTCGGCTCGTTCTGGGCTGTGGGATGGTCTCGACAGGTGAGGGTCGAACATCCGGGACGTTTACGGTATCAGGTTTATGAGCACTCTTTAAGGCAGGCGGGGCGGCGCGCATAGCGGTGACGGAACAGGTTTATGATCCAGAACGCCCCGGTCAGCCCGGTTCGGGCGAAAAAAGGTCCGATGACATGCGCCAGTTGCCGCTGCCATTCGGACATAGGCGGCGTTTTGATGAGGCAGGATTCGTGTCGGGGCGCTCGAACGCGGCGGCGCGGACGTGGCTGTTTGCAACCGATGCGGAAAAAAGCTGGTCGGAGAACCGGCTGGCTCTCTGGGGTGGTCAGGGGCGTGGCAAGACGCATCTCCTGCGCGTGTGGGCGCAGCGCAACGATGCGATGATCGTGGATGCGGCGCAAGGACTGCCGGATATTGCGACATTGCTGGAGCGCACACCTCACGCGCTGGCGCTTGATGCGCTGCCTGAGCAGGGACTGGATGAGCTGGCGCTGCTGCGGATCATCAACACTTCCCGGGAACGTCGGATGCCGCTCCTCATGGTGGCGCGTACGCCACCAAGCCAGTGGACAGTGACGCTGCCTGATCTGTGCAGCCGCCTGCGCGCGACGATGACCGTGGAGATCGGGCCTGCGGAGGATGTGCTGCTTCATCGCCTGATGCTGCGTCTGCTGGCCGAGCGTCAGCTTGTCGTGCCCCGGCAGATTACAGACTGGCTGTTGCAGCGTCTGCCGCGGGAAGCCTCGGCGATAGAGGATGCGGTCAGTCGTATCGACGCGGTGACTCTTGCCTCGGGGCAGCCTTTTGATCTGCGGGCAGCCGCGCGCCTTCTGGCTGACCTGAGCGAATGAACAGGTCCATGGCGGTCTGAAATCAGGCAGATCCCTGTCTGTATTCTTAAATTGTCATATGACAAAAGGATGTAGGGATCATACGATTTAGCCCGCATAAAATGATACGCAG
This sequence comes from Acetobacter aceti, assembly GCF_002005445.1. Lineage (NCBI taxonomy): Bacteria > Pseudomonadati > Pseudomonadota > Alphaproteobacteria > Acetobacterales > Acetobacteraceae > Acetobacter > Acetobacter aceti. Next base: position 1,590,109 of record NZ_CP014692.1, read on the forward strand.
ACAGTTATTGCGCTGAATCGCAGTCGCACAGGAGAGTATTTTGTCGGAGCATGAGGGAAACAGAACGCGAGGAGTGGGCCGTCGCGTGAAGGGAACCCGTGCGCCTGCGTCTACCACCAGATCGCAGGGCACTCGCCGGAAAACCGCAGCAACAGTCACGAAGGCTCAGGCGGGCACAGCCGTCGCACGAATACGGACGCGAAAAGCAGCGCCCGCGCCGGTTGAAATCACCGCTACTTCTCCGGATCGCTTCATCAATCGGGAATTGTCCTGGCTCGCCTTCAACCAGCGTGTGGTCGAGGAAGCCGATAACCGGCGTAACCCGCTGCTTGAGCGCCTGCGTTTCCTGTCCATCAGCGCCAGCAATCTCGACGAATTCTACTCCGTACGCGTCGCCGGTCTGGTGGGGCAGGTGCGGGAAGGGCTGGTTTCCCTTTCTCCCGACGGGCTGACACCCTCCCTCCAGCTTGTCGCCGTTCGCGAGCGCTGTGTGCAGCTTTTCCGTGAGCAGCAGCGTATCTGGATCCATCTGCGTGGCCTTCTGGCCGAAGCGGATGTGACGTTGTGCGGTCTTGAGCATCTCGATGCCGATGACCGGATCTGGCTCTCCGACTTTTTCATGGACCGCGTCTTTCCCGTCCTGACGCCTCTGGCTGTCGATCCAGCGCATCCGCTGCCGTTCATCCCGAACATGGGGCTTGCCCTCGGCCTGAGTCTCGTGTCCGAGGAAACCGGCACGTTTGTCATGAACGGCCTGATCCTGCTGCCCGCGCAGGTGGATCGTTTCATCCGTCTGCCATCGCTGCCGGGCAAGCCGCCGTCCGTGCGGTTCGTGCTGCTGGAAGACCTGATCAAACTGTGCATCGACCGGCTCTATCCGGGGCTGGCGGTCGTGGAGAGCGGCACGGTGCGCGTGATCCGTGACACTGATGTCGAGTTCGAGGACGAGGCGGAAGATCTTGTCCGCTCCTACGAGACGGCGCTGAAACAGCGTCGTCGTGGCGTGGTCATTCACGTCGATATGGAAGAAAGCGTGCCACGCGGTCTGGTGGATGCGATTGTCGACGAGCTTGATCTGCCGCCTGAAGAAGTTTCGATTCATTCAGGCATGATCGGTGTGGTCGATCTGAAGCAGATGATCGTCGATGACCGTCCCGACCTTCTGTTTCCCCCATACACCCCTCGCTTTCCGGAACGGATCGTGGATTATGGCGGTGACTGTTTCGCCGCCATTCGCGCCAAGGATCTGATCGTCCACCATCCGTTCGAAAGCTTCGACGTGGTGGTGCAGTTCCTGCGTCAGGCGGCGCTCGACCCGAACGTGATCGCCATCAAGCAGACGCTTTACCGCACGTCGCGCGACAGCCCGATCGTCAAGGCGCTGATCGAAGCCGCCGAGGCGGGCAAGTCGGTCACAGCCATGGTCGAGCTGCGGGCTCGGTTTGATGAGGAAGCGAACATCCGCCTGTCCCGCGCGCTTGAAGCGGCGGGCGTGCAGGTGGTGTTCGGTTTCTCGGACCTCAAGACCCACGCCAAGCTGAGTCTCGTCGTGCGCAGGGAGGGTGGAACAGTCCGGTCCTACGCACATTTCGGCACCGGCAATTATCATCCGATCACGGCGAAGATTTATACGGACCTCTCTTTCTTCACATGCAGCCCTGAGCTGGTGCGTGATTCCGCGCGTCTGTTCAACTATGTCACCGGTTACGCCAAACCCGCCCAGATGGAGGCGATCGGCTTCTCACCGCTGACATGCCGCAAGATGCTGAAAGAGCTGATTGACGATGAGATCGAGCATGTCCGTCAGGGACGGCAGGGGCATATCTGGCTGAAGATGAATGCGCTTGTTGACCCGAAGCTGATTGACAAGCTGTATGAAGCCTCGTGCGCCGGTGTGAAGGTCATGGGCGTCGTGCGCGGTATGTGCTGCCTGCGGCCGGGCGTGCCGGGACTGTCCGAGAACATCCGCATCAAGTCGATCGTCGGACGCTTTCTCGAACATGCGCGTATCTATGCGTTCGGTAATGGCCATCGCCTGCCATCCCGTTCCGCCAAGGTGTTCATCTCTTCGGCGGACTGGATGACGCGCAACATGGACTGGCGGGTAGAAAGTCTGGTGCCGATCACCAACGCGACGGTCCACGCGCAGGTGCTCGACCAGATCATGGTGACCGACCTCAAGGACAACCTGAATTCCTGGATTCTGGAAAAGACAGGTGTCTGGCGGCATCTTGATCCGGGCAGCAAGCCATTCTCGGCGCATGAATGGTTCATGACCCATCCATCGCTGTCGGGCAGAGGGTCGGCGGCGACCCAGATCACCGGGCGTTCCGCGCAGCCTCCACGTGACCGTCTGGCGGACGACTGAACCCTGTTGTCTCTCTTTGCGAAGCTCCGGAAATCTTTCTATAAAAGGGAAGGATTTTCGGAGACGCCCAGATGAGCACTGACCGGTTTGTGTTCGGTGATGAAAAACTCACAGCGACAGTATCCGCTCAGGGAGCGGAACTGGTTTCCCTGACGCTGCCGGACGGCACGGGTGTGCTCTGGGACGCTGGTCCGGCATGGCGGCGGCACTCGCCTGTATTGTTTCCGATCGTGGGACGTCTTCCCGACGATCAGGCGATTATCGGCGGCAGACCTTATCGCATGACGCAGCATGGTTTCGCCCGTGACTGCGTTTTCCAGTGGGTCGAGCAGAAGCCTGACAGTTGCACTTTGTCGCTGGAAGCGGACGATCAGACGCTCGCCGTCTTTCCGTTCCGGTTTCGTCTGTGGCTGACCTATCAGATCAGCAACGGAGAGCTGACGGTTCTCTATACGGTTCGCAACATGGAAGAAGGCAGGGAGCTTCCCTTTTCGCTGGGAGCGCATCCCGCTTTCCGCTGGCCTTTGGAAAAAGGCGGAAAGCGCGAAGACTATCGCCTGACTTTTGAAGAGCCCGAGCCTGAACCCATCCGTCGTCTTGAAGGTGGTCTGCTCGATCCTGCGTCGCGTCCGACGCCTGTGGAAGGCGCTGTTCTGGCGTTGCTCGATGATCTGTTTGTTGAAGACGCCATCATCTTCGACCGGATCAGAAGTCGTGTCGTGACGTTCGGACGTCCGGGTGGGCTGGCTCTCCGTATGTCATGGCATGGATTTCCTGAGCTGGGCGTGTGGACCAGGCCGGGCGCTTCGTTCCTGTGTATCGAGCCATGGCAGGGTTACGCCACACCGCATGGTTTCAAGGGGGAGTTTCGTGACAAGCCGGGTGTGGTGAGTGTTCAGCCTGGTCAGGAATGGTCGGCGTCCTGGTCAGTGAGCGCTGTTCAGGTCTGACCCGTGGCGGATCAAAAAAAAAGACGGACTGCTCCGGCGGGGAAGCGTCGTTCCTGGCTGCGGACAGGCGCCGGGGTAGTGGCGGCTGTCTTGCTGACGGGAGGCGCCGTCACCGGGGCAGGGTGGTGGCGCTATACCGCGCCCGGTCCGTTGTCCTCACCGACAGCATTAAACATCCCACATGGCGGATATGCCAGCACCATTGCCGCTCTGCGTCAGGGGCAGGCGCTTTCATCCGGTGTGATGGATGACTATGTCTTTCGCACAGCCATCGCTTTGACCCGGCATGAGGGGCAACTGCACGCGGCGGAGCTGATGTTTCCGGCTCATGCTTCCATGCGGGACGTGTTGTCGGTTCTTCGCCATGGTCGGCCTGTTGTCCACCAGTTGACCATTCCCGAAGGACTGACCGCCAGCCAGATAACGGCGCTCGTTGAGGCGGCGCCTTTTTTGAAGGGCGGCATCACGAGTTTGGCGGAAGGTGAGGCTCTTCCCGAAACCTACAGCTATTTACGTGATTCGGATCGCGCGGTGCTTATAGGCAGAATGAAGCAGGCCATGCAGCGGCAGGTCGAGACTGTCTGGAACGGTCGTGATCCATCCATCGGCCTGTCTGATCCGGCGCAACTGGTGACGCTTGCCTCCATGGTGGAGAAAGAGACCGGCTTGCCGGAAGAGCGGCCCCGTATCGCGCGCGTCTTCCTGAATCGTCTCGGCAAGGGCATGAAACTTCAGTCCGATCCAACGACCGTCTACGCCCTGAATGGGGGAGCGGGGCCTTTGGGAAGACCTCTTGTTCATTCGGACCTGATGATTCAGAGCCCCTATAATACTTATGTGAGTACGGGCCTGCCTCCGGGCCCGATCTGCTCGCCAGGGGTTGCTGCGTTGCAGGCTGCTGCTCATCCTGCTGCGGGCGATGAACTGTATTTTGTCGCGACCGGCTCAGGTGGCAGCCACTTTGCGTCGTCGCTTGATGAGCATAACCGGAATGTTTCGGCTCTTCGGAACAAGTCACAGGATAAGTAAAAAAACAGTTAATTTATGTAATTAAATTACAACATGTTTTTGTATTGGTTGTTTTACGAATTATTATATTAAAATATCCAAAATTACTTATTGTATTTTTGGGGATTTTAATATGAAAATGAAAAATGTATATATTCTAGGGCCATCTCATATTCATAGTGATTTTACAAATATAGTTTCTGATGATATAAAATATGGTCTCATTTTTAATGGTTGTACTCTGGATGGTCATTGTGGAATTCCAAACTGGTCAAGATATATTTATGATAAAATAAAAGAAAATTATGAAATTAATAATGATGTCGTATGGATTGTTTCTGATTTTAAATTTAATAACATGGATTATGAAAAAAATAAATGATATAGTTGGAACTGGCAATTATTTTCTTGATTCAATGGGGTTTCCAGGAAATGTTGATAAAAATTTCATGGATACTCAGCATATATCGACACTTGGGTTTCATTCATTAAATATAATAGATAAAATAATTAAATATTTTCCAAATATAAAAATTTTATTTTGGTGTTTATATGTTAGAAGTAGATTGAATAATTCAAGTTATCCAAATTGGCTAAAATATAAATCAATAAAAAACAGATATATGAAAAATATCATTGATATTGATAGATTTACCTCTCCGGAAGTATTTTCAACATTTGTAAAGGATTTGGGAGGGCATCCAAATAGATTTGGATATTATTTTTTAGATGAAATTATAAACAAAAAAAGTTTATCGAATATCAATATAAAAGAATTTGATTTTATATCATCAAGAAAATTTGATTTTTTGCGCGGAAATGGAGACTTCATATCGGAAATTTATTTCGATTCTAATGGGTCTATTGGTCTGTACAATAATGTAAATGAAAAAAATGGTCTATAGATAATGGAAGTGTTTTATTTAAAAATGAAAAAGATGAAATTTCTACAATTTTCAATAGATATGAAGTTCATGGTGAATATATATATATTTTATAGGAGATTTCCTTTTGGAGAGTGAAGGGCAGAAACACATAATCAGAACAAAAATGAATTAGGTTTTGTCCTGATTATATGACCTCCAGAATAAATGGAACCGCTAACTGAATTGTGCTCAGTAGCTTTTTGACGGGACTGACGGCCGAGATCTGAGCGGAGCCAGAGACTGGCTCTGGATTCCGCTGCCACTGTTGACTACGGGGGCGCTGTTATAGGGTGTGAGCTGAGCCTCACCCGAAGAAGTGATGTCGCCGGAAGAAGAGCTACCGCCAACAACCGGGTTGGCAGTCATTGCAGCCGCGGCCGACGCGTTATAGCGGCTCAGGATGGCGCGTAGCGGATCGGCTCCGGCGTTGTTCACGCGCATGGAGATCACAATCTCGGTCGGCCCGACTATCTGGTTGTAATAAGCGCGGTTCGCGTCGCTGTCGACCGTCAGCTTGGCGCCGCTCAGAGCTACGCCTGCAAACAGACCTTCCGATTTCTGGATTGCCATGATGTCGGTGTTGGAACGCCCGGCTGTGCCGCTTTCGATGCCGCTGCCCATCGTTGCAAAGGACGCCGCAGCGTTCGCGCCGAACTGAAACTGGCTGTCGAGCAGCGCCTGCAGTCCGCGATCGCTCATGACGAAGAACATGATTGCTGAAGACTGTATCCCCAGCTGAAAACCGATCGAGCCAGAACCGAATCGGTAGAAGGCAGGGTCAGACCATGATCCACGGGCGTCACGTGAAAGAAGCAGGCATCCTCCACCTGAGCCACCGATCCCGATCGACATGCGGAAGATGGAAGGGCAGACCATTACGGCCCGGGACTGTCCCAGATAGCGGTAAACGCGATCGGTGGTTTTCGCGCCCGTGAACATATCCTGAACCGCGAGGGTGGCCTTGTCGACCAGCATCTGTTCGGTGCTGCTGTCGGCGGCGTGTCCCACGGTGGAAAGGCCAAGCATCCCCACCATCACAGTGGAAGAAAGAAAAAGCCGGGTCAGGCGGCGAGCCCGCATAGGAGATCTCCTGTCACGAGGACGGTGGCGACCAGAATCGCCGGAATATATGGCTCAAGCATGGCGACAGATGCGCCCGGACGCAATTTGCCGGGCACGCAGAGCTCTTAACCCTATCTGAGAGGAAGAGGAACACCGTTCACAGTCAGGATACCGCCTTCCCAGTTCGTGTCCCATGTATTGCTGTCACCACTCTTGTGGCTGACAATCCGGGCCAGCACCAGAGCGGCGGCAATCTTTGTCTGGGAATCCTGCTGCGCCTTCTGGATGAGCGTGCTGATATCCCTGATTTCCAGATGACCGCTTGCGGAGGCGCTGTCGTGCTCGCCGGTCAGGGTAGCGCGTCCGTTCCCGGAGAGTTCGACCGTGTCCCGTTTGGCTGAAAAGGACTGGATGGCGACATGCACGGCGGGAAGCCGGGCGGATTTGCCCGCCGTGGCGGCCATCAGGCTGGCCAGTTCATCGGCGGGCAGGGAGAAGGAGGCCTGAGCGGAGGATGGTATCAGCGACGTCGCCGCTGTACCGCTGGTGGCGACACCACTGAAGCTCAGGACGGCCCTGGCGTCGGGTCCTGCTCCGTTGATGGCGAGCCCGGCATTGGCCATCGACACATGCAGGGCGCCATGTTTCACGGCCACGGAGGTCCAGGCCAGCTTCAGCGAATGACCTGCGGCAAGACTATCCTGAGCCACCTGGCCCTCGGCTTCCAGCCACTGCGAGCAGGCGGCGTTGTGATGGCCGATCAGGGCCGCCAGCAGCAGCACGGAAGCGGCGTCCGCGACATCGCCAGCGGTGCCGGTCGTGCCTGCAAGAGTCTGGCTCGCGGCGCTCAGCGAACCACCGTTTGCTGGAAACGTCACTGTAATGTGACTGAAGGCGGCATGATCTTCACCACTGTCCGCGTTTTCATGATGGATTGTGGCGCATCCGGCAGGAACGCTGGCGGCTAGCGCCGGTTCGACGCCCCAGAGTGCGGCGGCAAATCCGAGAACGGAAGCCGTCATCTGCCAGAGAGAGCGGCGGCGGAGAAGGGAGTGAGTGGATAAGTGCTTCATGTGATCTTAAAAGTGGCGCAAGTGATCCCTATGCGCAATCTGCTCCTGCGCTGTAACACCTGAATCTTTCTGTCTTTTCACATTGGAAGACCATCCGATGCCGTTCAAGCTGGACCCCTTTCTTGTCAGCCTGCTGGCGACGCTCGGCGTTGCGACCGTCGCTCCCGCCCAGGGAGCCGCCGTTCCTTTCTTCAAGGATCTGGCGATCGTGCTGATTGCGTTGATGTTCTTCCTGCAGGGCGCAAGGCTTTCCCGAACGGCGGTCCTCAGCGGTCTGACGGCCTGGAAACTGCATCTCACGATTCTCGCCTGCACGTTTGTTCTGTTTCCGGTGCTTGGCCTCACACTTCATGCGCTTGCGCCGGGCCTGCTGCATCCTGATGTATGGACCGGCGTGCTGTTTCTCTGCTGCCTGCCTTCGACCGTACAGTCCTCGATCGCCTTCACCTCCATAGGCAAAGGCAATGTTCCCGCCGCAGTCTGTTCGGCAACGGCTTCCAATATCCTGGGCATCTTCATAACGCCGCTGCTGGTCGGGCTGATCCTCGCCAAGGAGGGTTCAAAATCAGGGGGGGCGATGGACATCGTGTTTCAGCTGCTGCTGCCGTTCATACTCGGACAACTGCTTCAGCCCTGGATCGGTGACTGGGCCCGCCGTCACAAGAAGCTGCTGTCTTTTTCTGACCGTGGCTCAGTTCTTGTCGTGGTCTACTCAGCCTTCAGTGACGCCATTGTGCAGGGACTCTGGCACAGCCTGCCACTCTCACAGCTAGGCATCGTGGCTCTTGTAGACAGCGCTCTGCTGGCTTTTGTGCTCGTCTTCACCATGCTCGGAAGCCGTCTGCTTGGCTACTCCCGAGCGGACGAGGTCGCCATTGTATTCTGTGGCTCCAAGAAGACACTGGCGTCCGGCGTGCCGATGGCCAACGTGCTGTTTCCGGCCTCGAGCGTTGGTCTCGTGGTGCTGCCCCTGATGCTGTACCACCAGATTCAGCTTTTCGTCTGCGCCATACTGGCTCAGCATTTTGCTCGTGAGGCGAAGAGTGAAGAGGCAGCCGATTTTCAGAACCGCTGAGACAGCAAAGACGTCCGTTCAGCATCGAATCGGATTTCTGCCTTCGATCCGGTGACCCAGAACGCTGCATCCATAAGGCGGTTCAGGGCAGGGGCGTCATGTACTCCTGTCAGAGCCAGTCCTCCGATAATGAAGGATGGCACGCCGTTAATGCCGGCTTTCTGAGCCTGAATCTGTCCGGCCGTTACAGTGCCGGCCAACGTCTGGCCGCTGAGAAAATGAAGCGCCAGATCGTGATCAAACCCCTGCCGGACTGCGATTTCCGCCAGCAGGGCAGGGTCGCTGATATCCTCGCCGTTCTGGAAAAAAGCCTCGAAAATGGAGAGAACGAGAGTGGTACAGTCACCTCGCGCAGAGGCCCATTCAATAAGTCTGTGTGCATTCATCGTGTTGGGGACGCGATGAATGCGATTGAAGTGAATGGCGCACCCGAACTCGGCTGCCTGGATTTCAATCAGACGTAGCAGGCGGTCTGCCCGCTCCCTGCTGCCGTGCCGGGCTTCAAGATAGTCGTTGAATGTCATGGCCTCATTCTGCGAAGCTGGATTGAGCAGAAAGGGCCGCCACGTATAGAGCGTTTCAACATCCGTGCGACGTCTGAAAACGCTGATCAGGCGAGTGATGCCCATGCAGCACCAGGGGCAGACGAAATCGAAGACGACTTCGACGCTCATCCTTGGTCTGGAAGGGGCGAGCATGTTCATGGAGATATCCTAGGGACAGGACGGGGAACATGCACCTTGTTTCATGAGGTGTTACATTTTTGTATTATGCTCCGACTGCACGCTGCCCTCCGCAGTTACCACCCGTGAAGCACTTTTGATGTGCTTACCGTGTCACTGTCTCCCATCGTACGACCCTCCAGGGGACCGGCCTTGCTTCAGGCATCAGGATAACTTCGGCATGACGACTCATGCGGGCCAGTTTCTTTGAAGCGACAGCATCCACGATAATCAGCGTTTCTTCCTCAGAATCAGTATCATCCGGCTTCTGATCGGCACCCATTGAAACGCCGGAATGGAGCATCGCCTGCCTGACAATCGGATCACGGCTTGTCTGATCGGGCAGATGCAGTTGCGCGAATGAAAGATGCGGCTGGATACGCGCAAGGATAGCCGGCGTCATGCCCGGTACGGCCAGAAGATCCCCAAAGGTGTGAAAAGGCTGGCCAGAGGATGTGCAGGCAGCCTGACCGGGAATGTTTCCTTCGCCTTTATAGCCGGGCATGCGCCAGGCCATGATGCTGGCGGACAGGAAATTGGCCTGATCACTGGAGACGCCAGAGGTCGTCAGCAGTGACGATAGAAGAGCCTGGCCCGCGACATTCGGGTTGATATGGTCTCTGTCAGCGTGGCTGCTGACGCTGATGGTGATCTCGCCTTCGTCCGGGCTGGAGCGCCACTCCGGACGCGGAGGAGACTGGCCGGTGCTGATCGAAAACAGTTCCGTCGTGATCGCTTCGTCAGTGATGGTTTCCATCTGCGCTCTCTGGAGCGTGGATGCTTCCAGCACCAGTCCGGATTTTCCAAGAACCAGCGCCTGAGCGCCAATCAGCGACAGAAAACCCAGCGTCCACAGCACCAGCAGAAGTGCGAACCCATCCTCATTGCCTCGACGGGGACGGATGGCGGCGACAGTGCTTTTCGATTTCACGTCAGTCGCTCAGCCCGGCAATGCCTGACGCCATGGACATGGAAAAGGTGACAGTCATGAAAGCAGGAATCCGTCGTCAGAGAGATTCATTGCTGCTGGCCCGTGGTGGCGTCCGCATTGGACCGGCTGGAGGCTCCCTTTGCATCAGAGCGGGAATCCCGCAGGGCGAGAATGGTCAGGGAGACGTCAATCGTCCGGCCCTGCGTGGCTTCCTCAGCGGATGATGTGCCCGCCGCCTGAATCTGAATATCATCGACGAGCAGATGCGGCGTCGTGCTGGCTGACAGTGTGTCGAGAAGCCTGACAAGTGCTCCCCAGGAGGTTGTCAGTGAAATACGCACGCCGAGTTGCTCGAAAAGTCCGCTATGTCCAATGGGAAGAGGTTCCATGCTGGTGGGCTCCACCTGCACGCCCCGTGCGGCGTCATGCACAATTTCCTGAAGCCGTGCGAGCGCCGTTTCCCGGGAGCTTTCGACAAGCAGCGGAGAGTCTCCGTTGGCATTGTGCGCCGCCTGTTCGTAGCGCTCCTTCAGGGCAGGAATGTTGTCCACCAGCGCCTGTGTATGGGCAAGAATCTCTTTCTGGTCCGCAATGCCCGCCTGTTCTCGGGCATGAAATCCGAGCAGTCCGGACACAAGGAACCACGCGATCAGAACAAGCAGGAACGTGATGGCCAGCGCCAGCATCCGTCCGGCGCGTCCTTCCGGCAAATGGGCAGGCAGGTGAGAGAGATTTGCTGACATTGTCGTCTCAGCCCGGCGCTTTGGCGTTGATGGTGAAGACGTCCATCTGCTTGTTCTCTGAGCGTGTGACTGGTCCGGAGAACGCCGCGTCCGAGAACGCCGCGTCGTGTTCAAGAACGCCGATCAGTCTGGTGGCCTGTGCGGATTCTCCCTCCATGGTCACATGGCGTTCGTGAATATGCAGCGCTGTCAGGAAGGTTCCATCCGGCAGGGCGTCCGTCAGCGTTCCGATGATATGCAGAGGGGAACCGATGCGCTGTTCTTCACGCGCCAGAGCTGCTGGAGCGGCGGTAAAGGCTGTGATTCGCCGCCGGATATCTTCGGCCTGTGCGCGTCCGTCGTTCAGAGCGGTAATGGCGTGATTGAGGCGGAACAGCGTGATCTGCTGGGAAATGAATGGCGCCGCGACGAGGATTGCGGCACAAAAGCCCAGCACACGCCTGACAGGATGACTTTTCTGGGCTGTTTTTCCCAGTGGAATGGTAAGCGGCGTCTCCGCAGCGGAATCCATACTGATGCAGGTCGGAGTGATGCCTGCGTGACCAAGGGTGTCCAAAGCGGAGGAAACAAGAAAACGCGGCGCTACCAGCAGCCTGAAAATGGCCTGCTCGCCACGTTCTGCACCGGGCTTGCGCTGCACGCTCCACAGAACATCGTCCTGCCGAAAGGGGGTCAGGCGATCGAGATCATAGCCGATGGTGCGGGCTGCGTTCCCTGCGGCGACGCGCGGCAGAGTGACATCGCGCGCAAGAATGCCCCCTTCTGGCAAAACGAGAGCAATTTCAGGCATGCGTGGCTGCGGTAGCCAGCGACTGCGTGAAGCAGGGAACTCCTCGCGACAGGCAGCGACGTCGGCGGGATCCAGCATTCCATCCGGACTGACTTCAAGCCGGATGGTCTTTCTGGCTCTGAGTGAGAGAGCGGCAGGAAGGATCTCCGTCATGCGATCGCGCCACCACCGGACGCACTCGCGCAACAGCCGCGTGGACGAGGACTGTCCCGTCATGAACGGTCCAGAGAAGCAATGGTGTAAGGCGGAAGCACCTGGCGCAAAGATCCTGTTCGGGCAGCCTGCGGAGAATGCGTGGTGCCATACCATTCTCTTGCGAGGAGAAGACAGGGTGGGAGTGTTATAGATTTATGACACGTTAACCGACGGTCTGGTTTTCACACTCCTGTCTCATGTAGTCAGATTTCCTGACGCAGCCTGTTTTCCGGGTGCGCTGATTATTGCGCTGTCAACGTCAGCCGGGCCAGCCATATGGCGGCTGCCAGACAGGGGCCGAAGGGAACCATGATCGTCATGCTGAAGCGTCGAGCGCGAAGGATGGTTGCAAGCGCAATCACGATGCCGAACGCCGACGCCATCACCACCACGATCGGCAGGGCGGCCAGCCCGACCCACGCGCCACCTGCCGCCAGAAGCTTCACGTCACCGCCACCCAGTCCGGCACGTCCTCGCAGGACGCGATATCCATATGCCACCAGTGCGAACAGGCTCCAGCCACAGGCCGCCGCAAGCGTGCGATCCAGCAGACCGTCAGCGCCAGCGCTCAGGAACCCTTCCGCCAGACCGGTCAGCAACAGCGGTAATGTCAGGACGTCAGGCAGTCTCATGCAGATGCGGTCAATCCACGCAAGCGCCAGCAATATCCAGCCGAGAAAGCAGTCGGCCAGCAGAAGCGGCAATGAAAAATCATCATCTGCAAACGGAAACCCCTGCTCATGATTCATCAGCAGGCGTGCCGTGATGACGCAGGCGGGAACGGCAAGCGCCGCAAGCTCGATCCTGAGATGATGCGGATCAATCCTGCTGCCGCACTGTCGGCATTTCCCTTTCTGCAGCAGATAGGACAGGACGGGGATCATCTCATGCGCCCGCAGGGCGACATGGCAGTCCTCGCAATGCGAACGGCTCATCGCGAAAGATTCGCCTCGTGGAATACGCCTCACAAGGACGCCGAGAAAACTGCCTATGAAAGGCGCGATGATAAAGGGAACGAGAAGAGCGAGAGGCATCATGGCGGCGCGACAGTGGCGAATTGCCTCTGGTTGAGCAAGTCAGTGTCGGGAAACCCGGTATTGGGCAATTTCAGGTTCTGCAAGCTGAGGCATGATCATGTCGGCTGAAACGATGGATCTGGAAACAGCCCTTCTGGATCGTGGCGTTTGCGACGCCCGTGCGCTTGAGCGCTCTCGCACGGTTTCCGAGGAAACCGGACAGTCGCTGGCGCAGGTGCTGCTCCAGCTTGGCCTCGTCAGCGAAACCGATCTGTCCCGCACCTATGCCACCATACTCGGCACGGAGGTGCTTGATACAGCCCGTATGGGCGCAATCGCCGAACCCATCATGCCGGACCAGCTGGGCGGTCGCTTCTTGCGGCAGGCGCGGTCCATTCCGCTCTCCTGCGAGGGAAGAATCCTGCATCTGGTCATGGCGGACCCACTCGATTCCTTCACTGCCGGTGCCGCCGCTCTGGCGACCGGGTGCCGGGTTGTGCGGGAGGTGGCGCGGCCAGCGGATATCGAGGCAACTCTCAATCGCCTCTATCCGGAGGGTGAAGAGGACGGAGAGGGTGATGGCGAACCGCTGGCTGACGAGGGTGAAGCTGCCGAGGACGATACAGACCGTCTGAAAGACCTCGCCAGTGAAGCGCCGATTATCCGGCTGATGAACCAGATTATCTTCCGCGCCGTGGAAACCAGAGCGTCCGACATTCATATCGAGCCGTTCGAGGACCGCCTGCTGGTCCGCTACCGCTATGACGGCGTGCTGCATGAAGTGGACAGCCAGAGTCCGCGTCTGACGGCGGCGCTTATTTCCCGTATCAAGATCATGGCGCGGCTCGACATCGCGGAACGTCGGCTGCCGCAGGATGGACGTATCAAGCTCGCGGTGCGTGGGCACGAAGTGGATTTCCGTGTCTCGACGGTGCCGTCGCTGCATGGCGAGATCGCGGTGCTGCGTGTGCTCGACCGTACGACCGTGAGTTTCGATTATAGCCGTCTGGGTCTTGCTCCCGAGATCATCTCGGCCTTTCGGGAGGCGCTTGAGACACCAAACGGCATCGTTCTGGTGACCGGACCGACCGGATCAGGAAAAACCACGACGCTTTATACGGGTCTTGCCGGACTCAATTCTTCCGAACGCAATGTGATGACGGTGGAAGACCCGATCGAGTATCAGCTCGCGGGCATCAACCAGCTTCAGATCCGGCCGTCAATCGGACTGACCTTCGCCAGCTTCCTGCGCGCCATCCTGCGACAGGACCCGGATGTCATCATGGTCGGTGAAATCCGTGACATCGAGACCGCGCAGATTGCCGTGCAGGCGGCCCTGACCGGCCATCTGGTGCTCTCTACGCTGCACACGAACTCAGCCGCCGCCGCTGTGACCCGACTGCGTGACATGGGGCTGGAGGACTATCTTCTGACCGCCGTTCTGCGCGGGATTCTGGCCCAGCGTCTTGTGCGGCGGCTCTGTCAGGAGTGCCGTCGTCCGGAAGACGTGTCTCCGGAACTGGCGGAGCGACTGGGGCTGGATCAGCACACGAAGCATACCTTGTGGCATCCGGTCGGCTGCGCGCATTGTCGTCAGACGGGTTACAAGGGACGAAGCGCCGTTGCGGAATTTCTCCAGCCTTCTCGGGAGGTGACACGCCTGATCCTCTCCGGCGCGGACCATTCGGAAATCGAACGCGCGGCTGTGGCTGAAGGCATGAAAACGATGTTCCACGCCGGTCTGCAGGCGGCCCTGAAAGGCGAGACGTCGCTCGAAGAAATCAGTCGTATCGTCGGGCAGGACGAATGACCTCCACACTGACTGACACAGGTTCGGAAGTCTGGCGTTATCAGGCGGTCAACGCGGAGGGCCACGTCGTCCACGGCGAGATGACGGCCAATTCGGAGATGCAGGTCACCAGTCGCCTGCGTCGCCAGAACCTGATGGTCATGAAGATTTCTCCTGCGACACGCGGCGGAGCGCTTGCTGGTGAAATTCTCTCGCTGCTCGGTCGCAAGAAGGATCTGCGTCTCAAGTCCGGCGAAGTCGCGGACTTCACCCGCAAGCTGGCGACGATGCTGACAGCCGGTCTGGATCTTGATCGCGCCCTGCGTTTTCTGGGTGATACGGCGGTTGGGCCACGGAATGGACGGGTCATCGGGGCATTGCGTGATCGTGTGCGCGACGGTGAATCCTTCGCTGATGCGCTGGAAACGATGCCCGCGATTTTCTCGAAGCTCTATGTCGGGCTGGTGAGGGCGGGCGAGGCGGGCGGCGCCTTAGGGGATGCGCTGCTGCGTCTGTCGGACCTGCTGGAACGCGAGCGCAAGCTGAAAGCGACCGTGCAGTCCGCGATGATCTATCCGGTCGTGCTGATTGTCGCGTCGGTTTTCTCCATTGCCCTGTTGCTGACCCATGTCCTGCCGCAGTTCGTGCCGCTGTTTGAGGAAAATGGCGCTTCCCTGCCTCTGGCGACAAAGATTGTCATTGCGGCGGGAGATTTTCTGACGGCGTGGGGCATGCTGCTGCTTGTGGCGGGCGTGGTGCTGGTGGTGTGTGTGCGGATTGCCCTGAGGAAACCTGCTGTCAGGCTGGCGACAGACACGTTTCTGTTGCGTGTGCCGGTGATCGGGACACTGCTGAGCGAGATCATGGCGGCGCAGTTTACCCGAACGCTCGGCACATTGATGCGTAACGGCGTGCCTCTGGTTGGCGCGCTTCGCATAACGGAAGGTGTTATCAGCAACACTGCCGGCGCAACCTGTCTTTCGGAAGCGACGCGGGATGTGCGGGAAGGGCGCAGTCTTGCTTTCTCACTTGAGCGAAGCAAAATCTTTCCTGAAACGATGACGCATTTTCTCAAGGTGGGTGAAGAAACCGCCCAGCTTGCACCCATCGCCCTGCGGTCGGCGGACATTCATGAAGAAGCCAGCCGCGTCACCATCCAGCGTCTTCTCGCCATTGTTGTTCCTGCGATCACCATCATCATGGGTGTTCTGGTGGCGGGTATCGTGTCGGCGCTTCTGCTTGCCATGCTGAGCCTTAATGACCTCGCACACTGATGAAAATTCTCGATCATCGGACGCAGGTTTCACATTGCTTGAAATCATGGTGGTGCTGGTGATTGCGGGACTGCTGATGGGCATGGCGCTGGAGAGGGGACCGATGAAGAGCGACGCTCTTACTTTCGCCAATGCCCGATCCCGTGTGCTGGACAGTCTGCATGATGCGCAGAGGCTCTCAGAAACAAGTGGGGATGCCGTCATGCTGGAGGTCAATGCAGCGACTTCGCAGATTACGACGCTGCATGACCATGTCTCACGGGTGCGTCGGATTACAGGGCCGGCGAAGATTTTGCTGCCGAAACCCGGTGGTGGTTTTCTTCAGCGTGGCGACTACCGTTTCACGGCTGACGGGGGTGTATCCGGTCCTCCCCTTGTGGTTGTTCTGGGAAAACATCTCTGTCTGATCAGGGTTAGTCCTGTCACGGGCCGGATTGAAGCCGATGAAACCTGATCTGACGATGTCAGCCAGGCAACGGGATACGGGCTTCACGCTGCTGGAAGTCATCATCGCCCTGATGATTTCCGGTTTTGCGCTGACGGCGATGCTCGGATCGCTGGAGGCCGGTCTGGCGAGTGGCGGTCGCTCACAGCGCGATCTTTACGCGATCTCGCTGGCCAGATCACAGCTTGCGGGCGTAGAGGCCACTCTCTCTCTGCGTCCGGGTTCGCAGAGTTACGATCTGGAGGGGCGCTATCATTCGACTGTTGAAATTCGTCAGATTGCGGAGGCTGCTCCCAAGAGCTCTGGGGACAGGATTGGTCTGTTTTCCATTTCCGTGCAGGTGCAGGGCGCGACAGGACGATCTGTCACTCTGACAGGCAGGGCGGTGCGACCCGCAGCGCAGGAATGAGAGACGACGGCTTTACTCTTCTGGAGATTCTTGTCGTGACGGTGGTCTTCGGGCTGCTGTCGGTGGCCTTGTGGGAAGGTATTGGCGTGGGTACGCATGGCTGGTCCATGGCCGAGCATCGTCACGATGATGAAATATCCGGTCAGGGGATTGAAGACGCATTGCGTCGCCTGATCGAGCGGGCCGATGTTCCGGACAATGGAGGCGCAGGCAAGTTTTCCGGTCAGGAAGACCGATTACGGGTTATATCGTGGCTTCCGGAAAAGAACGGCTATGAGAAGGAAGTCGAAGCGGCGTTTGGCGTAGGGGCACACCACGAACTTGTCGTGCGATGGCAGCCCTATCGTCGGGCAATCTGCGCCGAACAGCCTGACGCTCTTCATGAAGAGATTCTCGCTCGTGGCGTCAGTTCAATCGAGTTTTCATATTATGGTCTGCAAGGCGGTCGGCATGTCTGGCAATCGGTCTGGAACAGCCCGAACCTGCCTCTTCTCGTCAGGGTGCAGGTTCGTTTCCTCGCGCCTGGAAAAAGCTGGCCAACGATGATGATCCGTCCGCTTCTCAGTGGCGCGGAGACAGGATGAAAAGGGACGTGAAAGAGGTTTGAGGCTGTCACGCAATAGTAATTATTTATTCATTGTTGCTTCTTGAGAAAAGCTATTAGAATCAGAAGAATAACGATTTTTTCTCTTCTTCAGGAATAAACGAAAGCACCATTCTTTATATATCATATCCGCGCGAGATGGGGTGCGGCTCGGGGGTGACCTGCCGGCGCCGCCTGCGCGACTGGCAGGACGCCGACATATGGGCGAAACTGCACCGTGAATTGCTGACTCGGCTGCATTGCGGGGGCCGGATCGACTGGAGCCGGGCTTGCATGGACAGCTCGTCCATTCCTGCAAAAAAGGGGCTATGCGACAGGTCCGAACCCGACGGATCGTGGAAAACCGGGCTCAAAACGCCACGTCGTCACTGACCGACAGAGTATGCCGCTGACCGTCCTGCTCTTCGACGCCTACGTCCATGACAGCCGGATGCTCGAACCTCTGCTCGATGCGATCCCCGCCATCCGTGGTCAACGCGGCCGCCTGAAACATCGTCCCGCAAAGCTCCATGCCGACAAGGGACATGAATACCGGCGCCGCCGCACCGCCTGCACGCGCATCGCTTGCGCTCTCATCTGCTTCAAAGCGCTCAATTCATGGTTTTGAAAGGCGCTCTTAATATCAGCCCAAAAAAATCCACTACCCGCGCACAGGTCTCTTTATAAAGTCCTGCATCTCGGCCAAAAATTACGCGGGAAGCTCCATCAAAGATGACAAAAGATAATATGAAAGACGCAACCGCATCGAGATCATGATCGGACGTCTCAAGGACTGAAGGCGTGTCCCGACACGCTACGACAGATTCTCAACCATCCTTCTCTCAGCCATCTACCTCAGAGCAACCGTCATTGTTCTAGCCAAGAGTTCTCGGCCTTGAAGCGGCAATAGCGGCAAGTGAAACCCAAAATTAAGCAGCAGGTCCGTCAATCACTGTTCCTTCAATCCCTCCACGTTTTTTATTCCCCAAACTCTCCTCAATCAGAAGAAGTTCTTGGTAACGACCGTGACCAATGGCTGTCATTTCACGACCAATTGCTACAAAATCCCCGGAGTTCCATGTTCCGTTTCGTGACAGCGCGAATCCCACAGCATAAGCCGCGCCTGTAAGAAAATTATGCAAGCATTCTTCGTCGTCACGTTCGAGAAAACACTGCTCGGCAATCTTTCTCGCTATATCGTTCGAATCTATTGTGATTCGTCTTTTCATGACGCCTCTCTTACAATAATTGGCACCGAAGGGGCTTTGCGTCACCCCTTCGGAATTACTAAGCGAATTATTCGAAAGGATAATACCGGAACGAGAAGAAGACCATATTATCATCCGTATGGGGGGTGCCACCGACACCTGAAAACGATGCCATGTTCGTGTAAGAATATTGAGCACCTACCTTTACAGTGCCGTAGTCTCCATGAAGCCAATTATACCAGAAGCCAAGAGTGCCCTGTACTACGCGGCGAGTGCTCGCCTGGCATAGTGAGGCAGCAGCTCCCTCGATGTTGCACCCCGTGACATTGTAGTTTGGATTTCCATAACCGTAAGCTTTCCCACCGGCATTGAACGAACTGCGGGAAAGAATGTCTTCCATGCCGCCATAGGCATAAACCTGTAGCGCTTTGGTTGGTTTGCTCTCCAGCCCGATCAGAACTTGCGCTTCCGGCAGAAGAGATATCCCTCCTCGTGCATTGAGAGTGTAATCTGGCAAGCCTGACGTTGCGTAACGTCCTATTCCATACCCAGCCATGCCAGAAGCACGGAAAGCCAGCTTATCGCCAACGATAGGCAGAATCATACCGCCGCCGCCGCCGCCGCCGAATGCCGTGTGACTTGCACCATTCCCAAGATAACTAACACGGTCGTGCAAGAAGCGACCGACTCCGAACGCCTCATAATGACCGTAACCAGGATCGGCAGTCCCTTTTATCACGACATCGGGAGCAACATCGGTGGAGTAGGTCGTGTCCGGGTTGTTAACATTACCGCCAGTCGTATTGACTGTTACGCTTGTGGCACCGTTAGGTTTGTAGGTTCCACCCGAACCTACTCCAATAATGGCCTGCGGGTTGGCAATTTCTAATCCTAGGTGATATCGACTATGATCGAAGCCTTTAACTATACGTACGCCTGTATTTCTCAACCATGTAAAGCCCGGAACGTATTGGGCGTCGATTACCGCTGGTAAAGTAATATCGCGTGGCGCCATACCTTTTTTGAACATCGTAGCCAACGACCACATTTGACCTCCTACAAAAGAAAGGTCGTCCGCTTTATCGTCGATTTCGCCGTAGAATACACGATCACGCAAGACATAACTGTTACTTTCGCGGGAATTCGAAGAGGATCCTGCCCCTTGGAAATCCATTTCCACGTAAGCTGAAGCTTCTATATTGTCTGAGACGTTGCCCTTGACAAGTGCTGTAAAGCGACTCTGTCGTTCAGTCTGATGATACTCATTCATATGGGCGTTTGGTGAATTTTCCCAAGGGATACCAGAAAAATTCGAACTGATATCAGCGGCTTGATTGCGCGAGCGATAAATACCAGCTGACTCGAGAAAGCCACCCAACCGAATGGTGACGCCTCCGACTTGGAACTCGCCTTGCTTGAGCTGTGGTCCGCTATGGGAGGCTTGGACCCCTTTTCCGACGGCATATGCTGGAACCCCTCGGACTGCCAAGGCGGCTCCATAAGGTGCGGGTGTGTCGACTGGATAGGCACCCTTTGCATACGCACGTTGGAGTTCGTAAGGGTTACTATCCTCCATTTGTTCACGCGCATGACGTGCCATGGTGCGTGTCTCGGCAATGTCATGTTCATGCCGGGTCTGAGCAATTTTCATTTGTTTGAGTTGACTCTGAAGCAGCAGGATTTGTCGCTCCATCGAGTTGATCTGCGTCACTGACTGCGCATGCGCGTGCTCAGGAAACATCTGATGCAAACATGCCACTGCGCTGGTGACTAGTAAGACTTTCAACGGTGTTGCCCGGGAAAGATGCGGTGGCATCTGAATTCCTTAAAATGATGTAATCCCGGAGCGGATATATTTAGGCCTCTCACTTTCTGTCGAAAGAATGTTTTATGACAAAGGATGGCATTTAATCGCGCGGACAATCGTTCCGACCAAATTATGGATCGATATATGTTACTAACGTTGTTCGTTTCATTTCTAGATAGAGATGTTACAAATTTCAATTAATCACGCATATATATAGATTTGTTAGTAACGAAATTAAAATGTCACATTACCATCTGCTTAATTTGACAATGACGACCGATACAATATGTCTATCGCATGTCAAATTATGTCTATTTTAGTTCGGAGGTAATATGTCAAAACGTGGCAGGCGGCCGATGGGAACACGGGCCATGACAGGGGCTGAACGTCAGTCCAGAATGAAAAAGAAATTACGGGAGAAGGTAAAGTGTATAGATGTACTAGCGGAGATACTATTTCTTTATGATAGAAATTTTAGTAACGAAGAAATAATACAAGTAATAAATTTATTTTCTACAAATAACAAAAATGACTACATGAATCTGGTAAATGAGTATCAAGAGAAATCTTGTAAAACCAATCAGATTGCACTGAACGAAATGTCACCCTTCAATTCGGACAAACATGCGCTATCAACTCGTTCAGATGGTGATTGACAGCGGAAAGGCTTTGCGAGTTTTGATTAAGAGGGCCTTTCAAAACCATGAATTGAGCGCATTGAAGCAGATGAGAGCGCAAGCGATGCGCGTGAAGGCGAGATGAATGTCGGCCCGTCTTTCGTAGCGAACGGCGAGGCGACGGAAGCGGGAGATCCATGCGAATGTTCGTTCGAAGCCCCAACGATGCCTGCCGAGATTTTGACTGCTTTCGACATCCCTGCGTGCAGGCGGTGCGGCAGCGCCGGTATTCATGTCCTTTGTCGGCATGGAGCTTTGCGGGACGATGTTTCAGGCGGCCGCGTTGACCACGGATGGCGGGGATCGCATCGAGCAGAGGTTCGAGCATCCGGCTGTCATGGACGTGGGCGTCGAAGAGCAGGACGGTCAGCGGCATACTCTGTCGGTCAGTGACGACGTGGCGTTTTGAGCCCGGTTTTCCACGATCCGTCGGGTTCGGACCTGTCGCATAGCCCCTTTTTTGCAGGAATGGACGAGCTGTCCATGCAAGCCCGGCTCCAGTCGATCCGGCCCCCGCAATGCAGCCGAGTCAGCAATTCACGGTGCAGTTTCGCCCATATGTCGGCGTCCTGCCAGTCGCGCAGGCGGCGCCGGCAGATCACCCCCGAGCCGCACCCCATCTCGCGCGGCAGCATCTTCCACGGAACGCCTGTCAGAAGAACGAACAGTATCCCCGTGAGCGCCGCGCGGTCGGGTACACGCGGGCGTCTACCTTTCGCATACACAGGAGGGCAGGAGTGCTGCGATCACCAAACACAGAGCATCGGAAACGAGAGGAATAGCCACATCCTCCCATTACCTGCCCGCATAAAAGTAAAAGTGATTTTGAAAGGCAATATAAATTCATGGTTACTTAAGGATGCATTTACAGAAACTATATTTATATTCAATAAGAATGTCGATTACCTTGTTTTCTTATGATTTATGCTCTTGCAAAATCTTGTTTATATTTAGCGATAATGTCGGGCAAATAGGGTTCTGTCGTCAGCTATAAAACTGTTGCTTTGACGAGCGCATGCAGTTCATTGCGTCATGAGAAACAGGCGAACGTGTGATGTCAGATCGTGAAATTCAGGTCTGTTTCGGGAAGTTCTTTATATAAAATTATCTTCTTTGAAAAAAAAAGTTTCGTCATGACGGTCAGGTCGGGTCTGTCTTTGCGTATGGCTGGAGGTATCACTCTGGCCTGCTTGATGTGGTGTCTGGCTTTTGCCCAGCAGGTGCTTGAGACTGTACCATCCCGAGCGATATCAGCGGATTCGGACGTAATCAGCGAAAGTGTTGATAAAATTCTGAATCGACCGCTTTTGAACCGGATCACCGACGTAAAGAGATTGCTCACGAGGAAAATGGCGTCTTCCATCTTGTGGGCATTCCGGGACATGCCGACACGTGGAAGGCAATTTTCAAACACGATAAAGGGGATGGGAAAAGCCGCGTTATGGTCGGGAGCGAAAGGGTGAACGACTGGACGATCGCATCCATTGATCCGGCTGGTGTCAATCTCACTCAGGGTAAAAACAAAACCGATTTCGCTGATCTTTTCAAAATACGCATCGTCTCTTTCTCCCGGAAAGGAAGCAGGCAGAACGGTTCATGGCATGAGTATAGGTGCGACTGATCCGCATCGGGCCTGGTGAAATGTGTAACTGACCACTGCAATTCGTTTCAAATCTGTGCCTTTCATAAAATGATAACACTACATGAAAATTCTTTCATTTAATTAACGCCCTGTCTCCTCCACCCCAGCCGGGGCCGGTCGATCGGAGTGGTATCAGATGATCCATAATTCGCCGATATCCGGTCATACCGTGCGAAAAGAAAGGTTCCGTGACGTGTTTGTAAAGCGCACGCGGCTTGCACTATCAGCTCTGCTGTCCATGTCTGTCTTTTCTCCAGTGTCCGGTCACGCAAGTGACTGGAACATCTGGTCTGGCGGCCAGCAGCAGTCCAGCTCTTTCGGAAATACATTCCCGACAAGAACTCCCATCAAGCATATTGTTGTGATCTATCAGGAGAACGTCTCCTTCGATCATTATTTCGCAACATACCCCAAGGCGACCAACCCGACCGGTGAGCCGAGCTTCCGTGCGCAGCGCGGCACGCCGACGGTGAACAACCTGCAGAACAGCAACCTGCTGCAGCAGAATCCTAACACCAACACAGCCAACGGCACGGGTGCAGCGCTTCCGTTCCGTCTGGATCGTACCCAGGCCAGCACGGCCGACCAGAATCATGCTTATACGGCCGAGCAGATGGCCTATAACAATGGCGCCGCAGATCTGTTCCCGCTTTACACGGGTTCTGGTTCGTCCGGTGGTGTCGGTGCTTTTGGAACAACTGGTCAGGTTCTTGGTTATTACGACGGTAACACCGTAACTGCTTACTGGCGTTATGCTCAGCGTTTTTCCATGAGCGACAATGCCTTCACTGATACCTATGGGCCGTCCACACCGGGTGCGCTTGAAGTTGTGTCGGGGCAGACCAACGGCCTGAAGCTGATCAAAACCACGCAGAAACCGTCGACAAAAGAAAATCCTTCCTCCTATATTTCTGATGGTCAGGGTGGATGGACGATGATCAACGACATCGATCCGGCTTATGACGTCTGTTCGTCCAAGAACAATCAGGTCATGATGACGGGCCGTAACATTGGTGACCTGCTCAATGAGCGCGGCATCACATGGGGCGGCTTCATGGGCGGCTTCGACCTTGATCTCAGCAATACCGACGGATCGGCAGGCTGCAAACGTACGACTTATTCCACTATCGTGTCCCAGAATGTGACGGATTACATCCCGCACCATAACTGGTTTCAGTATTACGAGAGCACTTCCAACCCGCAGCACGCCCGACCTCACTCAATCAAGTCGATCGGCTACACCTATATTCCGGGAACGTCGAAGAAAGACCCGGCGAATCACGAATACGACCTGAAGGATTTCTACAAGACTGCCAAAGAAGGCAACCTTCCAGCTGTTTCTTTTGTAAAGATGCCAGCCTATCAGGATGGGCACGCCGGCTATTCCGATCCTCTTGATGAGCAGGTTGGCGTGGTTGATGTAATCAACCTCCTTCAGAAGCTGCCAGAGTGGAAAGATACAGCTATCCTGATCTCTTATGATGACTCGGACGGCTGGTATGACCACGCTTATGTTCCACCGACACATGGTTCGTTTGACTCATCAGTTGATCAGTTGAACGGCGCCGGTATCTGTGGTTCGGGTACGGCTCCAAAAGGTCTTGAGGGCAAGCCTGTCAATGGGCGTTGCGGACCAGGAACGCGTATTCCTCTGCTTGCAATTTCTCCTTGGGCGAAGACGAACCACGTCAGTCATACTCTTGTGACGCAGGCTTCCATCATCCGCTTCATCGAAGACAACTGGCTTGGCGGCAAGCGTCTTGGCCAGGGATCATTTGATGCGACGGCTGGCAAGATCGACGATCTTTTTGACTTCAACGGTCGTTCCAACACTGAAAATCTGATCCTTGATCCGGATACAGGTGACATTCGTTCAGGACAGATGTCAGGCCACAATCACAACGGTTCGTCTTCACATGGTGATGATTCTCCGTTTGGCGGACACGGTCACGACTCTTCCTCCAACGAGAATTCTTCAAATAGCGGCCTTTCCGGTCTTCTGGCTGCAATCTGGGCGTTCCTTTCGCAATATGTCTGATCTTTCTCGTTCGATGCAGCCCGTTCTGGGCTGCATCAGTTTGCTTACGCTCTTATGGGCGACACCTGTTCTGGCTCAGGCCGGAACGGGTTCCTGTCTTCCTGCGTCTGACGGCAGTAATCCCTGTCCTGTGGAGATGCTGAAGCCAAAAGTGCAGCCGCTTTCGCAAATGGCTTTGATCGGCAAGCAGATATTCAATGATCCGCTTCTGTCCGGCTCAGGAAAGCTTTCCTGCGCTTCGTGCCATGAGCCGACAAACCATTATGCTCCATCGGGAGATTCTCCTGTTTTCTCCGGTGGAATGCAGCTCAACAAGCAGGGCAGACGGGCAATTCCAACGCTGACCTATGCGGAAAGACGTCCGAATTTCAGTATTGGTCTGGATGATCCTACAAGCGAGGCGGCTCCTGCTATCGTCGCGAATGTGGGTGGTGTTGAACGTGGGGGTAAAAGTGCCGCCAATAACGCTGCATCTGCCGGAAACCTTGTTCCACAGGGTGGACTTTTCTGGGATGGGCGGGCCGACACCTTGCAGCAGCAGGTGCTTGGTCCTCTTTATGATCCTGCCGAAATGGCTTCGTCACCAGAAAAGGTGATAGAGCGGATCAACGCTGCTCCCTATACTGCCGACCTCAAGCAGTTGGCTGGTATTGCTGGTCAGGCGTCTCCAGGATTCCTTCTGGCGGAAGCAATGTTTGCTCTCGCTAGGTATCAGATCGAAGATCCTGCATTTCACCGATATAACAGCAAGTTTGATGGGTGGCTTGAAGGCAGGGAGAAGCTCACGCCGATTGAGCGGGCTGGCTATCTTGCATTCAATGATCCTCAAAAAGGGAATTGCGCGGCCTGTCACGTCGATACAGTCTCAGGAAACCGACTGCCTCCAGTCTTCACCGACCATCAGTATGAAGCTCTGGGCGCTCCAAGAAACATGCAACTCGCAATAAATCATGATCCTGCCTATTATGATCTGGGTGTATGCGATCGTCAGCCGGATGGACGAACGAGCCTCAGCCTGTATTGCGGTATGTTCGCGACACCGACCTTGCGAAATTCAGCAACACGCCATGTGTTTTTTCACAATGGTGTTTTCCATTCCTTGAAGGATGTTCTGGATTTCTATGCTTTGCGTGATCTGGAACCGGCCAGATTTTATCCGATAGGAAAAAACAAAAAGATTCAGAAATACAACGATCTTCCAGAAAAATATCGCAAGAATCTCGATACGATGGATGCGCCATTGGACCGTAAGACTGGTGAGAAACCAGCCATGACAGAGGATGAGCGGGCTGCCATTATCGCATTTCTGAAGACGTTAACAGACAGGTAGTCTGTTAACGCGACAGAGGTGGCCCCGGCTTTTTGGACTGGGATGTAAGCTATAATCCGACCTGAGAGAGGGCGGGTTTTATGGCAAGGTTACGCGCAAGAGATATGCGGCGGAGTTCAAAACACGAGTTGCGCTGGAGGCGCTCCGCAGGGAACTGACGCTGGCGGAGCTGGCGTATAAACATGGATGCATCAGACGATGATCGCCCATGATAACGAAAGGCGTCCGCATACGGCGCCGACTGGACGTGCGTCCGATGAGGTGTATCATGACGGGTCAACGCCCTTTGGTCCGGGGTTAATCCAGGACCAAAGGGACAACAGCAGCACTGTCAGAATGGCGGCATAACAACAGCCGGATATAGCTTATTTAACCCCAAAAACTGTCCAAAAGGATGGGACCATCTCAATTTGGAAGTGAAAAACATAATGTCTGAAGGAAATAAGGCCAACACGATACCTACATTTCATGATGGATACCTAAATGGTATAATATTAAATGATAACATTGTGACATTACACATAAGACGTGTTGACGGTGACGACTACGAAGTCAGAATGTCTGAGGTTGAGCATCTGCGTCTCGATGATTTTCGACAAGGAAATATTATTCTCGACCTTAAGGTATGGAGCGGCAGACAATTTTCTCAATATGCAGATATTACAAAATTATATGAGCCTTATCATCCGTCAGCAGACCAAAAATATCACGACCAATATACGATTCTTTTAAATAAAATTACGGTAGAGGTCGAACGTGGTGAAAAAAGTTTTGTCGTAATTACCCCGTCTTATGGAGCAGAATTGTATGCGCTTTGTAAAACAATAGAATATAAACGTATTGTTGTACTTTAATAGCGATATTAACTTAATTTTTATCTATTTTTGTTAATTTTATATGTTCTTAAATCGGAGATTTCTGTATGATTAGACAGTCAGTTAACTCCATTTTTGCTGTTTCTGCTTTTATTGTGCCAGGAATTGCTTTTGTTTCTGGTTACCTTATCGCAGGATGTTTTCTTATTTTTCAGGCTTTTTTCTGTTACTATTACGCGAAAAGAAACCATCAAAATATCAATATTAGAAATCGAATTCTAAAAGTAATGGACGATAAAAATTCTTTTTTTGTTATTGTGTTCAGTGTTCTTGATGTTACTTTCCGCGTGTTTTTTATGCGCCAAAACAACCTCCTTTCATTTTCTTGCGATATTTTTGAAATTTCACTTATTGGAGTTTTATGCTTTGCTATTGTAGATGGAAAAACCACAAAAAGGGTGCAACGGTCATTCGAATAACTTCGAGATTTGAAAAGATTCGGGATATTTAATTCTGTTGATTGTTTTTCTCAGGTTTTTTGTCCCGATGTTATGTAGATAAGTCGTAATGCCTTGAGATTTTTTGAGCTATCACCAATATGACCAAGGACAGCATCAATCCAGACTTCTCGAATAGTATTGTCTTCGTTTCTCAGGATGGTGGATACGCTATGGCGGAATGAGTGGAAGACAGTATCTTCCGAAATGCCCGCACTGATTTTGTGTCTGCTGAAAGCCTGTTGAAACTTTGGGGATAGCAGATTCATTCTGCCGGAAGGTTTCAGGTCTTCAAATACAAACGTCTTACCAGCGTTCCTCATACGTTCTACGTGTTTAATAAGTCCTACCTTAACCAGTTCAGGATGGACGGGAACAACCCGCTCGCCTGCCTCGCTTTTAGGAGAGAATGTGACCTTCCTTCCATCTACCTCAACGGGGAGATGTTCGCGGATATACATCATCCAACCGTCATCAGTATGGACGAAATCCTCACAACGAAGGTGACAGATTTCTCCCTGTCTCATTCCGCTATAGGCAGCAATTGAGGTGATAAAGGCATATGTCTGTCGAGAGACAGCACTGCGTCCAAAACGATGATTGGTCAGTTTGAGAAGATTTTCCTCGCTCCAGTCCGAAATCGATCGAACGGAATCTGTTTTTAATTTAAATCCTTTCCAGACGTTTCGGCTTACCTGTTCAATGGGGAGCATGTAATCCCAAAAGCCTGAGATGAACGTGACCCGCTTCTCGACGGTAACACTGCTCATTCTCTCGATTTCTGTTCCTGATTTTTCTCTGAAGTCCGCAGCGGCAATCGCATCCTTAACGGGTGTATAGTGGATACTTTTACCATAATTTTTCGGAATCTTTTTCAGGATTTCAATAAATTCAAATGCGTCTTTTCCGCTGTATTTCGCAACGGGTTTATCTCCGATGATTTCCACGAACATAGCGAATGTATTTCGCAGAACTCTCACATCTTTCTCGTTCTTATAATCCTTGCTCTTCTTTTCCAGATACGACTCACTCACCTCAGAAAATAACGGACTGGCTGGAGCCACGGGAGCAGGAGAGGGGAGGCCGTTCGGCGTGTGATTATTCAGGACAATCTGAGACAGGCTGGACGCGATATTGGTTACTTGCCTGAGGGTTTCAGTCAACTCGTGCGCTGACTGACGGGATTCTTCCAGCCGTCCCTGCTGGTGAGCATTTTTCAGGCCCAGACGTTGAATTGTGAGAGCAATGTCTTCCAGTCGGACGGATTGGTCCTGAATGAATCTCCTGAAACGCTCATAATCGGACAGGCTTGAAAGCAGATGCTGCAATTCCTGTTTTTTCGACAGGACGGCCCGAAGCGTATCTTGTCCAGCGATTACCTCGTCAGCCGCCTGCAAGGCTTCTTCGAGAGTAGCAATATATTCTTTGTCCTGACTCATCTGACGGCAGTCTTCAAAAATGGCTTCGACCTGTCCGTAGACCATACCACCCCGTGCCGTGGCCGTAACCCGATTGGACGTTTTCAGAGAGAACCAGACTTCCTGCTTGCCGAGCAGGGGACGAATGGCAAAAGGAACTTTTCTGCGAAAATGGTAAGCCCCATTGACCCTGTGTAACATCTCCGACCAACCTCTGGTGGAGAAGGAAGTGGAGAGCTTCTCCACCGACCCTCTCGGATAGTGGACATTTTCTCCAATGATTTCAATGGGTTATTGAGACGAATGGCTGGGGGGGGGGGCTGGAGCCTCCTAGTGGTTCACATATAACTATTTGAAATCATTTAAGAAAAGTCTGAAAAACCCATCGGTGAGGACGTGTCCCCATTTTTGTCCCCATCGGTTCAATATGCTCAAGCAAAAACATGGCTCTTTTCATTTTCGTAAAATTGTTCCCAAGGCATTGCGGAAGACGCTCGGAAAGCGGGAAATCTGGTTGTCTCTGGGAACCAATCGGAAGCGTGAAGCTCTTTCGAGAGCGTGCTACATAAACGGATATGTCACAGAAATTTTCGAGCGTGCCGGAAGAATGACTGAAAAGTGGAATATCTCTAATTATTTCAGTGAATTAACAAGAATTATTAGAGAGAACAAAACAAGCTACAGAGACGAAATCATCGAACTCAGATCAAAGTATCTCGTTGATGCACCGGCTCCGATAGTGGCCGGTTTCGTATCTCAAGTCTCAGAACGACACCAAAATACATTAAATAAAATTAATGAACTTGCGTCGGAATTAGAGCAGGCGAAAAAGGAGGGAAATCCCGAAAAAGAAGTCACGCTCTTGGGTATGCTACGGGATGCAATCCAAAGAATTCCCACTCCCGGAAGCGTTCCAATGCCGGTGATGGCGGTTCAGCCAACGCCAGAACCACAGGAAAAATCTGAATTATTTTCCAAAGCTTCCACACAATATATCGAAATCAAGCGGGGAAGCGTCGGCGTCGAAGAAATCCAGCAGATTCAGACAGCTTCAAAGCTTTTTCTACGATTTATGAGGGACAAACAGCTTCACGAATACACAAGAAAAGACGCAAGGAATTTCATCGAACTGATAAGAAATCTACCGGTCAGATATGGTAAATCGCCCGGAGACAGACAAAAAACACTCTCTCAGATCATCGAAGAAGCCAAAAAACAAGACAACGAATACGCAACATTATCGACAAAAACTATCAACAGACACATACGAAATCTGGCGAATATCTGGAAATATTCAATATCTTCTGATGATTTGGAAGACAAAAAAGACAACGACATATGGACAAATCATATCATCACGCCGGTAAGAGAGGAACTCACAGACAGACGGCCATTCACAGACAACGAGTTAAAAATATTAGAAAATACCCCATGGCAACCTCGTGTCCATATCAATACCGTGCGTCAGATTTTGGCCGTTGCCTCTTACACCGGCATGAGGCTTGAAGAGATTTGCAGACTCAGGCCATGCGATATCGAGAAAATAGACGGAGTTTGGTGTTTTAATATCCAGACGCATAAAGACGAAAAAGGTCGCATAATTTGGGACCCAAAAACCGAGGCGGGTGCAAGAATTATCCCACTTCATCCATTCCTGAAATCTCCTGACCTGGGATTGATTGAAAGGGCAGAAAACTGCCGAAAATCAGGAAAAGATATGATCTTTTTCGATCTGTCATATGATAAATCACGGAAAAAATATGGCGTTCAATTCTCAAAAAGGTTCTCAGATTTTAAGACGTTAGCAGGGCTACCGGCTGAAACGGTTTTCCACTCGTTTAGACACATGGTGAGAACAAAGCTCGGTCATCGGACAGGTGGTGAAAAATATCCGACAGAGTGGATTGATCAGATTTTAGGACATGAATCGGCAGGGCAGGGGTCAAGATATAACCAAGGAACAACAGTTCAGAATCTATATTCAGTCGTAAAAACTCTGAAATATCGGGACTGGAACCCTATGAAAATCATGAGAAAATAGCAGAAACGAAAAAAGCCAGGAGATTGTCCCGGCTTTTCTCTTAATTACTGTGCTATAATGTTAACGACCAAGAAAACAACGGCACAGGCTTCTTTATATACTTATAATAGCATAAGTCTCCGCCGTCAATAAAGTTCTTTGGCGAAGGAGAATATGAATTATGAACAAATCGAGATAGTCATACGACAAAACCACCCCCGCATTTGGCAGGACTTATTATCTCTTCATTACACATATAAAAATCAGATAACAGCAAAAACCGCAGAAAACTGCGCCTGTCATGATGTCCATGAGGTAGCCGAACAGGTCGCCGGATGGGTCATATCATGCCCTGAAGATGTCAGGGACAGCTTTTCTCTGATGTCTATGACATATGACGAAATCAAAGAACGTCAACGAATCACACAGACAAAACTAACCCGCAAAGCGAACTTGTTACGTAGAAATTTCAGACGATATCTGAACATCCGACCCGATCAGGACCAGTTCCAACAGCAGTTCAATAGAGATAAATTAGAGTCTGAAAAGACATATATTGTCCGGTATGATTCCAAATCGGATAACACAGGATGGACAGCACATGATGCCAAGAAACGCGAACAGCGGAAACGATACAGGATCAATCATGACATCGCGGAACATTTAGACGATTTTTGTCTGAACTTCCTGAATTATTCCGGACTTTTCCTGTCTCTGACACTTCCGTCTGAATATCACGGCTGTTCATACGAAGAGGCAAAGGAAGAGATATCGAGACGTTGGACAAACATTCGCAGACGCCTGAAATATCGTAATATTCTTCATCTCGGGATGTCTGTCATTGAGTTGCAGAAGGATGAAACGCCACACTATCATATTCAGTTATATATCAATCCATCCGAGAGAGAATATGTTGAATCAGTCATATTGCATGAGTTTCCGAACGAGCAGGGCAGGCAGTATAATGCCATTCAATCAATATGGGATGCCATTAATTGCATCGGATATTGTCTGAAAGACTCAGGGAAAACAGATAATTACGTGAGCTTTATCGGACTGACAAAAGATATCAAATCAAGATACGATAACGTCTATCACAACAGAAAACATAAAGACTTGAGTGACTGGCGGATATCAAAATCCCGCCGCATGATGAAAAAGAACCAGTCGGATGGGCAGATATTATTGATGATCCGTGGGTTCTCTGACGACAAGCTGAACTCATTGAGTTCCAGACATCCTGATATGACTTATATCAGGAATGATATCCAGCGCCTGCAAGTGTCTTATATCCATGCTCTTCACTTCGGAGTGTTCAACAACGTCTGTAATTCTAATGAACAGATAGACACTCGTTGTCATGCAATCAAAATAACGGCAGTTTTCTCACGTTTTTATACTTTTGTCACAACTCAGGTATATGTATACCAAGAAGGTATATTACCTGTCTGCTACTTCTGGGAATGTGAAAAATCGAGAGGTCAGCCTCCTCCTTCAAAGAAGGAAAAGGCTTAATCAAACTCATGCAGAGACATCATAGCGATAATTTCAGCAGATTGGCACAAAAATCATAAATATTATTGGAAAGGTGCGGAATCTCATGAAAATTAATAATAATGATAAGCTGAAAAAATACAATTAAATCAGAAACATAAGGAAACCTACCGGAACAATCCTGTGGGACACGAGATATAATAGAAAATTATCTTTTATCATACGAAAACGCAAGAGAACGCCCTGAATGTCTATACTTTTTGGCTTTCTCTTGCTGTTCTGATTGCTTCAATTCTCTCATCTGTTTCATTGCGTGGACTGGGTTCTGTAGGGCTGTCTGCAATAGATCAATATTCTCAGTTTTATTTATATATTCAATTAATTCATCAAAATTTTTCTTCGCTTTCAAATAACTCTGAACAGTCAAGTCAGAAGCCCATTCTTTCCGCGTTCTTTCACGTCCAGAAACATACAAATCAGACATATAATTGAGAGAATAATTGAAATGATCATCATTATTCAAGATATCAAGATTATTGAAATTCTCTCTGTCATATTTTATATTTTTGAGTGCATCATTGAATTCTTGAAGGGTTTTTCTTGTCGAAGAGCCATTAAACCACGACGTTTTTGCCTTATGATATTTATTTCTGAGCGGTTTTAATATGTTTTCGTGTTTCTGACGAACAAGAACGGGATTGCGACTATCTGGATCAGAGAAAGGCTCGGGCTTAATATGACGCCATCGGGCCATGAATTTTTGTTCAAGCTCCGCAAGTTTTTTGTGAAATGCTTCCTGCCCGGCAAGAGCCTGCTGTATCGTCTGACGCGCTTGCATTCTATCGGAATTTTGTCTGTTAACCGCCGTTTTTTCATCCCGGCTCATCGCTTCTGTTGTCTCGCTCGTATCATTAGCAAGATCAGCATGAATGTGGCTGACAGGCTCGGGAGAAGGAGCCAATTTCCGGGGCGCTGAAGCTGGTCTGTTTTCACGACTTGCTTCAGGTCCATTTTTACTAAAAACCGTCTGTAGGGGTTTCTCAGAAGAAGTTTTCGGTTCAGACGTTACAGACTGAACCGGTGTCAAACTGGCTTCATAAGCATGATATTGCTGATTAAAATCAGATTTTTTCATATCGAAAAGACGATGGGCAGAACCGAGAAACTGATTGTCATGATTCACAATGATGTATGTGTCTTCTTTGTCTCCCTTTCTGATTTTCAGATTATCCAGTCCTTCAATCATCTGGCCGAATGTTTCCGATGTGACACGTAAGTCTTTCAATGTCTGGCGGATTTCATTCAGATTGATGCCATTTGCCTTCGCACGTCGAAATTGCCTCTCTGAATATGATGCATCCGGGGTATTTTTGGGATCTAATGATGGTGTGTTTCTTCTGATGGTATCAGCATATGATTTCCGGCCTGCTCGCTCTAAGTCGTTGATAACAGATAAATTATGCTTGCCAACAACATGAACGTGACCAAAATCAATTTCAGCAATGCGGGCAATTTTCTCTTCTCGTATCTTTGAAAATGATGAATCCATAATTTTCCCATTTGCCAACACTTCGGGAAAATATACATGATAATGGTGAGATGAAGCTTTGTTATCTGCTCGTTGTTTATCATGCCGGATAATGGTTGCCGTTTTTGGGTCAGCTTTGAATTCATGAGCATACATACGAACGACATCAAGCGCCTGATTGTCAGTCATATCTTCATATGATGATATCTTTACGTGCCTGACTGCATACTGAGAACCGACCGCTTTTGCTCTACCCAATTCTGATTTTACGTCAAATTCAAAACCTTGAAGAACCTGAATATCGTCATTATCAGAACCATGGAAAACATGACGACAAGTCGATGACATGCCTTGCGATGATGTTTTCATGCGTGCCGATTTAATTATCACCGGAGTTATCTCCGGATAGTAGCAATTATGCTATCAATATCGGATAGAATTTTAAGACATTGTTTCATGTTGTTCTGTGTATCGTTAAAACTCTGACCAGAATTCAGGCGATGAGCAATCTGATTCAGATTGTTGCCTATCCGGCTGACTTCTTCTCTTGTCGTTTTCAATTCCGTGAGTAACGAAATCTTATCAGCCTGGAGCATTGGAGCAGAGTTCATCAGCGACCTGAAATAGTTTGCAAGGGTCTTATATCCCGCACTCCGGGCAGATGAATTCCAGCGTTGCAATTCATCTCTGGAAGATCGGACGGATAGACGGGTCTGTGTTCTGTTCAAATTCGGCTTCATAATAATTATCCTCAAATTGTAGAATTCTATAAGCAGGTCCACGGGTGCAACCCTGGCCAGATGGCATTGGATAGCCCTGAAAGGGGTAGCCGGATGCCATCTCTGGCAATACAATTGTAATACAGATTTCAGATGATGGCTGATTAACGGAATAAAATTAATTTAATACATTAAATTATAAGAATTATACCGAAATTATTATTGTGTTAATTTCTTCAATACACAACCTGACTGACCATAATTAAATTAATCAAGACGGGTATTAATGATACCTTCCGAAACCAATTCCTGAACCCATAGGCCAGTAGATTTCAACTTCCACCATTCTTTTCTTCGTGTATTTGGGAGCCATCACGGGCTACGTGACCGGACGCTCTGCCACTGGTCTCAGGCTTCCTACCATTGGAAACATCCTTCTGTTCGTCGTTGTCCTGATACTGGCCGATGGTCTTCTGTGGCTGATGACTTTCAATTACGTCATGCTTGCCATAGCTGTGCTTTTCACCCGATACGCATCGGCATCTCTTTTTAAATCACGAAATAGCCACGCCATCAGCTTTCAGTTTTTTAACAATCAGTTTTCTCAAACTCAGGAGCATGTTTTCAAAATTTTCATCGTCAGGCGTGAAAGCACAGCCCATTTTTATCATTCTTTCTTCAGTAATACCTCTTCCGTCATTCATCATTTTATCAATTTGATTGACAACAGCGATAGCATAATCATTTCCACGGATACAATTGACTATATTTTGATACATTACCTCATCTTCTTCATCATATTCATTGGATAAGTCATAGTCTTCATGAAAATAGGCACCAATAACATTAGATAATTCAGGGTATAATTTATCATCATCTTTACTCCGCAACATCTGGAAAAGACGTGATAAGAAGGTATTTTTTTCCATTGACATTAGTTCCTTTCAGAGTAATTTTTACTTTTGTTGTCTTCTCAAATACTGCGCTACCACGTTTTACTCCATAACCAACACTGTAATCTTCAAAAAAATTAATCCCTTTATTGTCGTATGTTAATTTTAAATCAGTCTGACACCCTGATTTTATCCATGCATTGATTTCTGATTTATTTTTCCTGAGTGCTGCTGACGTGAAAATTTCAGCCTCTTTTAGATTTCGGTATGTTCCAGCCCCTGGGACTCCTTGTTTTGTTATTACCTTTCCACTCTTCTTTGTCTTCTGATAGGATTGCACTCTGCCTAAAAGATACTCATCACTCTTGCCAACGTGTCTGGCAATAGCATGACTTTCCAACGCCTCTTCTTCCTGTAGGTCAATCAAACCACCACGAACTCGATAGATTCTGACCGCTTTCAGGTAGCCCGCTATCGAAGTCGGGACGGCTATGTCAGCAATCACACCAGCCATTCCGGCCACTTCAGGTCGGCACCCAAGGGCTTCACACCCTGCTTTTACCGTGCCGTAAGACAGCGTGTTCGCAGTTTCTCCGGTCCATGCCTGTGCGACACCGACATAGAAATCATCAGCACCATGTCCACCCAGAAGACTACCGGCAACCTTAGTCAGTAGCGTAGGGTCTGGTAGAGCAACCAAAGCAATCCCGGAAACTATCTGGACAGCCCCGGCTATGATTTCCAGAGTGCCAACAGCCCTGTTGAAAAATCGGCCCCCAATAGTCTCGGGTTCACTGATGGATTTCCCCTGTAAAATCGCTGAAAGCTGGATGGGAGAGAGGACTATTTTCAATCCATTCTCATCGTCATCAGGAGACGCATCGTGAGCGTGGGAAGCAGACATACTGACACATAATCCTTTTGCTTTTTTTTAGCCTATCAACACCAGGAATGCCAACGAATACTGGTTACGCCTTCCGAAACCAGTCCCAACAATTTCGTTCCGAAAATTGTTAGAACCTATCGGTCGATGAATTTCCCTTGAATGTCGTGATGTATCTACGTTATGAAAATGTATCTACACGCGCAATCCGGGAGGATGATATGCAGGTCTCGAAATGGGGAAACAGTCTGGCTGTCCGCATTCCCAGTCACATGTTGAAGGAACATGGTATCCAGGAAGGCGACAATGTGGAGATTACCATCAGACGGGTAAAATCACGCAAGGAAGCCCTGGCTGATCTGAAGGAACTGGGGAGACAGTTGCCTGCGGATTTCCGTATCGAACGGATTTCTGATGCTTCTTGATTCCAATATCATTCTGTATGGCATCATTCAGGATGACAGAAAGACGCCCATTGCTGACAGACTGATGGAGCAAGGTGGCTTCCTCAGTATTCAGACACTGAATGAAGTCACGAATGTCCTGAGAAAGAAAAAGAAGGACTGGGAGTTCATCAACAGGCTTCTGGAAGACCTGTATATCTCCTTTTCCGTTCTGCCTGTGGATATCGAAGTCCATAAGGCAGGCGTGAAGATAGCCGGACGTTATGGACTGTCCACCTATGATTCCATGATTATTGGATGTGCGTATGTGAACGGGATTGAGACCGTGTTGTCCGAGGATATGCAGGATGGACAGGTCATCTTCGATGTCGTGAAGATCATCAATCCGTTCTCATGACTAAACGGATGATGATTTCAAATATTGATATCCTATAAGCCCGGAAAACATTTACTAACCCCTTTATGTGACTCACAAAATTATTCACGCTTGGCGAAATGTAATTTCACTGGCCCACTATGGTAGTCCCATAAGAATACACAGCATTCCCGGAATCCGTGTCCCTTTTGAATTATAATCAGTCACAGGGAACGGTGAGAACCGTCATCTCTATGATTCAAAAGGAACGAAAAGGATGCGATATGGATACGCACGGGTAAGCACGACTGACCAGTCCCTGGAACTCCAGGAAGAAACACTCCGGAAAGCAGGATGTGAAATCATCCGGGGAGAGAAGGTTTCCGGTTCATCACGTCATGGCAGGAATGAACTCGATATTCTGCTTGAATTTCTGCGCCCTGGTGATTCCCTTGTCGTTACCCGGATTGACCGCCTTGCGAGATCAATCAGTGATCTTCAGGACATCATGAGAACGCTGGAACAGAAGAATGTCTCACTGGTCTGCACAGAACAACCCATCGACACCAGTAACGCGATTGGCAAAGCTTTCCTGAACATGCTCGGAGTCTTTGCACAGTTTGAAAATGAACTCCGGCGGGAACGACAACTGGAAGGAATAGCCAAGGCAAAAGCCAAAGGCGTTTACAAGGGTCGGAAACAGATGATTGACCATGACAGGGTGAAAGCCCTGAAGGCCGAAGGGCTTGGTGTCGCTAAAATCATGCGACAGACAGGCATTTCAAAAACCCATGTTTACCGCATTATCAATGAGAATTCCGAGAAAAATCACGCTTAAGAATTTCGTGCTACACAAAATAATAAATATCGTGTTACACAAAAATCAGAATTATGTGTAACACGATATTCCTATGTATATACATGATGTTTCGCGCAATTTTCACAAATATATCACACATTTCCGCGCAGGATTTGCCTGTCATCTGGAAAATTCACAACATGGATAATGATAGAAAATAGCTGGTTTCTGCCATATTGTTGGCATCATAAAGAAAAATTCCAAGTATTTTCTTCGCGCAATTTTCATGCAAAAACAACACTGTTGCGCGCAATCCACATTTTTATGTTTGCATAATACAAATAGAAATCGAATATTGTGTCACACAAAAATATCGAATTTCGTGTAACACGAAAAGCAGGAATTCTGTGTCTCACGAAATTCCATGTCATACAGTGTATGACAAAGTACCTGCCTATGTCTGACAGTTTTTACGAATTTGTCTGACAGGATTCCGTATTATGTCCGACATTTTTCATGAATTGTCATACATTTCATATTTTCTGTAATACAGTTTATTTTTATTTGTGTGTTACACAAAATATATGATATAGTTTATTTATTATAGGAATTTTATTATGAGAAAAAGGGGTCGTCCACCAATTCATTCCCGAGCCATGACAAATCAGGAACGTCAGCAACGCAAGGCACAGAAACAACAGCGTGAATGGACTGACGCCATTTTTGCGCTTTCTGAACTGGGTGGCATCATTGAAAAAACAGGCATGCTGAATCTATCCGATGATGATGTGACGGATAGACTTGCTGAAATCCAGAATGAAATCAGGGACTCTGTCTATGGTTTCCGTGCGATAGCCCTGCACAGGTCGATGTCTGCACCAAAGGAAACAGAAAGCTGGACGCTGGTGCCCTGAATGTATGACGTGTCAGGGAAAATATCGGACATTACACATATAATGTCATACATAAGGCGGAGAATGTATGACAATGATAGAGGATAGTAATACAGAACGAGGTTCATGGAGCATTCGGGGCATCTCCCCCGATGTACGACAGGCTGTAGGAATACAGGCAAAAAAAGCTGGCATCCCGGTTGGTCAGTATATTGAGCAGGCTATCCGGGAAAAGATAAAATCAGATAGGTCCAGCGGTCGCTCTCTGACTGTGACAGGGAAAACATCTGTCAGCCTTCAAGATACCAATGAATTCATTGGTATGATTGCCAGACTGGCAGATGCTGGTGTGGAAATTCCGCCAACGCTGTCAAGGAATGCTGTTTCATTACTGAACCGCGTTGGGCGGGATGTGAAGAAGGGAAAAGCCAGTTATTCAGAGATAACTTCACCCTGAAGCTTCCCTTTGTCATCACGATGAAAGCGGTATTTCGACGTGTGAGGTTCATTCATGACCATCACGTTCACCGTGCAATCCCAGACATTCTTGAATCCTTTGGTCGCTGAACAATCCAGACTCTGGATATCCAGCGCCTTTTTTATTTTGTCTATGGTATTATCCCGCTCCAGCTAACTATGTTTCTGAAAAGGATTCACGGAGTAAACTTCGGAAATGGATTGCATGGCCATAAAATCTCTGACCTCATCTTTACCGGGAGCATTATCGCCACACGCGGTCAGACTGACGAGCATGGTCAGTGCTGTGGCTGTTCGAGTTATCTTCATTCTGATTTCTGTTCCTATCAGGGGAAACTGTGTTTCACTTTTCAAGTGATTTCAGAAAGTCAGGATTGTTCCTGACTGCTGTTTCAATCACGGCCAACGCTTTTTTCTGATTTCTTCTGACCAGAAAATTCAGGTGAATGAAGGCGATAAAAGGCGTGATAACCGTAAAAACAACGATATCTGCGGGAGTAGCGTGGACAATCACAAGCATCAGGATACTCACGATCACCAGACCGGCCAGATAGGACAGAAACAGCTTTCTCCATCCATAACGATTGATGACTCCAGGCAGGCCCTCATCATTCGTCCATCCGGTTGCGGTCGTCAGATTACGCACAAGAAGATGACCCGTTGCGTTAGCTCCTTTTACACTTCCCCAGACGACAGCGATCTTTTGTCCTTCCCGAAGTGGATAATTTCCGCTGATCTGACGTTCATGTCCTGACGGAGTCACCACCCAGAATGTCTGGTTCTGCGTGGTGGTGGTTGTCACTTTTGGTCCCTGAAACTGGTAGTTACCGCCCCCGAGGTGCGTAGCCGTGCCATTTCCAGATGACGTAACGCTGGTCGTGGACCAGTTCTGAAGTCCCCGGACCTCTCCCTCGATTCCATCGATCCAGAACGGAATTCCGAAAATTTCGATGTTCATCTGACTACAGATTCGGAGAGAGACGCCGAAAACCGGCAGTTATACTGGAAATCATGACGAACAGAGTCCCCGAGAATAAGATATGTTCTCCGGATGTTATCTCTGAATCACCTGATTTTGTTACACTGTTCTTACAGCATCCACTGACCACTCACGGACAGCAGAGTATGAGCAAAAGAACGGAGCGAAATTTATGGAAAGGTATGGATATGCACGGGTGAGCACGGGCAAACAGACAACAGACAGCCAGATCACCGATCTGACGCGGGATGGCGTCTCTGACTGCCATATTATTCAGGAAACAGTATCAGGAGCTACGGACTGGAAATCCCGGCCTTTGCTTCGCAAACTCATTCGGAAACTCAGGACAGGAGATACACTGACCGTAGCCAAACTGGACAGGCTCGGTCGTAATGCTGTTGATGTTCTGTCTCTGATTGAACGGTTGAAAAAACGCGGAATTTCCGTGCGTATCCTGAATTTTGGCGTTGATACTTCCGGCTCTGGAGGGGCGCTGTTTCTCCTGTTACTGGCCGGATTTGCGGAATTCGAGCGCAACCTGATCCGTGAGCGGGTGATCGCTGGACTTCAGACTGCCAGGGAAAAGGGGGTCCGGCTTGGCCGACGCCCCAAACTGTCCAGAGCCAAGATTGCTCGCGCCCGGCATCTGAGAAAACAGGGCTTCTCCATCACTAAAATTGGCCTGATCCTGAATGTCTCCAGGATGACGGTCTGGCGATCTACAAAAGAGGTCACTCCTGGTTCAGACGCCTAACATTTATTGCACAACACGCATAACAATCATGCATTAAACACATATTCCGGAATCAGGTGATTTTGGGACGAATTCTGAACCAGACAAGCAATGCCATTCATTGCTACTGAATTCTCTCCCCACATGTTCTCCTTTTGTGCTATTAAACAATCTATGAACGATTCGCTTTCCGACATGCCCGTCATTGGCAATAACAAAATTGCAAATCTAACCGATGCTCAGCTTCTTATCATCGAACTGGCCACAGACGATCCACGACGAGAAGTAACGGTTTCTGGAAAATTTCCAGAAAACTGTGAATTGACTTCTATCTTAAAAACATATGACTACCGTGAGCAAAAATTGCCATGCTCTATTCGTGGATGTAGTGCCAGACACCATAAGGGATTTGTTGTCCAAGCCGGTTCTGAAAAAGGACTTGTTGGAAAAGATTGCGGAAAAAAGCATTTTGGTGACTCTTGGGATGAGCATCAAAACGCCTACACGGATGCGAGAAACAGACAATCCTCTCTGTTATTAAGAGACAAAATCTCTTCCGTCCTGACAAATGACGCAATTAAATCCATAAGAGCTTGGAGAAGCTATTTCCAAAATGTCGACTCAAAGATAAAGAGTGTCAGAGATTTTATTCCAGATATTTATAAAATTATTTTGAAAAATACAGAGAAAGGGAAGTATTACCTTTTTACCGTAGAAGAAATAGACAAAAACATCCTTCAATATACAGATGAATTACGCTCTCGCGCACCTCAATTTAGAGAAAAAATAATTCACAGATTACCGTCAAGTAATATATATTGTATAATTTTTCGCCAGAAGGCCGAAAAAGGAATTAGTCTTATAGATGATTACCACAACATAATACACAAA
Source organism: Acetobacter aceti (assembly GCF_002005445.1). Lineage (NCBI taxonomy): Bacteria > Pseudomonadati > Pseudomonadota > Alphaproteobacteria > Acetobacterales > Acetobacteraceae > Acetobacter > Acetobacter aceti. Next base: position 1,631,968 of record NZ_CP014692.1, read on the forward strand.
AATCCCGTATCAACTTCTGAAATGCAACGTGCAACAAAAAAATTGAGGGATGGAATAAAAATACTAAATGAGATTTTTTCCCTTGTCCCCGTAGTTCAAAATTTTCTCTCTGTAGAAAATTTGAGAGGCATTGCAAGGTGGGCGCAATTAGAAGGTGATGTAGAAAATATATCCATTACTGACTCAAAAAGTATTTCAAAAATCAAAATTGAATGGGGAGAGAAAGAAATTCAAAAAATTATGATACCATTTATTGTGGAAAAAAATCATGAAGTCCTAAATATACTGTCTGAAAATGCTGACGTGCATCATACATGAAGTCGTTGGCCTAATTCCTAAAAGGAAAAACCGTCACGAAATTGAGCAGGAAATTCAGTGTCGGCAGAGCCAGTATACAATGCATATTATCAAACGCAGGCGTGTCAGCTTTATCCCGCGAGAGTATGTGAGGCGAAAGCCTCACATATATAAAAGCAAATCTACAAAAATTTACAAAATACTAAAACAGACAAAAACGGCAGATATCCGCTGTTTTTTTGTGTTCGGTCAATCATATTCGCGATATCATAAGTCTGGATAAATCAAGCGTAAAAACTGCATATCAATGCGTTCAAAACACATAACGAAGAACCGGACGAACACGCAGAAGCAGACTAAACTGTCTCCGTGTTTGTCCCCATCTTGGGTTTTTCGGTCTTCTAAATAATTGATTTTTAAGGGCTTTTATGTGTTGGCTGGGGGACCTGGATACTGGCGGTCTCCACAGATTTCAGATAAAACCCATAAAAAACAAATACCTAGCAACTTCCCTGTCTGCTTGTTTGGAGAAGATTCTGTAGAAGTTCTCCAATGTCTGGGGTAGGATTCTATATGAAAGGGCGATAATCGCCAATCGATAATTATCCAAATATGGGCTTTGACCTACTTTCCAACGGCTCCAATAGCGTCGAAAATATTGCTTTGGATCTCAAGCTGGCCCTGTTCTTTGGCTTGCTTGGCATATTTCCCGATAGTGGAGGTCGGGACACCAGTGGCGCGAGATGCTTGCCGGTAGCTCTTCCCTTGAGCAATCAGGTCCAGACAGAGACGAATACGGGGACTACTCGCGGTAGGGCGTCCTATGGGCTTTCCTGAGCGTGTTCCATGCTTCTTGGCGTATGCGATTCCGAGGTGGATGCGCTCATGAATCATGCCACGTTCAAACTCTGCAAAGGTGGCCATCTGCTGGAATAACATACGACCCACAAGATTATTCGGGTCATACGTCAAACCGTCAGAGATAGAACGAACAATGATTCCGCGCTCTCTGAATTGCTCAATCATTTCACATATATGAATGAAAGAGCGACCAAGCCTGTCAATCTTCCAGATTGTGAGGGTATCGCCATCGTTTAACAGGCTGAGCAATTTGTTTAACCCTGGCCTGTCATCTGTTGAACCGCTGATAATATCCTGAAAAATATGGTCCGCAGAAATCCCGGCTTTTTTCAGGGCGTCAATCTGCTGATTAACGTCCTGCTTACAAGTGCTTACGCGGGCATATCCGTAAACAGTCATCAGTATTTTTCTAGAAAAGTCTGGTCCAGTTCGAGCAATTCCATGACATCTTCAGGGGCAGCAAAATTAGCCTCAAAGCGGAAGCCACTCACGTCTTTTGGAGCGGTGTCGACAGCATTATTCTGAACTTTTTCGCAGGCTTCAAAAATATCTTTATTTGTCACATCGCCATTATAATTATTTTTCTCAATACCGATGGCCCTGAATGTCCGTAAGCCAAACTTCTTTGCTTCAATCTGCCATTTTTGAACAGATTCAGGATTAGCCTGGGCTGTATTCATTGCGATGATAGCGAATGTAAATGCATCCTTCCCATTATTTGAAGGAAGTGCTGATGTAATAAATGCAGTCATAGAAAAATACTCCTTTAGTTCATGCTTTTTTGGTCCTTTTCGCATGGTGATTGATAGACAGGGTTTGGAGACGCCGAACCCTTTGCATTTCCAATATAACAGAAACTGAACAAAAAACAAGTCTTTTATAGACATTTAGTTGTAATTATTCAATAACAGTTTCGTGAAGTTACTTAATATACCATTAATATGCAATGATTACATGATATGTCGCACGAACATACTTCGTCTGTTCTATTGTCTAAGCGCGACTAATAAACGGCTGTAGACAGCCATTTATTGTGTGTAATCAAAAAGAAATTATAGCCTGACAACATATATATAAAATGTGAAGCATGAGCATTTTATGCCAGTCGCTTTACATCGAAAGAGCGTAGCTATTGAGATGATGGGCACAAAGATAAAATATAATATTGTTGTCAACGTCTGAAATGATTTCCGATTTCTATGATATTATCATCATTGTGTTTAATGGTTTTTTCATTTGCGATAGGTGTGATATTGTCACCATACGCTTCATAAAACTGAGCCATTTGCCTGTTTAGTTCTTCATTTATTTTTTTTGTTTTCAATCTCTAGTTTTTTATTATTTTCAATCTCTCCCCTAATACTATTTATGAACATTTTTAAGTCATCATGCGTATAAGGATAATCAGAAGATTCATTTTTCATAATCTTCTTAAGTTCAACAGCGACTTCTCTATCCATTTCGTTTTCTGATTTTTCAAGCTCTTTGATATATTGAAAGGGATACATGTTAATAATCTCATCTGCCATATAATCCCCAGAGAACGACTGCAAAAATGCTTGGAAACTGGGGTATCTTCCATCCATATCGAACTTTTTCATGAAGTTATCGTGCTTCGTGTATGATGCTCTCAATTTTACAAAAGTAAGAAATACGATGGATTTCTTGTCCTGTTTGCTCATGCTGTCGAAAGTTTCTTTATCAACAGGGCTTTCAAATCGTGGATAAGTGATAGGCTCGGGCATAGCCTTGACTTGTCTAATTGAAACACCAAAAAGCAAACGCATGATAGCGTCAATAATAAGCGCAATGACATCATGGTCAATAGATTTATTATATTTGTATATTTCCTTATTTTGTTCTTTTAGATTCTTATAAATGCCGAAAAAAATACTCTTTATCATCTTTTCCGTATGATTTCACACGCTCTTTTATTTCCTGAATATATTCAGGGGTTATCGGTCTAACGTGTGAAATGTCGCGGATTTCAACGGTATTGGAAAAATGAAATTTTATTTTTGCGGACGCGACAACATGCTGAGCATGACGGATATTGCTTTCGTTAATTCCTGCTGGTTCTGTAATATCTGATTCAGGCTCTCTTGTATCTGCTCTATCGGGTTCGGCCCGTCCGTTGGTGTTTTCTGTATCAGTTCCAGAATCTGCGATGTTCCCGCGTGGGCTGATTTCGCTTCTGAGTAAGTCGCTCTCTGCATTTCCATTCTCTTCTTCTGCTCGGAAGACTGGAAACTCTGGGAAGGATTCAAGTCCTTGGTCTGCGTAGTCGTCGGCTTCCTGTTTGGTGGATTTTTTGATGAGTCCACCGACTGCTTTTTTTGTCGATTGTCTAACGGCTGTCTTTTCTTCTTTTCGAATAATCTCATTATTAAAATCCTCCATCATTATAAAAAAATCATTTTGTCTCACGTCTTTAAGTATGCGTGAAACAGAACCGATTTGGGTATTATCTTCATCATATATAATATATGACTTTTTGTTTTTGGTTCCTTGTTCGATACGGAACCCACTGTCAGACATAGCAGAAAGAAAAGCTTTAATGCCATCTGACTGGCTCCAGATATTGTTAATATCTGTTTTTATGTGTGGCATAGACTTGCCTTTTCTCTTCATCTCCTGAAGTTTTCCAGAAGAGTAAGAGGCTCTTGGGCGTTCAATCGCACAAGCATCAGACATTTTGTCTGCATACTCGTACAAACCTTCTGCCCTGAAAGCCTTGGCAACTGCGTGATTCCACTTGCCGGGAATAATTTTCAGACCTTCTTCAATCTCAAACCGTCTGCATACTTTCTCATTGCGGAGCCTTGATGCGCGGTTGTCTAATACCTTTCCGTTATCTTGGATCTCGGGTTCCAAAAGATGATAATGATATTCCCATCCCGCATGATTTTCTCTCTGTTTCCTATGTTCAACAATCGTGGAATTATCAGAAGAGAAGCCATATTCATCACCGAACATGCGGAACATTTTATAAGTCTGCTGAGTGTTTAAAGGTTCTTGTGATGAAAGAGTGAAATGTCTCACCGCATATTTTTTACTCATCCCCGAAGCAATATCAAAAGCCTGACAAACTTCCTCCCTGCTACCCTGGAGGACATTGATTTCCTCATTCTCGTGATGCTTATCAAAGATATGATTCACAAGATTACGGGGACCGCTCTCGGTCTGTATACGTGTCGACTTACCTATCATGGTCCTTTTTCTCCATGATGTATGGTATGGGTCGAATGTCTGTAATAATATCAGACAGACCCAACACGGTTGAACGTATCTCCTTTAATTCCTCAGAAACATCAACGGACTGACCAGAGTTATGACTTCTGGTTAATTGGTTGAGATTATTCCCAATCCTTTGGAGTTCGGTTTTAACATCAGTCAGACCTTGACGAATGTTACCCTTATTCTCTCCTGTCTTTGCATATTCATAAGCAAACGAACGGAGCCAACCAGCTACAGAACTAAAGCCAGCATCCTTGCGGGCTTGTTCAAATAGGTCTCTCTCATCGGAAGAACATCTGATTTTAAGTGTAATATCTCGCATGATGGTTCCTCCTTTCTTATGGGGTTCACGGGGCAAAGCCCCTGACCAGTTTGGTAATTGGTTCGCGTAGCGGGCCACATTTCCAATGACTGGCTAATAATAGAACTATAATAATTACAATAATGGAACCACAAGAAAATAACAAATAAAACACGACTTTATTGAATTAAAGATGTCTGTTTATATATAATTTAATTATCGAAACATTTTAGGAGAAATATTATGACTGTAAGCTTCAGACCCAATACGAAAGACGAAAGCACCTATTCGGTCATTCAGTGGAACTATGATTGCCAGACGAAAACTGCAAAACCCGAAGGTCTGGGAAAGATATACATCTGGGATAAGACCATACCTGAAGAGATACTATCCAGACTGGATGTGGTGGAGCGTGGAGACCTTGAGGCATGGCTGAAGGCTACCAGAGAAGGAAAGGAAATAAGGCACATCCACGAACAACTTATGCTCGTGGAACCGTTAAGCAGAGACCTGATTGCGGGCGTCCAGCGGGGAACGTGGGAGGCAGAAGAACTGACCTACATGATACCCCTGCTGGATAAGGCTCTCCGAGCACTCAGACGGGCTGAGAAAAAGATGAATACACCTTAAAAATCTGCTTTGCTTTTTCTTGTTACTCGGCAGTTAATTCGTTCACATTATCCTCTTCATTGTCAATTGCATCTTCAAACTGGATGGATTTAATTTCTTGTCCATATTTTTCCAAATATGGGCGGAATACAGTTTGAAACTTTTGGATTTCTTCGGCCATCCAGTCAACCATTGCTGGCCAGTTGCTTTTATCATACCCATCATAAGGATGAGCCAGAACAATGCGACTGGATTTCTTGTCGCTCAATCGCTTCCATTCCAATTTCGCACCTAACCTATTTTCTATATCGTCCTTGTGTTCATGTATTTTGTCGAACATCCACTTATTCCAGGATGCAGAGCTTCGTGAAAATGTGAGTTCGACCCGAGCTTCTTTTCTTCCGAAAATCAGACTGTAAGGGCAACCGCTCAATCCAGAACCAGCAGTCAACCAATGGTCATTACCCGGGCTGACATTTGCGTAAAGACCCACACCTTTTTTTCTGAAGGCATCGAGCATGTAGGTCCAGAACTGGAAGCGTGTCTGATGTCGTTCTTTCTGGATACCCTGAACTGTCGCCTCTTCGTTTTCTTTAGAAGAGATGCCAATCATATAATCACTAGCTTCAGGAGGTGGGATTATTTGGTCTATATCCACCAGTATTTCTTGTTCAAGGGAATATGGAGTAAGTTTGAAACACTGGATTACGATGCCACGACTGATGAGCCAAAGAACTGTGGCGGTGACTTCCTTTCTGAAGTAGGAAGCAATAAGCATGATGCGCTGACTGTTTCCTGAATTAAGGACAGCCTCATCCATGTCGTCAATCTCTAGAAACTCACAAACCTTCTCACTGGCAATACCTCCCCCTTCATATCTATTGAGATAGTCCTGATATATCTGGATAATCTGCATCTTTGTGAGACTGGAAACATATGCGGTGTATTTTAAGGACTGCCACACCACATCCCGACCAGAGTCATCCAGCTTGTTCTCGATGATAACCAGGTTACCACTCTTGTCTAATGCAAGAAGGTCAAGCCGTTCCCTCGTGTCGTCAAACCCGTCAAACTCTTTCTGTATGATAAGAAGCTCTTCTCCCAGTGCGTCTGGCTGATAAACAAGCCATTCCTGAATGTGGTCGCGCTCTTTGAAGCCTAAATCACTGAACCTTTTTTTGACTAATGGCTGTATGCGGTTTGTGTTGCGGTCCACCTTAAACACACTGAAGCTCCTGCTACTTTGATGTTGCTACCTTCTATCGGACAGAAGATGTCGACAAGTCAGGGCTAGTGTGAAGGGGCAAAAGTGATATCTTCCGAAATATAGAACCGAGAAAAAACAAAAACACTCTAAAAAGTCATTTAACGCCCGTGAAAAGACGATTCATCCCCCCAGATGATACAAACTATGGAAAAGAAACAGAAAGCCACTCAGCGTGGCTTATTTCGTGTTGACGGGGTATTATCACTCTGATTAAACATCCTACACAAACGTAATTATAGAAATATCTTTTCGTTGGGGCTTTCGCTCCAGACATCTCCATCTATGATACGAACAGATACATTTGTACCATTTTGCCTGCTGGCTAAAATACATCTTATATACTTATTTTCTTTTTTTAGAAGTATCCTATGGTGATTTAAAAGATTGATAATTCCATTGATGGTATCGTGAATAAATTTTACATCTATATTAAAAACTGTTTTGTCTTCTATTCTTTCAAAACCTCCCATGTGCAGTATATCTCCGCACCTTCCGTAGGCTTTTATTAGTTCTTTCTGGCTAATGGCTCCATCTACATCAAATGTATGTTTTATTGTTGTATTTTCATTTTTTGTATCTGTATGTTGATTTATTGGTATGGGGAAAAAATTTTCGTTTATTTTCGAAAGGGTTTTTATAATATCTCCTGCGTGAAACTCTTTTTTTAATTTATTTATTTCTGAGGGATTTATATCTTTATGAACTAACAAAGAGAGTAAGGCTATGGTTTCTATTATCATTCGTATTTGAAGAGCGCAGGATTCCGTTCCTATAATACAATCAAAAATCCCCTCCCTATTATTCATAATGGTTTCCTGAGGTGCTTCGTTAAAACATTTGGCGTATAGCATATTTGCTATAGCAATTTTTCTTGTATGATTTATCCGGAACTTTATTGTTTCCATGAATAAATGATATTTCATTATTGTATCTTGATAGTCCATTTTTTCCTCTGTTGCCGTGTAACTCGGTACGTATGAGACAGAGATTCTTTTTATAATCTTTGGTCAATATGCGGAGCCTCGACTGCTCTTTCCGATGGTCATTCGCATCCAGGTTCCGACGTAACCCCCTCTTAAACAGGTTTCTTATTCCACTCCTCACGTGTGCGTATACTCCCTAATAAGAATCATCCTACCAGCGCGTTCCTTGGTAAGACCCTGATAGACACCGTAATGCGACTCCTTTTTTGCAGGGTCTCAGTCATTAGTTATGCCCTGAGCGCGTAGCTTTAACTTCTGGTTCGTTCCATTTTTTCTGGATGGTTCTGAGTTGAATGCCGGATATTTTTGATAGATTTTTTTGATTTAGCTTCAACTCGGGGTTCCATGACTCAAGAGCCTGAAAGATAAGTGCTTCGGTCTTTTCTCTCTTAATATCGTTAGTGCGATGGGCGGAGAGTTTCTGCTTCTTTTTTATATCAAGCTGAGAGGCTTCCAGTTTCATGATGCCTCGATTGATATGCCTCCCGCTATCTTTCTTGCCATTGTAGCGGTTCTGCATGAACCTGCTGATGCTTTTGGCTATACTGGCAAGCTCCTTATGAGGAAGAGGGTCAGAGAAGGTCTGATTGACGGTCTCGGCTTCATCCAGAAGAGCGGCATAATCAGTTTCATAATGGTCATAGGCATACCATCGAACGAGGTCGAAAACCGCGCAATTCCGTCCTAAAGTCGATGGATCTCCACGCTTTACAAACTGTCTGCGGGTTCCTTTGGAACAGACTTCTCCATAATCGGCTTTCAGATGATTCAGAATGTCCTTCAACTCCACATCCTGCGCACCTGGTATCGTGTGCCAGCATTTCCTCTGGTCATGCTGAAACCATATTGCAGGCGTGTGAGGCTCACCGATGCGTGGCAGATACCCAATTACATTATCCATCATGCCGAATGGATTCTTGACGACTGAACCATGTGGAAGAGGGGTAGCGTTCAGATACTTTGCCATCATCTGGTGACACGCTTCAGCAAGTTCCACCGGCTTCGTATGGCCATTCAGAAGAACGGGTGTCCTGAGTGATATAATCCCCAGAGCCGTGCCTTTGTGCGGGTCCATGACAATATGGGGACGAATACAGGCTGGAAGTTTCTTTATAAGGTTCCAAGCTTCTTTATGGTCAATATCATAAAGTAGGACGTTGCGGGCATCCTTCGAATCAAAGGAAACCCAAGGCAACAAAATGCCCTTGGAAAAATTATAAAAATCAGTGTGACGGCTGATGCTGATAGACCGAAGGTTCTGGGAAGCTCGAATCTTTCTCGGCATTTTCGGAAGAAAATACTGAGCCATACGGGATAACTCTGGAAAGATTTCCTGAATCACCATGAATGAATTCACGAGCATGGAGCAGTCACGCTTCCACCATTTTGGAAGTGTTTCATGCTGTAAATCTTGGCTTGATTGTATGCTTTCTTTTTCTAATACTAATCCCATTATCATTTCTCCCAGTTTAATCTGGAGAAACCATCAGGATTTTTTAAACTTTTTTACTTTATTTTCTTGACTAATTCTTTCATATAATGCATAATCAAAATTACAGCGTGTAAGTTAAGTTAAAAAACTGATGGTTCGCACTTCCAGAAGTTTGTTAGGTCAGATGTTTTCCGCATCTGGCCTTTTTTATTATTAAACATCAAAATGTGGAATAATTGCAAGTATATTATCTATACGATAAAATATATTGGATAATTATCGTCAAACAATTTTTCTGATGCTGTTTAACGTCTTGTCTGTTTTCTTTTATTTCTTGCCATTTATCTCGTTAAACTTGTTTTACGTGGCCCGTTTAACAAGGGAGAACTGAATGGAAGAAAATGAAAAGATATGGGGCGTTCGTGGTGTTCCTGCTGATGTCCGTCAGGCCGTCCTCACGCAATGCCAGAAAGAAGGGACAAAGGTCGGGGAATGGCTGACCATGGCTATCCGCGAGAAAATCAAACGGGACAGGAACCAGAGCAAGGCTGTCGCCCTGTCTGAAGGCATTAAGCCACTGGTCCGGCTTCAGGGCATGGGAATAGATGCTCCTGACAGCATGAGAAAACAGGCAACCACACTGGTCAGGAAATGCATGACATCAGTGAGAAAGGGGCACACAGTTAAACAGGAAGAGGAGTCCGTTTAACCAGATGGCTCCTTTGTTCAACGGTCCTATTCAAACAGCTTCGCAATCTGGAAGCTCTCAGGATAATGAATCCTGTTGATGGTCTTCTTCAGGTTCTTTGCTCCAATCTGATGCAGATAGGTGGTGACGCCCTGAGACTTGCGGGAAGTATCCCCGATATGTCCCAAAACTGCGTCAATCCAGACTTCCCGGATGGTCGCGTCCTCGTTTCTGAGAATGGTCGAAACGCTGTGACGGAACGAATGGAAGACATTCTCGGGAGTGACACCCGCTTTGATTTTATGGCGGCTGAATCCATGCTGAAAATTATGGGAGAGGAGATTGTCCAGTCCTGCGGGTTTCAGGTCATAGAAAATGAATGTTTTTCCAGCCTTTTTCATCCGCTCCACATATTTGATAAGTCCCAGTTTGATTAGCTCCGAATGAATGGGGACCACTCTTTCGCCCGCTTCGGATTTGGGAGAGAACTTCACTTCTTTACCGTTAACCATGACGGGAGGATGTTCCTGAATGTAAATCATCCAGCCATCATCCGTGTGGACAAAATCCTCACATCTCAGGTGGCAGATTTCGCTCTGTCTCATTCCTGAGTAAGCGGCAATCGCTGTCACAAAGGCGTAAGTTGTTCGGGAGAAGGTGCGGGTGGTCCATGGATAATTCATCAGTCTGGTGAGATTTTCTTCTGACCAGTCTTCAACAGCCCGAACTTTTTCCGACTTGAACTTGAAGCCTTTCCAGATGTTTTTCTCCACATGACCGATGGGGCGCATGTAATCCCACAGGCTTCTCAGAAAGGTGACGCGCTTTTCTACGGTTGCATCACTGAGACGGGGAATGTCTTTTCCCGCGTGTTTCTCCTGAAAATCAGCCGAAGCGATGGAATCAAGAATGGGAACAGGAGTGATTGAATTCTTGCCATAATTATTGGGAAGACGCCTCATGGTCTCAATGAATAAATGGGCATCTTTGCCTTTATAGCTGGCAAGTGGTTTGTCTCCGACAATCTCCAGAAACTGAGCAAGAGTCACCTTCATGACCCTGCTGTCTCTCTCGTTCTTGAGTTCCTTGCTCTTGGACTCCGCGTAGGATTCCATAATTTCCGAAAACTTTGGAGTTTCGTCCACGGGAATAGACGGGGAGGGAGGAATAGACTGGGCCTGATTTGCCATCGTCATCATGCCCGTTGCCATGCTAGCAATCTGCTTGATGGCTTCTGTCAGTTCGTTCCTTGTGTCACGGGCTTCAGCCAATCGTCCCTGATTGAGGATGGCCTTGTGATTCAGGTCTTCAATCCGACGACCAATGTCGCGCAATTTCTCTGCCTGTGTCCGAATAAAAGCGGAAAACTCGGAATAATGGGTAAGAGCATCGGTTACACGTCTGAGTTCATGCTGACGCTTCAGGATGGTGATTAAGTCGTCTTGACCCGAGATAATTCCATCCGATGTGGTGAGGGCATCCTCAAGAGTGCGGATGTATTCCTCGGTTTCTGACATATCCCGACAATCCTGAAAAATCTGTTCAACCATCCCATAGACCATGCCAGCCCGAGCGGTGGCCGTGACCCGACTGGTGGTTCTCATGGAAAACCAGATTTCCTGTTTTCCGATGAACGGACGGACCATGAGAGGAACAGCGCGACGAAAATGCCACGCTCCCTGAACCCTTGTGAGCATCAAACTTCAGCCCGATTGGAGAAGTCTTTGGAGAAGTTCTCCAATCGACCCTCGATTAGGGGAAGATTTTCGCCAATGATTTCAATAGGTTATGGAGACGAATGGCTGGGGGACCTGGATTCGAACCAGGGCTGACCGGGTCAGAGCCGGTAGTTCTACCGCTAAACTATCCCCCAGCAGGAGACCGGAACCCGGTTAAAACCGCGTTCCGTCGGTATGAGCGGCCTAATAGCATCGCATTTTTCGCGGCACAACCCCTGTTATCCATTTTATAAAAGATGAAATTTTTTTGCTTGCCGGACCCTTCGGTTTCCTGAAATAGTGTCTTAAATTTGTCTCAACTTTTGTCTCAAAAAGGAACCAGACGATGGACCGTTCAGGCGCCTGGCTCCGAAGCCAGAGGGCGCTCAATACTTCTTCTCCAGCGCCGATTTTTCCTGCACTGCCCAAAATGGACAGAACGAAAGCTGTTCCTGTTAGCCTGCGTCCGGCTGGAGGACAGCAAAGGAGCTATCCGGGCGGGTGGGATCAGAGTGGATCATGCGCCGCTCTTGATTTGGGAACCAACAACTGTCGTCTCATGGTGGCTGCCCGAACGGAAGGAGGCTTTCGTGTGCTTGACAGCTACAGTCGTATCGTCCGTCTGGGCGAAGGGTTGCAACTGACTGGCGAACTTAATGGCGCCGCCATGGACCGCACGCTTGAGGCATTGCATACGTGTGTAGACAGGCTGGGGCGTCATCGTCCGATCCGTTTGCGGGCCGTTGCGACGGAAGCCTGTCGTCGTGCTCGTAACGGGCAGGCTTTTGTCGAGCGTATCCGTCAGGAAACCGGTTTCGAATTCGAGATCATTTCCGGCAAGGAAGAAGCCGAGCTGGCTGTCGAAAGCTGCTCAGCCCTTCTTTTTGATCCAGTGCGCAGACGCTCCACGGATTTCGTCCGGGAGTCCCGGTCTGGGCAGGATTGGGGGCTTCTGCTTGACGTTGGGGGCGGTTCGACAGAAATCGCGTGGGTGCGACTGGATCAGACAGCGCGAAAACACACCCTCGTCGGCTATATCAGCCTGCCGATCGGTGTCATCACACTCGCTGAACAGTTCCCTCATCGTCGCCCGGGCACCTATCGGGCCATGCTTGAGATGGTGAAAGAGCAACTCGAAGCGTTCGAGCAGACACATCAGATCAGCCGTCATATCGAAAGTGACCGTGTGCGCGTAGTGGGAACAAGCGGCACGGTGACAACACTCGCCAGTCTGGATCTGGATCTGCCTCGCTATATCAGGCAGGCAGTGGATGGTTATAGGCTACAGCCTGACAGCGCCAGAAGAGCCATTGGTCGTCTGCACCGTATGGGCATGGAGGGGATGAGAGTTCACCCGTGCATCGGTTCGGAACGGGCAACTTATGTCATGCCCGGCTGTGCGATCTTTGAAGCCTTTCTATCACTCTGGTCCGCCAATGTCGTGGTGGCGGACCGTGGTCTGCGTGACGGATTGCTGTTGCGTATGATGCGGGAGGAGAGTGGCTTGCATTATGGTCGAACCTGGCCACATGTCGGTCATTCTGATGAGCATCAGGTCACACCCGACTGAATTTCAGCCGACCCAACAAGCAAAGTGCAGTCAGACGTGACATCGAAAACTCCACCATCAGGCCCCAGAAAACCCGCTTCGACACAGGCATCCCGTGTGCCGGGACGTCGTGCCGTCAGGGTGACGGCTACCCCGGGCGCCAGGAACAACGACTCCGATAGCGTCGCTGTCCGGTCGGTTCGCTCGAAAACCGTAACCGTGAAGAATACCCGCAAGAAAACAACGGCACAGCAACGCTGGCTGGCGCGTCAGCTCAATGATCCCTACGTGGCGGCCGCCCACAAGCAGGGATGGCGTTCCCGTGCCGCCTTTAAACTGATCGAGATTGATGACCGTTTTCATCTTATCAGACCCGGTCAGCGCGTGGTGGACCTCGGCGCTGCTCCCGGCGGCTGGACGCAGGTGGCAGTGAAACGTGGGGCTTCCCATGTCATTGGTGTTGACCTTCTTCCGGTCGATCCCGTTGCCGGCGCGGAAATTATCGAGGGCGATTTCACTGATCCGGAACTTCCCGGTCGGCTGATCGAGATGCTGGGTGGCAAGGCCGACCTTGTCCTTTCTGATATGGCTCCGAATACCACGGGTCACGCTCCAACCGACCACATGCGGATCATCGGCCTTGCGGAAGGCGCGCTGGATTTTGCGTTCGACGTTCTGGCGGAAGGGGGTGGTTTCATCGCAAAGGTCTTTCAGGGTGGTTCAGAGAAACAGATGCTTGAGCCCATGAAAAAACTTTTCACTTCTGTGCGTCACGTCAAACCACCGGCAAGCCGCAAGGATTCCAGCGAGTTGTATGTCGTGGCGACAGGATTTCGTTCTGAACGGCTGGCGGAAGTCAGGGCTGAGCGAAACGAACGTCTGTGACATGATTTGAAACCATTCCTCTTTTGTCCCGTTGGAAAAAGGACAGAAGAGGAGTGAAATCATGCGAGCAGCAACACCCTGAAAAGAAAATACGTTTCTTACCGAGTTCGAAACATTGCGGGCACGCCCGAAGAAATCGATTGGTGACGGGCGCTGACGCCAGCCTATGTGGGTCATGTCGATAAGACGATCGAGTTGCGTCAGGCTGTGGTTGCAACCGAGATTGTCTGTACCCTGCGTTATCAGATGAACGCCATTGCCGCTTCAGGCATTAATAGCGAGAGCATCGCCGCAGAATTTGCCAAGCATGCGCAGGAAGAACAGACGCATATACTGTGGGCCGCAGAGCGGATTGATCATCTGGGCGGTATTCCCGATATGAGCCCGGCCGGACTGGCGACACGTTCCGCCACCGAATATGGCAAACCCGGTAATCTGGTCGAGATGATCAAGCAGAACCTTATCGCTGAACGGATTGCGGCGGAGCATTACAGCGAACTGATCCGCTATTTCAGCGACAGGGATCCGACGACACGGATCATGCCTGAAAAAACTCTGGCGCAGGAAGAAGAACATGCCACTGACATGCATGACTTCCTCGTGGCGCATGAAGGAACGACGTTTCTGCAAGACTGAGATTGGGCAGACTTTACTCCAGAACGGGTAACGCCTTCTCCGTTAGACGATCTGGTTGATGAGCGGCTTTCCTTCAGCCAGTCGTCTGATATTATCATGCAGAATATTCGCGACACGACTTTCATAAGCCACGGTATCGCCAGCGGCATGCGGCGTGATCAGAACGTTCGGCATGGACCAGAGCGGCGATGTTTCAGGGAGCGGTTCCCGCTCAAACGTATCCAGAGCCGCCATGCCGATCTGCTTCTGCCGTAAAGCCGTGATCAGGTCAGATTCCACCACTACTGAACCGCGGGCGACATTGATCAGACAGGCTGTGGGCTTCATCAGGCTGAGAATTCTTCCGTCAATCAGTCCTCTGGTCTCCGGCGTTGCGGGGCAGGCGAGGATCAGGTAATCCGCATTGCCTACTGCTTCCGGAAGCTGATCGTCAGCAACAGTGGTGATGGCGGGCCCAGTCCCGGCAGTCGCATTTTTGCGGACAACAGTGACCGTCTGGCCAAGTGCAAGACACACAGTCGCCAGCCTCGCGCCGATTGCCCCAAATCCGACAATCACGACATGCGTGCCAGCGACTTCATGACGCCGTTCACCCTGGGTGCGAGCGAGTTTGCGCCAGAAGGACTGGCGCTGGTCGTCTCTGGCTTCCCATAATCTTCTGGAGTGGCTGAACATCAGGGCGACGGCATGTTCAGCGACCGCATTGGCGTTCACGCCTCGTGCGCTCGCCAGATGCACTCCGCGTTCACGAAAAGCTTCCGTGTCATACTGTTCGACACCGGATGTCATGGTCTGAAGCAATTTCAGGTGGGGAGCGAGCGCAAGATAGCCGGGCTCCCAGAGGGTCATCGTCACCAGGATATCCGCATCAGCCAGTGCGGGGACGAGGTCGGTCTTGGTTTTTGCCCAGACACACTTGGTTGGCTCATCCCATGCGTCCACCATTGATTTGATGTCGAACGACGAATGGGCGATGACGATGTTCGGTTTTTCATTAAGCCAGAAAGACACAGGCATTCCCCCGTCATGACACAGGAGATGAGTATCTCTGCGTTATCAGCTCAAACGCAACAGACGTTGTTGCGATCAGCGTTTCCCGGACGGGGTTGTTTCAAGAAAGCATCGCGCCAGACGATCGAATTCCGCGATATCCAGCGTCTCCGCCCGGCGGGAGCCATCAATCCCGGCAGCCTGAAGAAGGCGTTCGCCTCCGATGCCCTTGAGCGATCCACGCAGCATTTTCCGGCGTTGCCCGAATGCTGTCGCCGTCACACTTTCCATGGCACGAAACAGTTCGGGGGATGGTTGCTCGCCATGAGGCGTGATTTCCACAACGGAAGACCAGACTTTGGGGGGAGGAGAGAAAGCGCCCGGCGGCAGACGCATCACCTGTGAACAACTGGCGCACCACTGGGAGATGATTCCCAGTCGCCCATAATGCTCGCTGCCCGGTTCAGCGCAGATCCGTTCCGCGACTTCAAGCTGGAACATCAGCGTCAGCCGTTCCCACTGAGCTGCCTGCCGAAGCCACCCGATCAGAAGGGGCGTCGCGACATTGTAGGGAAGGTTGGCAACAATCCGGCGCGGAGCCGGGCAAAGTGTTGCAAGATCCAGTGCAGTCGCATCGGCCTGAACGATTTTCAGACGGTCAGGGGCTTCAGCAACCAGTTCCTCTATCACGCCAATAGCACGGGAATCGACCTCGATGGCCGTGATGGAAGCGGCCTGACTGTCGAGAAGCGCCCGTGTCAGGCCGCCCGGTCCGGGGCCGACTTCCACGACATGACGACCCTCAAGCGGGCCGGACAGTTCGACAATCCGTTCGGTGATCCCGGGATCGAGGAGGAAGTGCTGCCCCAGAGAGTGACGCGCGGCAAGATTATGGCGGTTGATAACGGAAGAGAGAGGCTCCCGGGGAGAAATATCTGTCACTGATCAGGGCGCCGCCGTCCGCATGTCGATGACGGCGCGGCGGTGCAGGTCACGATCCAGCTGGCGGGCCGTCTGCTCGACACGCTCGTTCAGTAGCTGATCGGCGATCTCGCTGGGAGAACGGTCAGCGAAATTCTTGGTCTTCTTGCCACAGACCATCAGGATGTCGATGCCTTCCTGGGAAACCAGAGGACGCGTGGGTTTTCCGATCGGCAGTCCGGCGAGAATCTGCTGCATCTGGGGATTCAGTCGCTCAAGCTGCAGTTCGCCCGGATTGGACGGGCGTACTTCCCCCATCTGCTTGTTGACGGCGGCAAGTTCGTCACAGGAGTGCACCGTCTGTGTCAGGCGTACCGCCTTTTCCAGCATCTGGCGCTGCTGGTCCGTCGGAGCCTGTGGATTCAGAGGCACGCTGAATGGAAGAAACGCCTGTCTGGCGTCAAGCAGCGTTCCCGGCTGATGTCCGATGACCCGCTTTCCCATGACTGTCGCGATAACATAGCCACCCGCAACCTTGATGGGATTTGAAATGGCTTCTTCAGGCATCTGGCGGACCATTGCGACCACTTCCGGGTCGAGGCTGTCTTCCTGAACCCAGCCCAATGAACCGCCATCAAGTGCGCTCTGCGCCTGCGAGAACTGCGCCGCCACAATGGAGAAGGGCGCTCCACGACGGAGTTCCTGAATGATGGTCTCGGTGAATTTCAGTTCGTTTTCGCTGTGGCGCGGATCGGCAACAGGAACGAAGATCTCGCTGATCAGGTATTCCGGCCGCCCCTGCTGTCTGCTCAGAGCCTCCTGACGCTGGGCGATTTCAAGGGAGGTCATCCTGGATTTTGCGCCAAGCTCCTGGCGAAGAACCTGCATCCAGCCGATCTGGACCCGGATCTGGTCGATCAGCGTGGTCAGGGAGACGCCATCCTGCGACAGCTTGTTGCGGAGCGCGTTGGGCTCCATGCCGTTGCGCTTTTCGATATTGCCGATGGCGTCGGCAATCTGTTCGGGAGAGACGTTAATGTGACGGGACAGGATTTCCTGCGTGCGCAGACGTTCATCGATCAGCTGACGTACGATCTGTGGTCGCAGCCGCTGCATGATGTCCTCACTCAGGGGCAGTCCAGTGGAAAGCACGAACAGGCGACCGCGGTTATCAACGTCGCGCTGTGTCAGCGGCTGGCCGTTGATCACGGCGATGATGGCGTCCTGCTTGCTGCCCAGCGGTTCAAGCTTCGGCGTATCGGCCGCCTGCTTTTCTTCCTGTTCAGGAGAGGAGGCGGACGCATCATCCGTCGCTGCCTGTGGCTGCTGGTGGTGGTGGCGCGGCGTGGCTGCGTTAGCTTGCAGACTGGCGAAAGAACCCAGCGCGACTAAGAGGGCCAGGGCGGAACCTGTCACGGAAAGGCTCAGTCGCATACAGCTTGGTCTCTCACCTGATCGATTGGAGCTGTCATCATTATCCAATCGTGTAAATTTTTGAAGTGGACCCGGGCGGCCAAACAGAAGGTTCATGATTTTATTTGATGCCAAACGCGCCGATTGTCTTGAGCGTCAGTGTGAACAGCACCGTTGAATAGCGCTGCTGGCCGCCGATCTTGGTGTATTGCTTCAGATACATAAGATCGAGCCCGAAGCAGTCATTCATGTAGCCGATATTGCCGCCAACTGACGCGAATTTGTGTCGTGACAGTGCGCGGCGTACGAAAAACGATCCGTGCCAGTTCCGCCAGTTTGCTGAAGCGCCACCACTCAGTTCGTTTGTCGGAGCGTAATAGAGTGAAGGCGGCGAGCCACCGTTGCGGAAGTCGTTCACGTAATAATAGTACGGCGTCACAGGCTCTCTGACATACCCGCCGAAGAAGCTGACACGGGGGAGGTTCCCGGCGTGAGGCAGAGTGACGTTGAAGAGCGCATCAGCGAAGTCCACCCGGCCTGTGTAAGGGCTGATCCGGGTACGTCCCGTAACACTGAAATAGCGGAACGGATCAATCTTCGCACGGGCCACGATATCCGAGAGATGGTGATCAAGGCCGGAATAGGGCTGGCGGTTGTGCTGGACATGCTCCTGGAAGCTTTCGCCAACCAGCATGTCAACGGTGTGACCGTTCCACGTCCAGTTGCCGTGGACGCCGACATTGGCGCGCAGGCCGCCGTCGATCCGGTCTGTGCCCTGATACCGGTTCAGCGCGAACAGTGTTGAATCCGTGAATTCGTAGTTCAGACTGTCTTCGTTGGGCATGCGACGGTTAACGCCCGCTCCCTGATTCGGGGCATAGATCGCCTGCACGATCGGTTCCAGAATCTGGCTTCCGTGGCCTTTCATGAACTGACGGACAAACGGCCAGTTCATCTTGACCGCCAGGGTCGGAACAACCTGACCGGCAGTCGTGCTTTTCATGTAATTATAGTAGTTCGGCTGCTGGTAGAGCTGTGACGCATGATACAGCATGGCGTCCAGCCGCGCCGTGACAAGGAATTTCTGCCCCCAGCTGCTGCGGAACGGCCGGTCCCAGTTCAACTGGACTTCTCCGCGTTGATCGCGCGTGCCCTGATTACGATAGACATAGAAGTCATTGGTGTTGACGGCCAGTCGTCCACCAAGAATATCTGGCTGGTTGAGGAGGCTGTACTCGTAATGAGGCAGTACGAACGGCAGTTCGTTGTTACGAATGACGCCCCGGTTCAGGCCCTGATAGAACTGCGCGTCGAGCTTTGAATAGGAACCTGTGCCGAAGCCTTCGATAAAGGCGTCGGAGTTCAGAGTGTCGCCGCCATAGCCCGGCACACGGTAGTCACGCATGTAGTTTGCGCCCGTTGCGACACGCGCATTGAAGCCGGCGCGCCATTTGGGCGTGAGCGAGAACATCCCTTTTGCAAACAGGTAGCCCTGTATGCCGTGGTCGTCCTGGGAGCCGACAGAGTCACCAAATCCGTTTGTGTAGGCGCCGGACTTGTGCGTGTCGTAGGCTAGGCCGCCCATGACGCGAATTATGCCGAAATTGAACGCTTTTCTATACTGGGCGCTGATCTGCGGGCCTGTCTTGGTGGAGAAAAGGGCCTTCACCGTCAGATCGGAAGAATCATCAATCACCCAGTAATAGGGAACAGTGAAATAGGTTCCGAGATAACGGTCATGAGGTGTGATGCCGGGAATCAGGAAACCGCTGTGACGCTTGGCCGACGGGTCGGTCATGGAGAAGAAGGGAAGATAGAAGACCGGAACTCCCAGAATATCCATGTAGGTATCACGGAAATCGATCTTCTGGTGCTCGATGTCCTGCGTCGCTCCATAGGCCCGGAGCTGCCAGAACGGCGCGCGGGTCGGGTCCTTCGCGCAGATTTCGCAGGCCGTATAGACGGCGCGGGTCATGTCGTTGACCTTGCCGTCCGTGCGCCGCATGCCGTTGGCTGCCAGCTTGGCGTTATCGACCATCATCGCATTCACATGCGTCATGATGCCGTTCTTCATGTCACCGCTCAGCTCGGCATAATGAGAGAACAGAACGGACCCGTCCGGCTGGCTGGAGGCGACATTGCCGGTCGCGGCAATGATCCCTGTATTGCGGTCATAGGTAATCTTGTCGGCCCGAAGAATATGGTCGGACTGCCAGACCTGCACATTGCCGGTCCATGTCACGACGCCCGCATGATCGTCGTAACTGACATGGTCAGCCTGAAAGGTGGCCGGTTCACTCTTGGAGCTGGGATTGCTGCTGCCCGGATTGAAATGCGTGGGAGACGGCCTGAACTGCGCGTGCGCCTTATGCGCGAATAGGCCGCAGGCAAGCGCTACGGAGCCGAGACCCAGACTCACCCACAGGAAACGGTGGCCGATGTGGGCCGTCTCACAGCGCAGGTCTGTGCTTCCCGAACGTCGCATAAGGGCAGCCCTCATGCGCCGCATACGACGCGAAAGCTGTCTCTCGGAACGAGGTGCGGGAAAGGGCAATCAGCCGTCCTCCAGATGCAGTAAAAGCGAGACAGCCAGACAGAGCCCTGCGCCCGTTGGTGCCCAAGCCGCGAGCAGAGGCGGCAAGGCTCCCGAGTTACCAAATTGTTCAGCAACTTTCGAGACCGTGAAGAGCAGAAACCCTGCGCCGACCCCGGAACCGATCATTTTGGCAACACCTCCGCGACGGGTTGGCCTCATGGAAAAGCCCGCCGCCACGAGAGACATGGTTCCTGCAAGGATGGGAAGGGCCAGCAGGGACTCAAAATGCAACCGGTGCCGAATCGAGGAAAATCCTGACCTGTCCAGCATCGCTATGAAATTCGGAAGCGCCCAGACAGACAGGGTTTCAGGGGAGGCGAAGCTTTCCTGCACGCGATTGAGCGTAAGATCGGTCGGCAGGGTGATGGTCCGGGTGGCGCCAGGTAATTCGTAGGGATGAAGCTCGCTGGCGTTGTCGAGTTCCCAGTGTCCCGGAGCAAGATGCCCGGAGGGTGCTTCGATGCGGAGAAGCAGATTCCCGTCATGATCCAGACGGAAAACGCTGATATCATGAATCATCAGAAGTGCGCCGTCGAGATGGGTATCGCGCGAATGCAGGATGGCCACGCCGTGCGCGTCGAGTTCCGTGTCGAGCTGACGCAGCCACAGCGATGCCCCCGCCATGGTGAGGGGGCCGCCGCCTGACCGGAGATACTGCTCGTCCAGCGCTTCTGCGCGTGCGTACATGATCGAGGACAGAGGCGAGACGCCGGCTGTGGTCAGCGCGCCCATCGCCAGTGCGCAGGCGAGGGGAGCCGCCAGAAACTGCCATGCGGAAATCCCCGCGGCGCGGGCGACGATCAGTTCGGAAGAGCGGGTCAGGCGCCAGAAACAGATGATCCCGCCCAGAAGCACGCCGAACGGCATGATCTCCATGAAGAAGTAGGGGATATGCAGGCCCGCGATCTCGGTCACCAGACTGGTTGGCACGTCGGTCTTGGTGGCGACGCGCCTCAGCAGGTCGATAAAGTCGAACAGGCAGACGATTCCGGTCAGAAACGCCGTCATCGACAGGACGGAAAACATGAACTGACGCGCGATATAGATGGACAGAGTCACGGGTACGGTCGTGAAAAACATGATCAGCCTTCCTGCGCCTGCCGGGTGACCACAGCAGTTTCACGACTGGCCCTGATTTCCGGACCGAACAAAAGAGCCGCGCAGATGAAGGCGGGAACAGCTGACTCGAGCACAATCAGCGGGATCAGAGCCATGTTCCGTCCTGCCAGATTCTGCAGCATCAGATTGAGGGCCAGCAGTCCGACAACACTCATGATGGCTCCCAGGGGACGGGTGATGTTTCCGTGACGGGAAAAGGCGCCCCGCAGGATGGCGACAAGAGCGATCATGGCGAAGGAAAAGGCGGTGAACGGGGTGGTGATGCGCCGCCATCCTTCCACGGCCAGTTTGCCCCGGTCGCGTATATTGATCTGCGTCAGATCGGGATGCAGAAGTTCGGCAAGGGACATCTCGGAGGCGTCTCTCGACCGGTTTTCCTGATTCTTGCTGGAGGTCAGATCGATGGTGTTGCGATCAAACAGCAGCATCGTCAGTCGCCCGGTGCGGTGGTCGATTTCCTGGCGGGAGCCATCATACAGCACCACACGCGGCTGATCGTTGAACACCAGCATCGTGCCTCTTTCCGCAAAGATCGTCGCACGGCTGTTCGCCACCCGGTCATCCTCGATCATGATGCCTTTCAGGGAGCCGTCATGTCCGCGTTCGCGCACATAGACCGTCAGCGCGTCCGAGACCTTGGTGAAAACGCCGTCCTGCAACATGAAGGCGGCCATCTTGTTGCGGATCTGGAATTCGTACTGCTTGAACTCGTGATAGGACGCCGGAACGATCCACAGATTGAGAACGAACGTCACGACCATGGCGACGGTCGCGCAGATCAGGCCGGGTCTGGCGAGCGCAAAAGGAGATTGCCCCGCAGCCTGCATCACGGTCAGTTCCCGGTCACCGGACAGGCGGTGATAGACAAACAGCGTGACGACAAAGGTCGTGATCGGCAGCACCACGGCGACGAAGGACGGCACCATCAGGCTCGTCAGTTCGAGAAAGACCCGAAGCGACAGGCCGCGCCCCACCACGAGCGAGACGAAGCGCAGCGACTGGGTCAGCCAGATCAATGCTGACAGGCCGCCAGTCGTGGCGACGAGCGCCAGAAAGAGCTGGCGCATCGTATAGCGGTCAAGAGTGGTGAATTTCAGCACTGGGCAGACGGTTCCTCATGCTCCCGACGCCGGACAGGCGGGGAGACGAAAAAAACGCCTGCCAGATGGTTGCCCACGGCTGGGAACGACGCACAGGTCTGGAGCGCAGGGCTGTCCGGAAAAGAAGCACGGTTGACCATGGGGTCTGTTTACTCCTTCGACGACGGATACGGAAAGGTCTGCAGGAATGAGCCTATAGGATCAATTGTAACGGATTGTCATCTCTTGTGATCAATCTCCACTTCCAGACGCTGGAGCTCCGCCAAGCGAGCCCGTGGAAAAAGCCAGACTCGTCGCGGCGATCAGGGCGGCGAAGTAGGCATCTGATTGACTGATTGTGGCATCCAGCAGGCCGTTCTGGGCGATCGTCGCCTGCGTGATGGAACCGACGCCGCTCCGATAGGCCGTAAAAGCGGCGTTGAAGCTTGTCTGGGCAGCGGTTTTCAGCCGGGTCGAGGCGGTGTAGGCGCTCAGGCTGGTGTGCACGGCGTTTTCGGCAACCACAACCTGACGCACCGCCTCGTTGACGGTCTGCTGCAACGTGGCGTTGGCGCTGTCCGACTGGTTCTCGGCCTGCTTGAGAAAAGCCGCCCGCATCCCGCCGTCGAAAACCGGCACCGAGATGCCCCCCAGAATCAGACTGCTGAAACGGTTGCTGGACAGGTTCAGGGTGGGATTCGAATCATTGCCGATACCCGGCACAGACGAGAGAGCGAGGCGACCGGTCGTGTAGGCGACGTTGCCGGAGACAAAGACCTTTGGAAGAAACTCGCTTTTCGCCGCGGAAACCCGACTGTCGGCAGCCCGCGCCGCAGCATAGGCCGCAAGGACATCCGGACGTCGCGAGACGGCGGTCCTGACCATCTCATCCGTCAGCCGCCCGTCATCCGGCGAAAGAGGGCGACCGGACACATCCAGCGTTGCAACGTCCGACTGGCTCGACACGCCCATGGCTGTCATCAGGGCCAGACGGGTATTCTGGTCCTCTCCTTCAGCCTGCACGACCCGTAGTTCATCCTGCGACGTGATCTGCCGGGCCTGCGTGACATCAACGATCGTGCCCTGTTCCTGTTTCAGGCGCGCTTCCGCGGCAGCCTGCACATGACGGGCGTTGGCGAGCGCTTCCTTCAGAAGACGCAGACGGGTTTCGGCGGCTGCATGCATGTAAAAGGCCGTCGTCACTCCATAGATGATCTTCTGGTGAGCGGCCGTGAACAGAATGTTGGAGGCAACCTGCATCTGCTTGACCGCTTCGATGCTGGCTTCCCGTTTTCCGAAGTCAAAGAGCAGCCACTGCATGCCGAGAGTCTGCACTTCACCCGATCCTGACCCGCCACCGCCATTGTTACGTGTATAGTGGTCGAGATTGCCAAGACCGTCATTGATGAGGGCGCTGATTGGGCCACCAGCACTGATGGATGCGTTCGAATCCGAAGAATGGCTGTGGGTGTAGCCGCCGACCACCGTGGCTGTCAGTTGCGGAAGGTAGATGCTTTTGGCGATCCCGACGGCAAGGGCCGCATCCCGCGCGGTGTTCCAGGCGCGCCGTGTTTCGGGATTGCGGGATTGCGCGACGTCAATCAGTTCCGCCAGCGAGTAGGGATGATCCTGCCGTGCGATCAGTTCGGGAGACTGCGCGTGCTGGAGGACATCCTTGTTGGATGGAAGGGTGAATCCCTCAGGAAGAACCAGCCCGTGGCGCGGGTGGATTTCTCCCTGATCAGAGGGGATGATGGCTCCCGATGCGGACGTTGTGGGAGCCCATGGCCTGTCCGGGTTTTGGGGGGCGGTCGCAAGCTCGGAGGTCGCGCATCCGGTCAGAAAAACGGTGCAGGACAGGGCGAGCGCAGTGCGACGATTCATGAAAGGACGCTTTCCAGATGAGCAAGGCGGGTTTCCGCATGCGGTCGGGCAGCGGGATCAAGCAGAGTGGTGCTGACGATTTCGGCCTCATGAAACAGACCGTCCAACTGTTCGAGATGGTCCATGTCGGCGCGCATGTGGTCCGGTTCCACAAAGGCGTATTCACTCTGCCGCTCGGCAAGTGAGATGGCTTCCTGAACGCTGACTGCGCAGGCGAGCCGGTCTGAAGACGTCACCGCGTCCCGCTGTTTCCCCAGCCGCTGCACGATGGTCTTCAGGCGGGCGTCGATACCGTTAAAGGCGCTGCTGGGCCAGAAACTGGTGAACATCGCGTAGGTCACGAAATTGCCCAGCATGATGCCAAGGATACGATCACGCGCCGTGGCCATGTCGCTTGTCGGTCCATAGCCCTTCAGGTCGGTGAGATAAAAGGCGATACCGATCTGAAACCCGGCATAGGCGATGCGTTCGTCACCCGTCTTGACCCATGCCGCCAGCAGGGAGACCACGAAAACCAGACACAGGAACGATGTGATGTCATTGAAGTGAGGAATCACGAAAACAATGGCGCCGATCCCGATTGCGCCGCCGATCAGCGCGCCGACAATGCGGAGCGTGAGCTTGGAGATCATCTCGCCCATTGTCGGCTGGGCGACGATGAAACAGGTGATGATGCAGGTATGGATACCCGGCCAGTCCAGAATGCTGAAAATGAAATAGCTGAGCATGACCGCCGCCGTCCCCTTGACGGCGAAGCGGGTGTGATCCGGATTGGTGAAAGCATCCGCTGAAAAAAAACCGCTTTTTGGTGCTTTCTTGTCAGTCTTCTCGCTGGTTTTCTCGGGCGGCGGAACGGTGAGTATTTCTAGAATATCCGCCATTGCACGGTATTCAGGCTGTCGATCATTCAGCAGGGGATTGGCGGCGCTTTCCGGGCAGACGCCTTTTTCGAACCGGGTGGCGGAAGCGTTCAGCGCATCGATCAGGAGAACGGGTGGCTCATGGCGCGCGTCTTTTTCCGACTGCCACTTCACCAGTGCCAGAGAAAGAAGCCCTTCGCTGGCGTTGGCCGCCTGCTCCAGACGGGCCAACTCGTTCGATGACCACATTTTTTCCAGCCGCGCCATTTTGAGGGACTTGACCAGCCCGGCGGCTCCTTCACGCAGAAGATCGGTGGCGCGCTCATGCGTGACTTTATCGGCGCTCGAAAGCAGGGTCGCGCTCATGCGCAGACGGGCGGCAATCCCCTGCATGACTATTGTGCGCGGCGATGGGCAGATCAGCAGGCCGATCACCAGCATCACAACGCCGGGTACGGCGAGGAAAAGGTCGACGTAAAGAACGGCCCGGGTAATGATCTCGCCGACCGGCACCTGATCGATGGCGATGAGACCGTATACAACAATCAGGCCGAGCATATAGGCGACCGGCTTCAGCTTGCTGGCCGAGCCGAGGAAGAAGAAGCAGAACGACAGCCCGGCGATGGCGGCTGTCAGAGCCATCGGGTTATCCAGTGTGAGCCGTATCCAGAGATAAACAAAAGCCAGCAGCAGAACGATAAGGATATTGATCGCAATGCCCGCCAGCGCGTTGGTCACACGGTCCTTCTGCCACAGCGCCATGGTGACGAGGGCAGGGACGGCGAGGTCCGGAACCTGCCAGATCTCGCCGACAAGCACAGTCACCGTGCATCCGGCCGCCATACCCAGCGCGTGGCCCTGACGCCCCGGCGAAGGGTTGCACACCATTCGCCACAGACGTGGGAGATCGGGTTTTCTCAGGGAAAACTCCGGTTTAGTGGCAGGACGCGCCATGCCGTATCTCAAAAGTCGCCGTCGCGCCCATCCTGAGCAAAGTCGGGTCGGCATGGTCCAGCCTGACGCGGACGGGGAATCTCTGTGCGACGTGGACCCAGTCCATCTGGCGCGGCACGAGCGGCAGCCCGCGTGCCAGTCCGGCCGAATCCAGCGACATGACGCCGAAGCCGATACTGTCGACCACGCCGTGAATGGCATGCGTGCGGTCGATCATGGAATACACCGTGGCGCAGTCACCGGGATGGACGGTGGCCAGATCGGTCTCACGCAGGTTGCCGACAGCATGCCATTCGTCGTCCGCGATCAGGGTGAACAGAGCCTGCGCCGGGGCAAGGACCTCGCCCGTCTTGACATGCAGACTGGTGACATATCCGTCCGCAGGCGCCCGCACCTCTGTCTGCGCCAGTTCATAGCGCACACGGGCAAGGGCGGCGTTGCTGGCGTCACGGGCGGCAATGGAACTTTTCAGGTCACCAATGGCCGTCGTGGCCGCGACAGACTGCTGTGTCGCCTGCGTCAGTGAAATCTCCGCATTATGCGCCATGACCTGCGCCTGGTCATATTCCTGCATGGGAATGTAGGAATTCTGTGCAAGAGGAGCGAGGCGTCGGACCGTGCGGGCGGTCAGGTCGCGGTTGGTGGTCGCGCGATGGACCTGATCCTGCGCGGAACTCGCTTCGATCGTCTTGATGGTTACCAGACGTTGCTGATGTTCGACTTCGGCCTGCGTCAGAGCCGCGCTGGCTTCCGCCTGCTTTAGTGTCAGTTGGTAAGGTTCGGAGTCGATCCGGTAGAGCAGATCACCTTTATGAACGTGCTGGTTTTCCTGCACATGCAGTTCGACCAGACGGCCACCGACGACAGACGCCACATGCACAAACTCGGCATCGATGGAGGCGCTGTCCGTGGATGGATACGCTGTGTCCTGATGCGAGATGTGAATCCCGAACAGGATGGCGGCCGTCACACAGACAGCAGCGATCACGATGCCCGGTCTGTTCGTATTTTTTTGTTTTTCAGGCGTAGCGGCAGTCTGCATGGGTCAGGGTCCGAATGCCAGCGCCCACACAAGCAGGGCTATGAGCACGCCAAGAGAGACGTATGTAAAGAGGCGGAATCTCAGGATGGCGTCAATCCCGAGCGCAAGGAAAGCCACGCGAAAACAGACGGCGGCCAGAATGCCGATGATGGCGCACATCATCCATGCCGGGAAATAGGCTCCCACCAGAGGAAAGGAGGGCGCGCCACGGAGGGAGCATCCCGTGAGCATGAGGAGGCTGGCGGTTGTTGTCAGCGGCTTCACGCGGAAAGGCCAGAAAGAAGACGTCACGATGATATTCTTTCCCGCATGAAGGGCCGCAGCACCACTCACAAGTCCTTTTCCTGAAGATATTTGCATGAAATGTCTTTTGAAGAACGGCAGATGAATAAACAAGTTCACTGGATGGAAAAAGCCTCGATCAGGCACATGATCGTAACGCAGGCTGCACGCTCCTGTCATAGTCCTGATTGCGGTCTGTTCTCGCAGAAACCGTTATTTTCTTGACAAGAGAAGAGGCGGGGTGTCTTTCATCCGCAGTCGCACGCGGTGGTCGCGGGCGACAGGTAAGGAAAGCAGGCCGGCGGGTGCTTCAGGCACTGCGGGCAAGTCGTTCAGCATCCTGTATGCAGGGCGCAGACATGTCGGGGTCTCGGCCCTGACAGGGAAACAGTTTCTACATGGCTTCAGCCACACAGACAGCCACCGATCATTTTCGCGGTGAAGATTTTGCAACGCTGCTCGATGAAACACTCGGGCAGGATAGCGGCTTTGAAGGATCGGTGGTCAAGGGCTGCGTTGTCCGCCTGACCGATGATTTCGCGATTGTTGACGTTGGCCTGAAGAGCGAGGGCCGCGTTGCCCTGCGCGAGTTCGGCCCTCCGGGCGCTGCCTCGGAAGTCAAACCGGGCGATGTCATCGAGCTTTACATCGAGCGTTACGAAGACCGTGATGGTTCCATCGTTCTGTCGCGTGAGAAAGCTCGCCGCGAAGAAGCATGGACCAACCTGGAGAAGGCTTTCGAGGCCAACCAGCGCGTCAACGGCACGATCTATGGTCGCGTCAAGGGCGGCTTCACGGTTGATCTCGGCGGCGCCATGGCGTTCCTGCCGGGCAGTCAGGTCGATATCCGTCCGGTTCGCGATGTAACCCCTCTGATGGGCGTTCCGCAGCCGTTCCAGATCCTGAAGATGGACCGCGCTCGCGGCAACATCGTCGTTTCGCGTCGTGCGGTTCTTGAAGAGACCCGCGCAGAGCAGCGCAGCGAGCTGATCCAGGGCCTGAAGGAAGGCATGATCCTCGACGGTGTGGTCAAGAACATCACCGACTACGGTGCGTTCGTGGACCTCGGCGGCGTCGATGGCCTCCTGCATGTCACCGACATCGCCTGGAAGCGCATCAACCATCCGTCCGAAGCTCTGCAGATCGGTCAGCCGGTTCGCGTGCAGGTCATCCGCTTTAACCCGGATACGCAGCGCATTTCTCTCGGCATGAAGCAGCTTGAGGCTGACCCATGGGAGAACGTGGCGCTCAAGTATCCGCCGGGCGCACGCTTCACGGGTCGCGTCACGAACATCACCGATTACGGTGCGTTCGTCGAGCTGGAGCCGGGCGTCGAAGGTCTGGTGCACGTTTCCGAAATGTCCTGGACGAAGAAGAACGTCCATCCGGGCAAGATCGTCGCTACTTCGCAGGAAGTCGACGTCATGGTTCTGGATGTGGACAGCACGAAGCGTCGTATCTCCCTCGGCCTGAAGCAGGTTCAGCGCAATCCCTGGGAGCAGTTCGCGGAAGAGCACAAGGTTGGCTCGATCGTGGAAGGCGAGATCCGCAACATCACCGAGTTCGGCCTGTTCATCGGCCTGTCCGCGGACATCGACGGCATGGTTCACATGTCCGACCTGTCATGGGACGAAGCTGGCGAAGAAGCCATGAAGAACTACGAAAAGGGTCAGGTCGTTCAGGCCAAGGTCCTCGACGTGGATGTCGAGAAAGAGCGTATCTCCCTCGGTATCAAGCAGCTTCAGGAAGATCCTGCCGCTGACGTCCTGACGGGCGTGCAGAAGGGCGCGATCGTGACCTGCGTGGTGACGGCGGTTCAGACCAACGGCATCGAAGTCAAGGTCGACGACGTTCTGTCCGGCTTCATCCGTCGCACGGAACTGGCTCGTGACAAGGCTGAGCAGCGTCCGGAGCGTTTCGCCGTCGGTGAGCGCGTCGATGCGAAGGTTGTCTCGGTTGACCGTGCAGCCCGCAAGCTTGCCCTGACCATCCGTGGTCGTGAGCAGGACGAAGACAAGCAGGCCATCAACGAGTATGGCTCTTCTGACAGCGGTGCGTCGCTGGGTGACATCCTCAGCGCAGCCATCCGTCGTCGGAGTGCTGACGCCTGATTAAGGCTATCTTAGTCTGACTATGGAAAATGGCATCTCGATTGAGATGCCATTTTTTTTGTACACGATCGGTAAGTGATTGAAGCGCAGGTCTTTTGCCGGGCAGGTGTTTGCGGTAAAGTCTCAAAAAGAATTGATGTTCGATCTGTGTAGTTATTCAGGGAAGGCGAAGACGGAAACGTCGGCGTAGGTCAATGGCAGTCATATACAATACGAACTACACGCATAATCCGAACTACTACCTTACGCTTGCCTTTGAACGAGCTGCCAAAACAGTGCTTGGTGACAGCAATGTTGTCGTTGCTGATAATATGTCTCTTGCTGGTCTGGCTGCGCAGGGCGAACATGACGTTCTGATCTGCATTGACGGCCAGCGCATCAACCTGGAGTTGATGCGTCGGGTCAGGCCTGCCTTCAAGACAATGATTTTCTGGGCGTTTGAAGACCCGTTCATGGTGTCCTTCAATGTCGATAACATCGGTCTCTTCGACTACGTCTTTACGAACGATCCTTCCTGTGTCGATTTTTATCAGGGCAAGGGGCATTACCTGCCTCTGGCGGCCAGTCTTTCACTGCATGAACGCAAGGTGAAGACCGCAGCCGATCTCGATTACGATATCTTCTTCGCCGGTACGATGTGGCCGAATCGCGTCGAAACCCTTCGTCGTGTCATCACGGCCTTCCCGGACGCCAGAATCAAGCTTGTCTGCCCAGGTAACGAATATCTGCCGCCTCTGCCTGCCGACCTTGTGGATCTAGCGATCCAGCGCCCCATCAGCCATGAAGCCTTTATCGACTTCGCCAATGCCAGCGCGGTGACGCTCACCATGTTCCGTGACTACGCCAGTCATGGTGACGTCGGGCAGGCCACAGCCCCTGGACCGCGATTCTACGAGCTTGGGCTTGCCGGCACGGCTCAGGTTGTCGAAGCGGGCGAGCAGCTTGATGAGCGTTACATCCATGAAGTCGCCGGTGCGAGCATGTCGCGTTCGGTCGAGGGTGTGATCGAGCATATTGCCGCCCTGCTGGCCAACAAATCTCTTCGCCGCAAGCAGGCGACGGCCGCCCAGAAAGCCGTTCTGGATGCTCACCTGTATGATCATCGTCTGCGGAAGATGATGGAAGTGACGGGTGCCGATTTTGGCCGTCATGTCGTTTCCAAAGAAACATCCGTTCCTGCGCGTCGTGGCCGTCTGCGTGTGCTGATGTGCACTCACTCCACAATTCATGAGCAGGCCTGGGGCGGGGTTGAGGTCTATCAGCAGACCATCGCCTCCATGCTGTTGCGTGACGTTGAATTCTTCTACTGGCTGCACCGTGACGGTATGTGCCGCCTGACAGATGCCAGCGGTCGTGAGATCGAGAGCTTTGATGTGCCCGACACGGGCTGGCTCGACACGATGTGCGACGGTCCGGAGGAGATGGCGTTCTCAGCCGCGATCAGTCAGTACAACTTTGACATCGTGCATTTCCAGCATCTGGGGCATCACTGTCTCTCTCTTCCCATCATCGCCAAGGCGAATGGTGTCGGCGTCGTGTTCTCGGCGCATGACTTTTTCCTGCTGTCGTCCCGCTACAACCTGCTGAACCACGAGCTTCGCTATTGCGAGGAAGAGGTGAAGTGGGTGCTGGCCGCCGATATTTCCATGAAACGCTCTGACAATGTCGAGTTCGGTGGCGAGCAGACACGTCGCGCGTTTGTTTCGAAAATGCTTGAGTCGGTGGATGTGATCCTGTTCGGGACGCGACACTCACATGACCTGACCCACGAAATCTATCCGCACCTTGAGAAGAAAGTCAGCCTGACGCTGGGTATTCCTTCTCCGGAACCCACGTCTCCCATCGCGCCAAAAACCTATGAGCCGCTGAATGGCCGTCGCCTGGGTGTTGCCGTGATTGGTAACTTCCTGCGCACCAAGGGTGCGGATGCTGTTCTCAGCATCATCGAGATGGCCAATTCCGATCTCTTCGAGTTCCATATCTTTGGATATGTCCATCCGGAGTATGAAGGTATTCTCAACAATATGCACAAAACCAATGTGCATGTTTACGGGCGTTATTCCGCTGGTGATGTCGAGGCTCTGAAGATCGCGGATGTGGCGCTCAACCTGTCGATCTGGCCCGAAACCTACTGTATTTCACTCTCCGAATCCTGGCAGAGTGGCCTTATCCCCATTGTTACGGATGTTGGTGCGCTTGGCGACCGTGTCGAAGACGGCGTCAACGGATTCAAGGTTCCTATCGGCAGCCCCGCAGACGTTCTGCAGCGTCTTGAACTGATCCGCTGCAGCGAAGCGGTTCGCAAGGATCTGATGGCGAATATCGGACCGCATCTGTGGACTGACGCCCGCGAGTATGGCGATGCGCTGCTTCAGCTTTATCGGGATGTGGCGCCTCGCCGCGACATGGGCAGCAGCAATGTGCAGTTCGATGTGGGGCAGGTGCATCTGCTGCCGCATGCTTCCTGGAAAAATCAGGCTCCGCCGCGCCATATCTTCGATCCACCGACAACGCGTGATCTGTCCATCGAGCTTCCGGAAACGGTCACGGACTGGTATTCGATTCAGGGTGCGGAATATTACATCGACGATGTCTGCCGCCATGTCTTCGCCGAGTATGAAGATGAAGATTTCGTCGCGGCAGGAGAGTTCCACATTCGCGGATGGTATGTGGTGCCGGGTGTTTCCGGTTCCGGGCACCTCTATACGGTTCTGATGGGTGAGGAGGATATCCCGCCGATCTTTATCCCGACGCAACGTGAAGTCCGTTCGGATGTTACGGGTCTGTTCCCTGGCGCGCCCCGCCGTTCAGGGTTTTCCGCACAGGTTGCCCTGCGTGGAAAATGGTGTGAGGGGGTCTTCCGCATCGGCCTCGTCAATGTCGTGCATGGCAAGGGCGCATTCCAGCTGACGTCCGTACAGATCGAGGTTGAGGGCGGCCGTATTGTCAGTATCGCTCGCCTGCCCCCTTCGAACGGTCAGATCCTGCGTGATTTCGAGCGCGTCTCGGAAAGCGATGGTGTGCTGAGAGGCGTCAAGCTCTGTGCGCTCGGCAGCGTGGTTGGCCAGCAATACAAAGGCGAACTGCAATATTACATTGATCACTTCAGCGGCCTGATCGAGGACGGTGGCCACCATGAAAGGGATCTGCCGGAAAGCGACCTGATCATTCGGGGCTGGGCATTCCTGCGTGGTCTTTCACGTGCGGGGCAGGTGTATGTTGTGCTGGTGAATGAGGAAACCGGAGCGCCGATCTTCATGGCCACTTCGCGCCTGATTCGTCAGGATGTGCAGACCATCTTCCACGATGCGCCGCTATGTGTCGGTTTTGTTGGTAATCTGAGCCTGAAAAGAGGCTTCAACGAAACCCTGAATGGCTGGCATCGTATCGGCCTGCTGAACGTGGTCGGCGACGAGGTCGGCTTCCAGGCGACAGGCATTCGCATACTGTGTGAAGACAATCAGGTTCGGACTGTAGAGGAATCGGCGCCTGTCAAAACGGTTGTCGAATACTGTGCTGAAACCGTACGTGACCTTGTTGAACACTGAGCGGTAGTCTGGATAAGCGCCGGCAATGCAGCTCAGTGACGCGATATTTAGTGGTCCAGCCGTTTTTGAATGGCATGGAGGCGAGGCGGCACGGATACCCGCGTGGCATCATTTCGATGGTGACTGGTATGTCGCCACTTATCCTGGCGTGAAGCGTGATCTGGCTGCCGGTATAGGAGCCAATGCGCTCGGTCACTATAGGGCCATCGGTCAGAGGCGGGGCTATGCGCCCAACCGATGGTTCGATGAAGGCTGGTATCGCTCTGTTCATGAGGATGTTGCGGCATCCATCGCAGACGGTGAGATACAGTCCGGCTTTCAGCATTATGTGCAGCAGGGGTACCGTAACCATGCTCCTCACTGGCTGTTTTCTGAACAGTTTTATCGGACCCATGAGCCTGATCTGACAGGGGCAGTTCTCAAGGCGGCAGGTCTTGCGAATGGCTATGACCACTATCTCTCCGAAGGAGATGGAGGTTTTCGTGCAGGCAGCCTGTTCTTCGATCCCTCTGTATTTGGCGCCTCTGTCGCTCGACAGGGGGGAGCGGATTTTTGCGTATTCAGATGTTTTATCGACAATCTGGACGGTGAGGCAGATCGCTTCCGGGCGTCGTGGTATTTCGATCCGGTCTGGTATCTTGAGCGGTATCCTGAAGTCAGGACGCTGATTGCTGACCGGTCCTTTTCCTGCGCCCTGCATCATTATCTGACCAAAGGTGAAGCTGCGGGTTATTCGCCACAGGCGGCTTTTTCCGAAGAATTCTATCGGGAGCGCTATCCGGATGTTGGCGCGTGCGTCGCAGCAGGGCAGTTCCGGTCCGGCTATGATCACTTTCTTGCGGCGGGCGCATTTGAGGGCAGACAGCCTTCACCGGAGATCGCTCTGGTGGATTATGCCGCCAAACCGATGGTCCGGGCCGATGTGGGCTGTGGCATCTTTCGAGATCCGTTCGCACACTGGGTCGCAGCCCAGCACCGGCAGGAGGTCGGCAGCGACGACGGCGTTCTGGACGAAGCCCATTCCAAGATGATGTTCTGCCGGGAAGCGGCTGGTCTTCTGGTGGAAGCCGGTCGCCGAACGCTGGATTTCAGTTACACAGGAACGCCTGCGGTCAGCGTCATCATGGTGCTGTACAACCAGTTTCCCTTGACCCTGATGGCGCTGGCCTCCCTGCGCGACTGCTTTCCCGGCGCGCTGGAACTCATCATCATCGATTCGGGATCCCGTGATGAGACGCGACGGCTGCAAGAGTATGTTTCAGGGGCCACAATCAGGCATCTCGACTACAATGCGAGCTTTCTGCTGTCCTGCAACATGGCGCTCGAAATGGTCTCGGCGGATGCTGTCCTGTACCTGAACAATGATGTGAAGCTGGCGCCGGGAGCCGTGCAGAACGCGCTGGATCGTTTAACGTCTGACCCGAAGATCGGTGCGGTTGGCGGCAAGATCATCCGCACAAATGGACGGTTGCAGGAAGCTGGATCGATCATCTGGCGTGACGGCAGCGCGTATGGCTATCTGCGTGACGCTGACCCCAACTGCCCTGAAGCCAACTTCGTTCGGGACGTGGATTACTGTTCGGGTGCGTTCCTGATGGTCTCGACAGCCATTGCCAGGGCGCTAAATGGCTTTGATGTGGCCTACGCTCCGGCTTATTTCGAAGAGTCCGATTTCTGTGTGCGTATCATCCAGAACGGATACCGGGTGGTCTACGATCCGTTTGTCGTGATTGAACATCTCGAATTCGGTTCGTCCTGCTCAAGCAGTTCGCTGGCGCTGATGCAGAGGAACCGTCGTATCTTCGTGTCCAGACAGGCCGAGTTCCTGCGCGGGCAGTACCCGGCCCATGCAGGAAACGCCGTTCTTGCCCGGTCACGTCCGACAAACGGACTGCGCATCCTTTTTGTTGAAGACCGTATCCCGTTGCGAAGCCTTGGGTCGGGCTATGTCCGGTCAAATGATATCGTACGCAGCATGGCCCGTCAGGGATGTGCTGTGACCGTGTTTCCGGTCGATGCGCATTATCATTCGCTCAGCCGCGTCTATGGCGATTTTCCTGACACGGTTGAGGTGCTTTTTGATCGTTCAGCCGAGGATCTGGACAGATTTCTGGAAGAGCGGGCAGGGGCGTTTGATCTGGTGTGGGTCGGGCGCACCCATAACCTGGCCAGACTGTTGCCGGTTCTGCACAAGAACAGTCGTTATCTGCCGAAAACCGAATTCATTCTTGATACGGAAGCCGTTATCAGTCCCCGTCGCATTCTCCGGGATGAAGTGCTGGGGCTGGCTGAACCGTCTCTGCCGAATGCTCTCGACCTGGCGCTCCGGGAGGAATTCGACTGCGCCTATTTCTGTCAGAAAATTATAGCGGTTACCGACAGGGAGGCCAGATTTATCCGGCGTGCCGGACACCCGAATGTCGTCGTGATCGGCCATTCACTACAGGCGCGTTCCACCAGAAGGAGCTTTTCTGAAAGAAAAGACCTTCTGTTCGTGGGTGCAATTGTGGACGAGGCTTCCCCCAATCTTGATTCGCTGATCTGGTTTGGCCGTGAGGTCATGCCGAAGGTGCAGGCCGAACTGGGAAGCGAAGTCCGGCTGACCGTAGTGGGTTCGCGCTCCCGCAAGGTCGATCTTTCATGCCTGAATGAGTTTGAAGGATTGGATCTTGTCGGCGAAGTGGAAGATCTGGAGCCGTTTTATGATGCGCACCGGGTGTTTATTGCGCCGACGCGCTTTGCGGGGGCATCCCTTACAAAATTCACGAGAGCGCTTCCTTCGGTCTGCCTGTTGTCGCAAGCGATCTTCTGATTGCTCAACTGGGCTGGACGGATGGAGAGGATATTGTATCCGGTGGAGCGCCAGACGCGGGCGTGTTCGCTGATGCTGTTATCCGGCTTTATCGTGAAGAAACATTCTGGAGCCACATCCGTGAGGGAGCTCTGAAGCGGCTTGCGGAAGACTGTGCTCCGGACCGGTTTGACGCTGCGGTGGCGGCTGTGCTGGAAGGCGCACGCCAATGAAAACGCGACGTTGCGAACGAGATCAACCAAGACCCGATAAGGACTGGAGAGACTGATGGCGAAGACAGGCGAATATTCCGGGCGGGTTCTGATCTGCAGTGGCGGACGTTTTGAATCGCAGGCCAATGTTCAGATCCGTGAATCGATCATGGCGGGCTGGGCCGAATGCTTTGGCGAGGAAAATGTCACTGCGGCCAACATCAGCGGCGCGGCGGCGGCGATACGTTTTCTGAAACCGACCGTGGTGTTCGGTATCGGCTCGTATCTGCCGGAAAGCACCTATTTCGGTGAAATCAATCGCGAAGCCAAGAAGATCGGCGCCGCGACCGTTTTCTGGGCGACCGAAGATCCTTACGAGCAGGATGCGAACTATCGCATCGGACAGGACTTTGACGCAGTGTTCTCCTGCGAGCGCTGGGGTTCGAACTTCTATACCCGTGACAATGTCTGGCATCTGCCGCTCGCAGCCTGCCCGAAGCTGCATTATCGCCCGATCGATGAAACCGTTGAGCGGAACATCGACGTACTGTTCTGTGGCGTGGCTTTCACAAACCGCAAGGACATTGTCCGCGGTCTGCTGCCGACCCTGCGCAATCTGAACATCAAGATCATTGGTCCGGGCTGGGGCGAACTGGGCATCGGGTTCTCGGATGCCCGTCTGGAAAAAGAACAGCTCGTGCAGTTCTATCAGCGGTCCAAGCTGGTCCTGAACCTCGGTCGCAGCCTGAGTTTCGAGAACAAGCGATTCCTGATTTCCCCATCCACACCGGGTCCGCGCACCTATGAAGCCGCTGCGGCTGGTGCGTTGCAGGTGTTCCATGAGGATACCTACGAAATCCGGCGCTATTATACGAAAGAGGAAATTCCTTCCTTCTCGAACCGCAAGCAGTTCGAGGAACTGGTCGACAGGTATATCGACAACGGTGACCTCCGTATCGAGACGGCGAAGAAAGCTCAGGCCCGGACGATGGCGGACCACACTTATGGTCATCGTATCCGGCAGGCTCTGGGAATTCTGAAGGAAAACGGCATCCTCAATAGCTGATGCAGTCGAGTGAGGTGGGGACTGCCGCATGACAGGCCCCTGCCATTTTTGTGGCGTAGGGAACCTTTGCAAATTCATCCGATTGGCAAGTTCCGACTGAGCCGGTAACGTGACACTATGGCTGACCAGACCGTTTTCACCACCCCTGATCCTACTGTTCGCGAGCTGCTGGCGACTCACTCGAACCTGTCGCTTGATGTGCGCAGTGG
Source organism: Acetobacter aceti (assembly GCF_002005445.1). Taxonomy (NCBI): domain Bacteria; kingdom Pseudomonadati; phylum Pseudomonadota; class Alphaproteobacteria; order Acetobacterales; family Acetobacteraceae; genus Acetobacter; species Acetobacter aceti. Next base: position 1,669,508 of record NZ_CP014692.1, read on the forward strand.
TTTGATGCTGGATGGGGTGCCCCTGCAGGCGATAGCTGACGAGATTGGCACGCCGTGCTGGGTCATGAGTGCTGACACGCTCAGAAAAAGAGCTGCAAAACTGCATAATGCGATGAAGTCGGCGGGACTGTCGGTTTCGACGCATTTCGCGGTGAAGTCGAACGACCACCTCGCCGTGCTGAGTATCGTGTCACAGGCAGGGATGGGCGCTGATGTTGTCAGCGGCGGCGAACTGATCAAGGCCCGAAAGGCTGGCATCCCGGCATCGCGGATCGTGTTCTCCGGTGTCGGCAAAACCGACGCCGAACTGAGGCTCGCTCTTCAGGAGGGCATTGCCCAGATCAATGTCGAAAGTGCTGAAGAGCTGGAGATTCTGTCGGGTGTGGCGTCGTCCATGGGACGTGAGATCGACGTGGCTCTCCGCGTGAATCCTGACGTCGATGCAAAGACGCACGCCAAGATCACCACTGGCGTCGCGGGCAACAAGTTCGGGATTCCATATGATGAGGCTCTTGGACTGTATCGTCTGGCTTCGGAACTGTCTGGATTGAGACCTGTCGGTTACGCGGTGCATATCGGCAGTCAGATTCTGACGATGGAGCCTTATCGGGCGGCGTATGGCCGGATTGCGGAACTCGTGCGCGTGACGCGTCAGGCCGGATTGCCGGTGACGGTTGTGGACTGTGGTGGTGGTCTCGGTATCTGCTACCGTGATGAGGGTGAAGGTTCGCCTGAGGCGCTGGCCGGCGTGATCCGCTCCGAACTCGGTGATCTCGACGTGCATCTGGCCATCGAGCCGGGACGTTGGATTGCTGCCCCCGCAGGCGTTCTGCTGGCAAGCGTGATCCTGCGCAAAAAGGTCACGGAGGGTTCACCGTTCATCATTCTTGATGCGGCCATGAACGATCTGTTGAGGCCTTCGCTGTATGAAGCCTGGCATGGAATTCTGCCTCTCTCGGCGCATGACGCCGTCCTTGCCCCGGAAGAAGCCTGTGTTGTCGGCCCGGTCTGCGAAACCGGCGATACATTTGCCCAAGACCGTAGCCTGCCGCCGCTGCAGAGGGGAGCACGGGTCGCGATCCTTGATACCGGTGCTTATGGCGCCGTGATGAGTTCCACCTACAATGCCCGTCCGCTGGCTGCTGAAGTTCTGGTCGATGGCGATCGCTGGTCAGTGATCCGGCCTCGCCAGAAAGTCGAGGATCTGTGGGCGAATGAAATCCTGTCTGAAGGAATGCGTGTCGAGGCATGAGCATCGCCCCGCCGGAACAGATCAAAAACACAGGTTTGCCTGACGAAACAGAGCGGGCGGCGGATCTCGCTGATGTGCGCAGGAAAGCACGTTCTGTTCTGGTGGTGGAAAGAGTTGCGGTCCTCCTCGCCCCGGCAGCCTCTGTCGCGGGTCTTTATTGTGTCGCCGGGTTCCTGCGTATTCCGCAGACCATGCCTGACTGGCTGCATGCGGTTGTCGAAGTTGGCAGTCTTGGCGCGGTCGTCTGGCTCGGACGGCGTGGACTGAAGCAGTATATCCCGCCGTCCCAGATGGAAGTGGATCGGCGGATCGAGCAGGTGTCCGGTCTGCGGAACAGGCCGCTGGGTTCCATGATGGACCGCTCGTCGGGGGTGGGTTCAGAGATTCTCTGGAGCGCTTATCAGGAGCGGTTGCTGAAATCGTTGGGGCCGCTTCGCTCCGGTTGGCCCGAACTCTCTCGTCTGAATAAAAACCGTTTCCTGCCCGTTGTGGTGCTTGCCCTTGTCGGCACGGGTGTATGGGCCGGAAGCCATGCTCCCGGACGTCTGACCGCCGCCTTTATTCCGGGCATTGACGATCCCGATGTCCCGCTACCGCATGTCGAGGCCTGGATCACGCCGCCACCCTACGCGCTGTCGGCTCCGGTCTTTCTGGCTGACGGGGCTGCGCATGTTCCTGCCGTGCCTGAGGGCTCGGTTCTGGTGTCAACGGTCACCGGCACGCAATCGAGGCCTCACCTGAATGGTGGTTTCAGCCACGAAACCATGCAGGCTCTCGGTCAGCATTCATGGCGGATTCAGGCTGAGCTCGATCAGTCCGGGTCCTTTGTGGTGGGCAGCCGTGGCCGTACGCTGGCTTCCTGGCAACTGACGGTCACGCCGGACGCTCTGCCGCAGGTGGCATGGGGGCCAAATCCCGGTGGAGAAAAGGGCGGTCGTCGGACCCGACTGCCGTACGATGCGCATCACGCCTACGGGCTTGCTTCGCTGGTCGCCGAAATCAGGCTGGCTCATCCGGGGCTACTGACCAAAAGCCGGGTTCTGACAGTGCCTATTTCTCTGAAAGGCCGTCCGATCAGTGCAAAAGGTGTAGCTGGCCCGGATCTGTCGGATGATCCCTGGGCGGGTGAGGAAGTGTCCGCCACACTGGTTGCGACCAGCGTCAGCAAGAAGGTTGCCCGGAGCAGGATTGTCACATTCAGGCTCGGGTCCCGGACGTTCAAGTCTCCTGTGGCGAAGGCCGTGCTTGACCTGAGGCGACGTCTGGCGCTGGGAGATGAGCGTCGTCATGCCGCCGCCGAGGATCTGGCGGCAATTGGAGAGACGCCCGGGCCGATCGATGAGAACACCGGCACGTTTCTCAATCTGACGAGCATTGTCGCTCTGCTCGATAACCGTGACGTGGAGGATGGTGACGCCCGCAATGAAGCCGTGGGACGGCTGTGGGATCTCGCGCTCGATATTGAGGATCAGCTGCGCGGTGGAAAGCAGTCTGCTCAGGCGTCCATTGATGTCCGGGCGGCTCAGGAAGCTGTTTCCGGGCAACTGCGACATATGCGCGAAGACAATGCTCATGGGGCCGAGGATCAGGCGGAACTGAAACGGCGTATGGATGCGCTGCGTGCCGCCATCGACCGCAAGATGCAGGCGCTGGCCGAACAGGCCATACGTGACGGGACCGCCATTCCCGATCTGCCCGGCCTTACGAAATCCGGTGACCGCGCTTTTCAGAAGCTGATGGAACGGTTGCAGGGAGACGCGGCGGAAGGCCACGAGGATGGCGCGATGGACAAGCTGCAGCAGCTTGAGGATTCCATCGAGAAGATGCGCAACGCCACGCCACAGGATATGGCCCAGCTGGCCCAGCAGATGATGGCGCAGCAGAAGCTGAAGGAGCAGGCTGAAAGTCTCGGTGATCTGGTGAAACAGCAGAGTTCGCTTCTGGATCATGCTCAGGCGCGGCTTGACCGGGAGCAGAGGCGGCGCGACCAGAGTGCCGCATCGCAACCCTCCTTGGAGGACAGTGATCTTGGGGCCATGTCCACGTCCGAACTGCTGCGGAAACTTGGCCTCGTGCCGCCTGACGGTGCTGGTGGACCGCCGCAACAGCCTGAGAGCGAAGCGCAGCCTCCCGCCGCTCAGGAACCAGCCCGGCCACCGGATGCCGATAAAAATGACCGGGCCGCTGCGGATGCTGACCAGAAAAGGTCGGATGGAGCTGCCCAGCACGCCCTGATGCGGGCGACTGAAGAACTTGGGAGTGAATTCAAGGAACTTTCAGGGAAGGAGGTTCCTGCGTTTGGCGAAGCTGGCAAGGCCATGAAGGATGCCCGCCATGCTTTGGCGGCGGACAATGATCCGGATGCCGTGAAAGCGGAAACAGCCGCGCTCAAGGCTCTGCAACAGGGACGCAGCCAGATGCGTAAGGCTCTTCAGGGAAAGGGAGGCGGCTCGGGCAGCACGAGTTTCCTGCCGTCCTTTGGTGAAGGCAGCAGTCAGGGCAAGGATGGGAAATCCGGCAGTGGCGACGAGGAGAATGGTGATCCGGGTGAAGGCCAGTCCGGTGACGGGCAGAATGCTGACCGTGATCCGCTGGGTCGTTCTACGGGTGAGGGCGCGGATACCAACCCGAATGCGGGAGATCGTCTGCCTGAGAAGATGTCACGTGAACGGGCGCAGGCTATTGAGGAAGAACTACGGCGCAGGGATTCCGATCGGACGCGTCCGAAAGAGGAACTGGATTACCTGGACAGGCTATTGAAGTCTTTTTGAACTCTCTTTTTTTGTGCTTGCGCGGTCTTCTGAGAGTTTCCAAAAGCGGGCCCTAGTGGCGCTCGATACCGCTGCACGTTTTAGGCCAGACACCAGCGTCTGTGCGGTCGGATAATCGGGTTGATATCTTCCGTGGCGGTGGAACCGGAAAGGTGGATGCGAACGGGCTGGTGATGGAGGCTTCGCTGATGAAAAGGAGAGAGCGCATCACGCACGGCAGATACTGTGCTGGCGATCCCTCAAAGGGAACTGGGGAGCAGGCTGTAGATGAAACGGCAGGGAAGAACTGATGGATACGGATTACGGAAAAAAACGTGCTAGAGCATCCAGCGCGTTCGTCGTCGTTTTTGTGGTGCGAAGGACAGGGGATTCTGATCATGAGGTGCGGCAGGGATAAGGAGGCAATCACCCGATGACGCTTCCTATTATGGGAATGATCATGTTCCCGCTCTGTCTGCTGCTGTGGTCCAGACCGGACCGTCTGCTTCAGCTTATTCTGATCGGTGGTATTTTCCCTGCCGCCGCTGCGTTGATTCTCGGCGGTCTTTGTATTCAGCCGTCGCTGGTGCCGGGACTGGCTTTTCTGTCGTATGTATCCCTGCAGAAAATGCTTGGCGCACGCTATCCCGGGCAAAAGGAAGTGATGTATCTGTCTGCCCCCATGATTTTTAATGGGGCCTGGGCCGTTTTCGGATCTCTGGTCATGCCCCGGCTGTTTCATAATGAGGTGCTTGTCTGGCCTCAGAAAGCTGATGCGGCTGGCGTGCAGGTCCTGCTGGCGCCGAGTTTCGGCAATATCAGTCAGGACGGTTATCTCGTCGTCAATATCATCCTCATGATTTTCGGGGCGCAGTATCTGACCCGGCCACTGATCGACATGAGGAAATTTTACGGTGCGTTCGTGCTGGCTGGCTGGCTGGTAGTGTTTATCGCCTTCTGGCAGTTCGCGTCCCGCATGGCCGGCGTGCCGTTTCCAAAGGAATTTTTCTATTCCAATACGGCGTGGACTGTTCTCGACGGGCAGATGGCGGGTCCGGTACCCCGTATCAACGGAAGTTTCACGGAGCCATCCGCCTGCGCGACGTATCTTGCTGGTGTAATGTTCTCCTGCATCTGGCTGACAATCAAAGGTTATACATTTCCGACCATTAAACCTCTTATTATCGCTTCCACTCTCGGTCTTTGTCTCACCACTTCCACGACCGGATTTGTCACCGTAGCAATCGGTATGATCCTTCTGCCGTTCATGGTGGTCGCAACCGGAGCAGGCCGTCTGCTGGGGCGTCTTGCCCAGTTCGCCATGATTGGTGCTGTCGTCGTGGGGGTCAGCGGTCTGATGGTAGTCACATTTGCACCGCAAGTTGTCGCTGGAGTCCAGAGAGTGAGTGAGGGGACGGCGAGCAAAAAAGATTCAGCCTCTTACAAGGAACGGACCCAGGCGGACACCGATGCCATGGCTGCTTGCATGGGAACTTACGGGCTTGGCACCGGATGGGGTAGCAACCGGTCATCCAGCCTGGTGCCCGGTCTACTGGCCAGTGTCGGTATCATTGGATGCGTTGCTCTGCTGATGTTTGATATACGCCTTATGCTGGCAGCTAAAGCCGCTCTGAATGCTGCTCCTGGGGGAGATTATTCTCTAGTCATAGAAGGCTTCATAGCCGCCATTCTGGGGCGGCTTATTGCTGCCCTTACTTCCGCGCCAACGATCGGCATGCCTGATTTCTATGTCATGATCGCCATTACGATTGCGGCGATTGCCCGTGTGCGGATGATGACCCGTCAGCCTATGGCCAAGGTGGCATCATCCATTGCTCTTGCCACCTGACCCGGCAGGTCGTTTACGCCAGAGGAATCTTTGGCAGGAACGGAGGATCAATACGCCTCATCTGTCCAACACAGAAGCCGAGCCGTGTTTTTGCTTTGATAATGATGTTCTTGAGAATGTACGGGCCTCAGTTCAGATATGTATCGGCAAGCACTTTGTGCAAAGTTAGCAAAGCTGCTTTGGAAGCGCCAAATCTTGCTGAATCGATCACGTGCTTCTGGAGATAGGACTGATATTTCTTTTTGATCAGATCGACAATCAGTCTGTCGGGGTTGTCATTCCGTGCAATGTGAAAATTCAGCAGATTTTCTGCCGCTTTCAGAAACTGTCGGGCCGGGATGTCCAAGTTCGAAAGAGAGTCTGGACTCACCGTATAGAAGTATAGTGCGTCCGGGATAACGCAGAATTTTGCGGCTGTGATATGAGACACGACTGTCCGCTTTTCGGAAGTTTCAGCAATTTCTCTCTGGTGTCGCCAAGCGATGCATCATTCACGATAATGACTTCAAGCGATCCCATTGGCTGATTCAGAATGGAATAAACAGCCTGTTCGATAAAAGCTCCTGTATTACTCGACGTCTTCACGCTTCGCGCCACGAAGCTGGGCACGAGGTTGTCGCCAGCCTCACCGCGGTCAAGCGGCTTGCGAGATATTTCAACGCCGGTCACTGCCGTCTTCGTCGTCGGACGGATATCAACGATTTCAACTTCGTCACCCATGCTGACAACGCCACGCTCGACACGACCCGTGACAACCATTCCACGACCGGAGATCGAAAACACGTCTTTGGTCGGCATCAGGAACGAACGGTCAACCAGACGCTCCTGCTGCGGGATGTAGGAATCAACAACGTCCATTAGATCCTTGACGCGGTTTTCACCAATCTCCGGATCACCATCTTCCAGAAGAGTCATAGGCTGGCCAATGAAGGAAACCAGGCGGTCGCTCTTTTTAACATCGTTCGTGAAACAACACTCCCGTCATGTTCGGTGAGTAAACCACATACTGACGAAAATCTTTACCGCCACAGGCGAGACATGCAAGACTGTGAGGGAAGCAGATTCATTTCCAGACTGGAAGAGATCGTCAACCGGGCGGATGTCTTGCCGGTCATGACTGTCTTCCTGCCCGCGCAATACAAACGCACTTACATGACGAAAACATGAAGCGCTATGTAGTTCAGTAGTTTATTCGGAACAGAAAGCGTGAGGCAACCCCGAAATTTCCGGTTACAGCCGGAAAAAAAGATTGAGTGAAAATATCATGGACTATCGCTTTCTTCTGGCAGCCTTGGGACTTGTGACCTGCGTTCAGGTGGCATGGGCTGACGACAGCCCTGCCATCCAGTCCAAGCTCAACGCGTGTTATGCCGGAACCGGGTCATGTAATATCGATTTTCAGGGAGCGCGTAAGACCATCGGCGCAACGTTGAAAGTTGACCCTGAATACGTCACTCTCCGCAATGCCGTGTTCGACTGTGTGATGACGTCCGGCACCTGCCTCTACGTTTCGGAGGAAGGGTTTCCTCGCGCCCGCCATCCCGGTTCCAACCGCCTGGAAGGTCTTGCGGTTTATGGCAGCAAATCCATCGACGGAATCACCATGAACTATCCTGGCAATGATAATGTGACGAACGCGGCGACGACCCTGTTCAATATCTCCTTGCAGGGATTCAATCATGGCCTTGTTCTGGGGAGTGGGGTCTGGGGCGCGGATATGCATGGCGTTGTCATTGGTAATGGCAATGTTGGCATCTATATTCCACCCGACACAAAAAATGCCGGGGAACTCTCAACCTTTGTCAGCGGCACTGTTTATAACAATGCTGTCGCCGGTCTTGATGAGGAATCGAATGTCGAACTTTCCTTTCTGGGAACGCGCTTCGACTTTAATAATCAGCAGATGCTTCTTAGTGGTCCAACCTCTTTTTCCGGCCATATCGAAAATTTCCAGAACGGCAAACCTGAGATCGTCCTCAAGGCTCTTCCGGGTGTTCCCGCAGGATCGATTTACATGAGTCCCGGCACGACCATTACTGTCGATCAATGGAATGCAGCTTCTCCTCAGCAGCCCTGTTATATACAGACTTCTCTCCCATGGAATCGCATTGTTGTTCCGGCTACCTTGTGGGGCTTCGGCGGAACTCAGGGTGCAGTATGTGGTCCTGGCAAGGTTGTGACGTGGGATCGTCAGGCTCCTGATTTCCAGTAACTGTCGGGCAGGGATGTTGCCGACGCTGAACTGATTTTCCGCCTTGTCCTGCTGCCGCGTATTTTACCGCTGTCTGTGTCGATGGCATGTAAATGGCGTGACCGAGCGGATTTTCCGGCATCTGGTCGCAGATCAAGACAATTCAATACATGGGCACGATTGTCCGGGCGCATCAGAATAGCACGAACGCCCTCCAAAAGCGGGCATGGATCAGGTCATCGGACGATCCCGGCCCGGTTAACTCTAGGCTCAGGACCTATTAATTTATTGAACTGAGCGGTGTGTTGTGATTCACAGTCTTACCGATGGAGGTGAGGCTGTGAGTGACGTGTTTTTGCTGTCTGAGAGGCAGATGGAGCGGATTGAGCCGTTTTTCCCTCTGGCGCACGGAGTGCCACGCGTGGATGACCGGCGTGTTCTGAGCGGGATCGTTTATGTGATCCGCAACGGTCTTCAGTGGAAAGACGCCCCGAAAGCGTATGGTCCGCACAAGACTTTGTATAATCGCTTCATCCGGTGGAGCCGCCTGGGTGTCTTCGACCGGATCTTCGTCGCGCTGACAGAGCAGGCTGGCCGTTCGAAGCACCTGATGATTGATGCAACACACCTCAAGGCACACCGGACATCGGCGTCCCTGCTCAAAAAGGGGCTTTTCCCCGCCATATCGGACGGACAAAAGGCGGCCTGAACTCAAAACTGCATGCCATATGTGATGGACAGGGACGCCCTGTCCGCCTTCATCTGACAGCGGGGCAGGTCAGTGACTTCAAAGGCGCTGATGTTCTGCTGGCGGACCTGCCGGATGAGACAGAGGAAGTCATCGGTGATCGGGGATACGACAGCAATAAGATCAGACAGTCTCTCGCAGACCGGAACATCACCGCCTGTATTCCGCCGAAGAAGAACAGGAAATCAAAGCCACCTTACGGCTGGCATATGTATAAGAAGCGCCACCTCATCGAAAACATGTTCGCAAAGCTGAAGGACTGGCGACGTGTTGCGACCCGATATGACCGCTGCGCTCATACCTTCATGTCCGCAATCCACATCGCAGAAAGCGTCAGCTTCTACCTCAAAGAATGAGTCCTGAGCCTAAGCAGAAGTAGCCATATCCAACCTACGGGTTCATCAGCTTTTTAAACAGTCTTTCTCACTCCTCGTTCAGTCGAAAACCGAACTCCATACCCGAGCAGTACCAGATAGGCGGGAACCGCAAGCACAAGAAAAGCAGCCTGAACGCCGATATATGGCTTGATCAGAACGAAAATCTGAGGCGTGCAGGCCCCTCCTGAAAACATCATCACCAGCAGGGCTGACGCAAGAGGAACATGGTGTCCCGCGTTCCGTATCGTCATGGGAAACAGGGCGGGCATGATCATGGCATTGGCCAGGCCGAGAAGAGCGACGCACAGGACAGACACGTAGCCGGTTGTCAGATAGGCAGCGACGGCGAAGAGAATACCAGCCGCGCAGGACAGGATCATGCAGCGTTCCTGCGAGAGAACGCGTGGAACAAGGCAGAGCCCCACCGCGTATCCGGTCATCATCGCAAAAAGAGTGAAAGCGGTGAAAAACCGCGTCTGGTCGAGCGGCATGCCGAACGCCTGTCCATACGTCCCGATAGCGTCGCCTGCGAGGACTTCAATACCGACATAAAGAAAGGTTGCGACCATGCCGAAGCCCAGACGTGGCGTGATATGAAATCCGGGCAGGGACAGAGCGAGGGGCGCAGGTGAGTCCAGGTCAGGGAGGTTCGACAGGAAAACTGCACAGGCTGCCACACCGAGAAGGGCCGCCATGCCGAGATACGGCCAGTAAATAGCGTTGGTAAAACCGGACAGTATGGCCTCACGCTCAGTCGGACTGGCAGCATGTTGCGCCTGTTCCGCCACACCGCTGATATTGTGCATGACTATGGCGGCCAGAACGATGGGCGCCAGAATGCCGGCAAATTTGTTGCACAGCCCCATTATGGCGATGCGCTGGGCTGCCTGTTCATGTGGGCCGAGCAGGCTGACATAGGGGTTGACCGTCACCTGAAGCAGGGTGAGACCCGCACCGATGACCATCAGTCCGCCCAGTGCGCCGGGGTAGGAGCGCAGGCCGACACATTGTCCGAACAGGGCGCTGCCGATCCCCATGATGGCCAGAGCCAGAGCAAGTCCACTTTTCAGGCCTGTGCGGCTGACGATACGGGCCGCTGGCAGAGCAAAAAGAAGATAGGCGATATAGAACGCCAGCGGCACAAGGAATGCACCGACATCCGAGAGAGAGAACGCCACTCTCACAAAGGAGATCAGTGGTCCGTTCAGCCAGGTGACAAAGCCGATCAGGAAAAACAGGCTGGCAGTGCTTGCCAGAGGAGCCCAGCCAAACGATCCGGCGGGGCAGCGGAAGAGAGAAGCCTTGGGCAAGTGGGTCAGACTGGACACGATGGCAGGGTTTCCAAGGGCTTAAATCAAGGTGAGTGCATAGCGAAGGTTAAAGATGTTATTGGTTTGCACGTATTGTGGTAGGCTGGGGTGAATAGTGGATGAGGTCAGGTTGCGCTGCGACAAGGGAAGTGAAACCCAATGCGGCAGCAGGAATTCTTGTTAGCAGAATCTTTCAGTAATGAAATGATTCGACCTCATTCGGGATGGATTTTCCGGAACATGGCGTGGTCCGGCAGTAGCGTTGTGAAAGAATGCATTGAAATGAAAAATCGATTTCTCGTGACGGGTGGAGCGGGTTACGTTGGCAGTCACATGGTTCTGGCTCTGCTTGATGCAGGCCATGACGTTACAGTTTTCGACAGTCTGAGAACAGGCCATCGCGCCGCAGTTCCGGCCGGAGCACGCTTCATCGAAGGCGACCTCGCGGATCTGCCGCTGCTCGACAAGGTTCTGGCGGATGGTCCCTGGGACTGCGTCTTTCATTTTGCAGCGCTCTCGCTTGTGGGTGAAAGCATGCAGAAACCCATGATGTACATGTCAGCCAATGGTGGACTGGGTTTTGGCCTGATTGACGCCTGCGTGCGTCACGGCGTGAAGAAATTCGTGTTTTCCTCGACCGCTGCCCTGTTCGGTTCGGCAGGTGACAAGCTGATTGACGAGGATACTCCCGTTCATCCCGGCTCGGCCTATGGCGAAAGCAAGCGTGTAGTGGAGCAGGCGCTCTACTGGGCTGACAGGATTCACGGTCTCCGCAGTGCCTGCCTGCGCTATTTCAACGCGGCAGGATGTGACCCGCAGGGGCGGGCGGGCGAGGACCATCGTCCGGAAACACATCTCATGCCTCTGGTGATCGACGCGGCACTGGGTCGCCGGGATGCTTTGACGCTGTTCGGGCAGGATTACCCGACACCGGACGGAAGCTGTGTGCGTGATTATATCCATGTCACAGATCTGGCTCAGGCTCATCTCGCCGTCCTGCCACTGCTTGATGAGAAGAGCGTCACGTTCAATGTTGGAACCGGCAAGGGAAACTCCAATCTGGAAGTGATCCAGGCTGTGGAGCATGTCAGTGGCAAGCCCGTGCCGTGGAAAGCAGGACCGCGTCGGGCAGGTGATCCTGCCATGCTGGTGGCAAGTCCCGCCCGCATCATGCAAGAAACCGGCTGGCAGCCGCGCTTTACGGATCTGAATGAAACGGTCAGGACAGCGCTGGACTGGCGTCTCGCGCATCCTCAGGGCTACGCGGACTAAGCTGTGGCAACCACCGGTCTACATGCAGATGTAAAGCTGCCCGATGTAAAGCTGAGTGAAGCGGCATCCGCCGTTCGGGAGCGGGCCTATGCTCCCTATTCAGCTTTTAAAGTCGGAGCGGCGTTACGCTGTGACGACGGCTCCATTCATGTCGGATGCAATGTCGAAAACGCCGCTTATCCTGAAGGAATCTGCGCGGAGGGCGGAGCCATCGCTGCGATGGTTGCTTCGGGCGGACGAAGGATTGTCGAAATTGTCGTCTGTGGTGGTGAGCGTGGTCCCTGTACCCCATGCGGCGGTTGCCGACAGAAGCTGAGAGAGTTCGGTGCTCCCGGGATGCCGGTTTATATGATTGACCCTGCTGGGCAGGTGCTGCTGGTGAAAACGCTGGGTGAACTGCTGCCTGAGAGCTTCGGGCCTGAAAGTCTGGGTTGATCATCGGGGTGAATAACCCGGACATCCCGCTTATCGCCGGATGTCCGGGCTTTCTGGTGTGCAATTCTGGAGGAATGCTTCCTCCAATTGAAATGCTCTCATGCAATGAAGACAACCTAGCGGGAAAATATTTAAGAATGAGTGAATTTCAGAAGAAGATTTTATGTTTCAAAGGATTTCGAAAGCATTTCCCGCAGTTCATGATCGCTGTTTGCAGCGTCCTGACGACTGTCCTGTGCCAGCATTCCCATGCGGCCGTCCCGCAACGGCCCGGTATCGGCCAGGTTGACCATCGTCAGGCTGTTGACATGACCTCGTTGCCATGGAGCGCCATAGGGAGGGTCCAGACGGAACTGGGTGGGCGTTGCACAGGTTTTCTGGTCGCGCCGACGGTCGTTGAGACAGCGGCGCACTGCCTTTTCCTGCCAAGAACAGGCCGCTATATCCAACCGCAGGATGTCCATTTTCTGCGCGCCTACAGCAAGGGACAGTACGCTGCCCACGCCCGGGCGATTCGTCTTCTGGTGCCTCCAGAATACGATCCTCGTGACGAAGCGCGGACGGCAGCTTTTGACCGGGCGACCCTGTTTCTCGCAGAACCTGCCGCGACCATGAAAGACGTGCTTGCCGTGGCGGACAGTCTCCCTGCACCCGGAACAGATGTGGTTCTGGGAGGGTACGAGCAGGATTTCAGTGAAATTGTGCGCTCCGACATGGGGTGCATGACGGGTAGACTGGCGGTGGATGGTGGAGGCAAGACTCTGATCACACATGACTGTTCGGCCACCAGAGGAAGTAGTGGCGCGCCATTGCTCAGTTTTCAGGACGGGAAGTGGACTGCTCTGGGAATACAGGTTCTGGCCAATTACGGACGCGGGGGAGCGGCGGCGCCTTTATTGCCTCTGGTGGCGGCAGACAGCGGACGCAGATAATCTACACTGTAACGTGATATATATCGGATGCATCTTAGTTATTATTTTAATTGTTAAATCGAGCAGAGCAGACAAGCATGTCTGAACTGGAGCGCAATGGAAAAGTCGCTTCGTTCTCAACTCCATGTATTACGGGAGTCTCTGGTTATGGGTCGTCTAGCCAATCCTGGCCCTCTCGGTCTCGCCGGTTTCGGAATGACCACTATTCTGCTCAACGTCTGTAACGCTGGTTTCGTGCCGCTGAATTCTTCAGTGCTGGCCATGGGACTGGCTTTTGGCGGTTTCGCCCAGATGTGCGCGGGTCTGCTGGAATATCCAAAGGGCAATACCTTCGGCCTCACCGCCTTTACATCTTATGGGGCGTTCTGGATTTCTCTGGTGCTGCTGATTTTTCTGCCGAAATTCGGTCTTGTCGCACCGGCGACACCCGCTGCGATGGCGGCTTATCTCGGCGTCTGGGGAATTTTCACGGTCTTCATGTTTGTCGGCACCCTGAAAGCAAATCGCGTTCTGCAGTTCATCTTTGGCTCACTGACTGTGCTGTTCGGCCTGCTGGTGGCGGGTGAGGCAACCGGGAATGCAGCCATCACGCACTTCGCAGGCTTTGAAGGTCTGATCTGCGGCGCTTCCGCCCTGTATCTTGCCATGGCGGAAGTTCTGGAAGAACAGTTTGGACACCCGATCCTGCCGATTGGTGCGCAGCATCAGCCGGTTGCTTCAAACAATCCGGTTCATTCGGTACGTGTCGCCGCTGAGTAGAATCTTTTAGTTACCAATAAACAGGCAGGAGGGGCTTATGTCCTTCCTGCTTTTCTGTTTTGCGTAAATGTAAAAAATATATTTAGCGTTAAATATCCAGCGGCGCATACTGTTGTTGGTAATTTTTCCGGCAGGTGCTCTCTGGTTTAAAGTCACTACTCTGTCTGGCAAGCAACGTCTGATTCTCACCTCGCAAATTGGAAGCGCCATTTAACGTAACCCGGAACATTTCTGTTTGGACTGAAAGCTTTTGACTTCTCTCTTGATCCTTCATTGTCTTCACGCTTGAAATTTTCCGTCGAGGCTCTTGTTAATCCCGAGTTCTGAATGAGGACAAAAGGCGTGACGGAGTTGCAATCACCGGCTTGAAGACTTCCTTATTTCCGGCTGCTGGTAAAAGACCAAAAAAAGTAGAGTTGCGAGCCAGCTTATATAAAAAAGTGCTGGTATAAATGGCCCAGCAATCCTTCTCGCGAATGGTGATTAAATACGTAACATTTGCAGGGAATTCAGCAGTGGACTGGTTGTTTAGTAAATTGCCTGGACCGGCGTAAGTGCTGTAATTCACACGCGCTACAACGGTTCCGGGTGTCAATTTCCCAACCATGGAACGGCCATTTGTATCGTGATAAAAATGAAGGCCGGAATCTGTCTCGTTAACCTGAAGGCTGCATCCATTCATTGCTCCGGTAAGGACAAGCGTGCCGATGGGAGCATTTTTGGGGACAACACATGTGCCAACGCCACCATACGGAGTCTGGATATAGGGGTAATAATAATCTCCCTTACCTTCCGTTACCTCCAGTTCATATATAGCCAAGCCATTCTTGTCGGCACCGTAATATTTACATTGAACAGAGCATTCTCCACCAAAAGAATCATGGCCATCATTATAAATTCTTGATTGCACGAAATAAAACCCGGTCCTGAAAGCGACGCCTGGATTAGCCCGTAGGTCGTGAAGCATATTTTTTTCCTACCACAATTAAGTTATCATAATTCAATAAAGGTTTTTGTCAAAAATGAGAGGTGTCACTATACATTCATGTAACATTGATCTTCTGCCTCAAGAAGTAAGTCTTGGGACTCTCTAAAAATTTGAATTATTATAAGCAGCAGAGAGAATACCGTTTATTGGTTTTGCCGGTATTCTCATAACAAGGATTGATTACACAAATCGTCCCGGCGCGCCGCGTTGCAGCACTTCGATCCGATACCCGTCGGGGTCGGCAACAAAGAAAAACTGTCCGATCACGCGCCCTTCATGCGCCAGTTCCCTGACTGGTTCAGGCTTCAGATCTTCCTGTTCAAAGCGGGTATGTTCAGATCTGATGTCACCAACCGACACAGCGAGATGCCCGTAGCCATCGCCTCGATCATAGGGACGGTCTCGATCATGATTGACGGTCAGTTCCAGCTCAAAGGTCTGCTCGTCGTTTGACAGATAGATCAGCGTGAAACTGTCGAACGCAATGCGATCAGCCACATGAAGACCAAAAGCCTTTTCATAGAAGGCCAGTGACGTTTTTTCGTCCCTGACGCGGATCATGGAATGGATCATCTTCGCCATGAAGCGTTTCCTGTTTATTTCCTGTGAGTGGAAGGACTCCCATAATCAAAGGTCCGGGATGTCGAAAGCCTGCAACTCCAGAAATTCGCGATAGGGGCCATCCCGCCGTTCAAGTTCGGAGGGAGAGCCGTCTTCCACGATCTTGCCTTTCTGCATCACGACAATGCGGTCAAAATCCTTCAGCGTGGACAGGCGATGCGCGACAGCGATCACTGTGCGGCCCTGCATCAGCCTGTGCAAGGCTTCCTGAATGTGATGCTCGCTTTCACTATCGAGAGCACTGGTTGCCTCATCAAGAATCAGGATCGGTGCGTTCCTTAGAAAAGCACGGGCAATGGCGAGGCGCTGGCGCTGGCCACCCGAGAGCTTCACGCCGCGATCACCGACTTCGGTCGCAAAACCTTCCGGAAGCGCCATGATGAAATCGGTACATTCCGCGGCATCGGCTGCTGCCCGGACATCCTCGTCAGACGCATCAGGCTTGCCGTAGCGAATATTGTCGGTGACAGAGCGGCGCAGCAGGGACACATCCTGCGGTACGACTGACATGCAGCCCCGGAGCGCTTCCTCGGACAGATCACGGATATTCACACCATCGATCATGACTGCACCATCCTGAACATAACGCTGCCGCTGAAGCAGGGCCAGCACGGTGCTCTTGCCGGAGCCGGAACGTCCGACAAGCCCGACGCGCGTGCCGGGTGTGACATGCAGGTTGAAGTGTTCCAGCACATTCGGGCCGGTGGGATAGTGAAAGATGACGTTCTGGAAGGATACCTCCCCCTTGGGGGGAGAAGCAAACCCGTGTGCGTCGGCCTGATCGCGCATCTCGTGAGGGATCAGGATCGTTGAAAGCGTCTCGCCCAGACGGGCCGTGTGCTGCACCGTTTCGACAAGGGCGACAGCCAGATCGCGGGTGCCATGCAGGATCATGAAGCCAAGACCGACCACCATGACCACGTCGCCGACCGTCGCCGCGCCGTTCTGCCAGAGCCAGACGATCCAGACGAGCAATCCTGCTGTCAGAACGGCAGTCAGGACTGCATGGACAAGCCGCAGGATTTCCATGTTGCGCAGCGAAACGCCACGGACCGCCATTTCACTGTCGATCAGTCCGGCCAGTCGTGTCCGCTCGAAACCGAGCATCCCGAAGGTGCGGACGAGCGGCAGATTGCCGACCACATCCTGCATTTCACCGTCCATGTCGGCGGCTGAACCGGCATAGGAAGAGTGCAGTTTTTTGCCGCCTCGCGCCATGCGGAACATCAGGGCGGCGAGAGTGAAGGCGAGAGCGGTGATGACGCTGCCCATCAGGGGACTGACGCTGATCATCAGGCCAATCGAAAGAAGAACATTCAGGCAGGGCGGCAGGATATTCCACGCCAGCAGGCTTTCCAGCGTGAAGGAAGCGCTCCCCGCCGTCGAAATACGGGCTGCCAGAGCAGCGGGCATCCGATCGGAGAAATAACCGGTCGAGTGGCCGGTGAGATAACGGAACAGATCCCGCCTTACGTCGCCGGTGACAGCTACAAACGTCTTGGCGGCGTACCAGCCCGCCACACGCCAGGACAGATTGTCCACCGCGATGATGCCGGCCAGCCAGATGACGGCTGTCCAGACCGGCCGTACGGACGTGCCGGCGACATGCTGGTTCATCGTGTCCACCAGATATCTGATGTACGATGAGGAGAATACGGCGCAGGAGACGGCCAGCCCCACAAAACCGAAGACCATCACGTGCGGAACGGCACGATTTCGTGCATAGCGCATGAGAAAACGCACGGGATGGCCAGCATATTGTGGAAGATCGATGTCGGGGACAGTCGTTTCGCTGTCCTGGCTCACGCGGCTCTGCTCATGCGTCATTTGTCCTGTCAACTTTTGGGTGAGTTTAAGCGTTTGTGGCATGAGTGAAAAGCTCGCACAGCAATACGGAAATCGTATGTCCTGTAGGGTTTAAAGTCAGTGAAGCCGGAAAGGTTCACTCTGATCCGGATGGCGAGTGTCTGAAGAATAACAATAAACATGCGGAGTTACCGGTCATGCGTATCGCCCAGATTGCCCCGCTCCACGAAGCCGTACCTCCCAAACTCTACGGGGGCACGGAGAGAGTGGTAGCCTTTCTCACTGATGAACTGGTGAAAATGGGACATGATGTCACCCTGTTCGCCAGCGGTGACAGCGTGACATCCGCTGCGCTCGATGCCGTATGGCCGCGGGCCTTGCGGCTTGATCCGGCCATCCGCGATCCTATCGCACCGCACATGCTGCTCATGGAACGGGTCGCACGACGGACCGATGATTTCGACATCCTGCATTTTCATATGGACTACTGGCCTTTTACCTATTTCAGCCGCCAGAAGATCCCGTTTGTCACAACCATGCACGGACGGCTCGATCTGATGGAGTTGCAGCCGGTTTTCGACGCCTTCCCACAAATACCCATCGTCTCCATTTCCGACAGCCAGCGTCGCCCTCTGCCACAGGCGCGTTACGCTGGAACCGTCCTGCATGGACTTCCGGAAAATCTGCTCACGCCTCAGCCCGGCCCGAGAAATTATCTCGCCTTTCTGGGGCGCATCTGTCCTGAAAAGGGGGTGGACAAGGCGATCCGTATCGCACGCGCGGTTGGTATGCCGCTGAAAATCGCGGCCAAGGTGGACAAGGTCGATGTCGAATATTTCGAGCGCGAGATTCAACCGATGCTGGGCGACGGTGTCGAACTGGTCGGCGAGATCAATGACGCACAGAAACCGGCTTTCCTGTCAGGAGCGCGCGCTCTGCTGATGCCGATCGACTGGCCCGAACCCTTCGGGCTGGTCATGATCGAAGCCATGGCCTGCGGTACGCCGGTCATAGCCTTCCGTCACGGGTCCGTGCCCGAGGTGATCGAGGATGGTGTCACGGGTGCGATTGTCACGAGTGAAATGGAAGCCATCGCCGCTTATCCCCGTGTCGAAAAACTCGACCCCGTCCGCATCCGTCACGAATTCGAAAAACGGTTCACGGCCCGTCGCATGGCTGAGGATTATCTGGGCATCTACCGGACGCTGATTGAAGAACGGTCCTGAAAGACTGGTCCCCAGAAATGTCGGTTCTGAACAAAACGGACCCTGTGCAATAACAGGAGCCAGACATGTAGAAGTCTGGCTTGTCCTGCAGGGAGGTGTGCAGCAAGGTCACCTCCTCGTGTCGGAACAATGGCTTTTATAGACAGACGAAACAGGACGATCATGAAAAGCCGCCATATCTGGCATCCTCTGAGCTGGTTCTACACCGATCGGCGTCGTGACGATTCCACTCCCGCAACGCCGGGCTGGCTCGATAAATTCAATGATCGTCTGGCAATCCGGATGACCATCATTTTTGGCAGCATCTGGTGCGTCTATGCGTTCATACTGTTTTCGCTCCTTCCGGTCTTCAAACCGCAATGGCAGGACGGCCTGCTTTATGTCAGCAATGCAATCCAGTTGGTGGCGCTTCCGGCTCTGATGGTGGGCAGCGCCATTCTTGCGCGCGGCAATGACCAGCGGGCGGCTGAAGATCACACGGCTCTCATGGAAATCCTCAGCGATGTGCGCGAAGAGGTGGGTCGTCTGCGTGCGATGACGGTGAATATCGCGGAGCAGGAGATACAGAACAGCGAACGCCCGACAGATGTGGTGTCTATTTCTGATGATGCTGTCATCGCCGTGAATGAACCATCATCTCCGGTGACTGGAGGGATCAGGTCTGGTGCCTGAAAGTCAGGTCAGGTTCCGAAAAGGTGAAGCACGATCTCTCTTCTGTGTGGCGTCCGCCGATGCTCGAAAAGGTAAAGGCCCTGCCAGATACCCAGCACCGGCCCGGAATCCATGACCGGAATGGTGAGGCCAGATTGCGTCAGCATTGTCCGCAGATGGGCGGGCATGTCGTCAGGCCCTTCCGTGGAATGCTGGTATCGACCGTGTTCTTCCGGAACGAGGGTTTCAAAAAAAGCGGCGATATCGGCGCGCACTGTTGAATCCGCATTTTCCTGCACGGTGAGCGAGCAGGACGTGTGTGGACACCAGAGCGTCAACAGCCCGGTGAATATGCCTGTTCCGCTCACCCAGTCCAGAACAGGCCGGGTGATGGGGACAAGTCCCTTGCCCTGTGTTCTGAGCGTCAGGCGATGGGTGTGCTGTTTCATGATCTTTCTCCCTGTCAGGTCAGTCGGATGGTGAGGATCAGGAAGACCTGTCCATCCTGTCGGCGGGTCTGCGGGCTGATTGTCGGAACAGCCTTTCTTCTGTCCACCGAACCGGTGCGTGCCGCGGAAAGTCTGGACTGGCTGACGGACCCCGGTGGATGGAGTGATCTGAAGAAACAATGGCAGAAAGCCGGCGTCGATGTCAGCATTGAGGATATCGAGGAACTCTGGTCCATTCCGACCGGTAGCGCCTTGGCCTCCCAGCACTATATCGGTCTGACAGATGTGGCTGTTGCGCTTGATCTGGCAAAGCTTTCCGGAAGCCACGCACGCGACGGGTCCTGGGGTAAATTCGAAGTCAGTGCTCTTGATCTCAGAGGGAAGCCTTTCAGCAACTATCCGCTATATGCCTTCAATCAGACATCATCCAGCGAGTCCGATCCGAACCTGCGGCTATATGAGCTGGCTTACAACTGGACCAGTC
Organism: Acetobacter aceti; assembly: GCF_002005445.1. Taxonomy (NCBI): domain Bacteria; kingdom Pseudomonadati; phylum Pseudomonadota; class Alphaproteobacteria; order Acetobacterales; family Acetobacteraceae; genus Acetobacter; species Acetobacter aceti. Next base: position 1,689,608 of record NZ_CP014692.1, read on the forward strand.
CAGATGGACATATCGACACGCGGATCGGCAAGCTGGATCTGAGTCAGGACTTCATGATCAGCACAACGGCGCTGATTTTCCTCAACGCTTCTTTCGGTTGGCCAATGTTGCCGGACAACAATCTATATGGACAGGGACCATCTTCTCCAACCGCACCGCCAGCCGTACGGTTACATTACACTTTTTCAAAAAAATGGCTGGCTCAGATTGCTGTTGCCGATGACAATGCGACCGGCGCTCGATCCTTCATCAATAATACCGATCCATGGAACCAGAATCAGGACCCGGGCGGCACACGTTTCAATTTCAGAACAGGTGCCTTCGTGATCGGTGAGGTCGCCCATAACGTCAATCACGGCGGAAAGACGGGGATATACAAGGCCGGATTCTATGTCGACACCGGGCGCTTTCCGTTACAGGCCAATCAGGATGTCAGCCGACGTGGCAACTGGGAAGTCTATATGATCATGGATCACACGCTCCTGAAGAATACAGGAGCGGGCGAGTTGCAGGGCTTTGTGCGCTGGGAATATACGGGACTGGCAGACCGCAACCAGATTTCCTCTTCGCTGGATGCGGGCCTGGTTCTTGATAGCCCGTTTCATCGCTCCGGTGACAATGTCGGGATTGGTTTCGGTTACGCGGCTCCCAGCCATTACCTGATGCTCCAGCGTCCGGACGGCACGGCGAAGCATCACGGCAATGAATACCATCTGGAGCTGACCTATGCGGCGCAGGTTCTGTCGTGGCTGGCGGTGCAGCCGGATGTGCAGGCGCTCATCAATCCCAGTGGTGGAGCTTATGATAACGGCAGGAAAGTGAAATCCGCGCTGATCTTCGGTCTGCACATGGGGGCGTCTTTCTGACCCCTGAAATCACCCTGATGTTTTTCCCGTGCTGTGCAGACGGTCGCGATGTGGCACAAGTCGGTCCCTGATCTCGATAACGCGCAAGGAACGACATGATCACGCGCCTTTTTCCTGTCTGGGCCGTGCTGTTTTCTGGTGCGGCGCTTGTCTGGCCAACAGTTTTTACGGCGTATGGCTGGGCCGTGACGTCTCTTCTGGCGTTTATCATGGTCACGATGGGCGTGACGCTCACGCCCGGCGATTTCCTGCGCATTGCCCGCAAACCCAGGGCGGTCATTGCCGGGATCGGCCTGCATTATCTCGTGATGCCACTGGCCGCATGGCTGATTGCAACGATACTTTCCATGCCGGAAGATCTGAAAACCGGCATGGTTCTGGTGGGCTGCGTCGCCAGTGGCACGGCGTCCAATGTCATCATCTATCTGGCTGGCGGCGATGTGGCTCTGTCCGTCAGTATCAGCATGGTTTCGACACTGGTCGGGATTGTCGCAACACCGCTGCTGACCCGCCTGTACTTATCGGCGGACGTGGTCGTGGACAGTTGGGGACTGTTTCGCAGCCTGCTGATGATTGTAGCGTTTCCGCTGATCGGCGGACTGGCGATCAACACGTTGTTTCACAAGGCGGTCCGTCGGATTGAACCCGCTCTGCCGCTCGTGGCCATGCTGTCGATCCTGCTGATCATCGCGAGCATTGTCGCCAGTGTGAAACCTTCTCTGGCTGCGGTTGGTCCGCTCGTGCTGATGGGCGTCGTTCTTCACAACGCGACCGGCCTGCTGGGCGGATACTGGGGTGGGCGTCTGCTGGGGTTTGATGAGGCGGTCTGCCGGACGCTCGCCATTGAGGTGGGGATGCAGAATTCCGGTCTCGCGGCGACACTGGGGCGGCTTTACTTCGCGCCGCTCGCAGCCTTGCCGGGCGTGATTTTTTCAATCTGGCATAATATCTCCGGTTCGATTCTGGCGGGATACTGGAATGCGCATCCGGCCAGAAAAACCGAAGGAAAAGGCTGAAAGGGCTGCAACCGGCCTGCGTCAGTGCAGGCCAAGTCCTGACTTCAGGCCCGCTGCATCCGTCTGCATTTCGAACCCGGGATGGCCGGGCTGAAAAAGCACGGCCGATGCAAGTGACCCTGTCACGACCGGGTCAAAACCCGCTGCTTTCACAAGTTCTTCCACGCGCTGAAGCGAAGTCGCGTCATCTCCTGCCACCGGGATGGCCAGACGGGGAGATGGCCTGCCCGCCTCGGACGCCAGCACGCTCATATCGATGGAATTGAAACCGCGAACGACATGCGCGCCGGGGAAATAGCGCTGTGTGGTCAGTCCGGCGCCGTCCCGCTCGGCGACGGACGCGATAGAGCCATCACGGAACGGATAAAAATTGGTGGCGTCAAGAACAGTCTTGTCCCTGAGCAGAGGCGCCAGTTTTTTTCCGACAGCGGGGATGGCGCGATAGGGGACCGCAAGCAGAACGACAGTTCCAAAGTCGGCGGCGTCTTCAGGTGTGCCCGCCGAGGCATTCGGTCCGAGACTGGACGCCAGTTCTTTGGCGCTGCTTAAATCCTGCGCTGAAAACATCACATGATAGCCTGCCTTGATCCACAAACCGCCGAGTGTGCCAGCCACATGCCCGGCACCGATAACGCCGATTGTCGGGAGAGTATCCGCTGCACGGACAGGGCGTCCGGTTGCGGCAAGCCCAGACAGGGCTGTCAGACCAGCCAGAAGAAGGTTGCGTCGCTTCATGCCTGGCGTCACCTTTTTTCCTCTCCGGAACCAGAACTTTTGAGACCGAAAACAGGATCGGACTGAGGAAAGGGCAGGGTGGTCAGGCGGGCCATCTGCTCCGGGGTGGGGGCCTGACGCACAATGTCGAAGTTCTGTTCGGGAGGATAAGCGCCGACAACCAGAAAATCCCTGTCCGAAGAAAGTTTCATGTGGCCGGTTCCCGCTGGCAGCAGGGCAATATCTCCGGCCCGGACTTCGATCTGTCGCCCGTTCGGACCGCCAAGCATCAGATGCGCAGCTCCTCCCGCAAAGCCGAGCACTTCATGGCCTTCTGTGTGGTAATGATGGAAGGAATAGACGCCATTGCGCCATTGAGGAGGCCAACCGTTCTGCTGGAACAGACTTTCAAAATTCGCGGCTGGGTCCGGACCGTCGATGGAGAGTGCGTTGCGGTAGAGAACGACCGGCAGCGACTGATTGTTCGGAACCCAGTCGTTTCTCTGAAGCAGAAAGCTTTCGGTCCTGACTGGTGTGGCCGCCGCCGCTGACCGGACGCCGGTTTTTCCCAGAGACAGCCCCATTCCCGCCAGAATGGAATTGAAGACACGCCGTTCCATGTCGGTCACTCCCGTTCTGAATTCAGAACACCGATATGACGCCCTCAGCTTATGGCCACCAAATCAAATAATATTGTCTGACAGCGGGTATGCCTGGACTGGATGCGGGTCTCAGCCCTGTTTGACTGCGTCGGGCGTCTCGTGCCGACGTGGCATTTCCGGAACACTTTTAGGGTCTATATTACGCAGGAATCGTTCGGCAAGAGCACCATAAAGTGGCTGCTTGCAGATCATTCTGGAAACACCGAAGGCCAGAAACGAACTGGCGAGCAGGGCAAGTGTCACCTGCTGGTTGTCACACATTTCCATGACAATCACGGTCGCCGTCAGTGGAGCCTGAACGACGGCTGAGAAATATGCCACTGTGCCGAGGAGAACGACCGCGCCCGGTGTTGTATGTGGCAGGAACTGCGCGATCCAGCCACCCATGCCCGCTCCCACGGACAGGGAGGGAGCGAACAGGCCGCCGGGGATGCCGGAGCAGTAGGATACGATGGTGGCGATGAATTTCAGCACGAAATAGGAGGCTGGATAATGTTCTTCGCCATGAATGATCGAGCGGGCCTGTGAGTAGCCGGTGCCGTAGGTCATCCCGCCGGAAGCCAGTCCGATGAGCGCAAGGACAAAGCCGCACAGGACCGCGAACGCAATCGGCCGCTCAGCCACAAAACGTCCGGCCCGACCCGGTAGTCCCCTGGACGCACGGATCAGAATGGCGGAAAAGGAGCCGCCGGTGACGCCGCCGAGCAGGCCGCAGGCAATCACGGCCAGCCAGCTTACGCCGAGTGGCACGACGGAATCCGTGTGACCGAAATAGCTGTAATTACCCATCAGCGCGATGGCCGTGACGCCGGACAGCACCACTCCGGCCAGAACTACACCACTGGTCCGCTGTTCGAAGGAGTGGGCGAGTTCCTCAATGCCGAACACGATGCCCGCCAGTGGCGTGTTGAAGGCGGCAGCTACTCCGGCAGCGCCACCCGTCAGGACAAGAGCCCGCCGGGAGATGATTTCTCCCATATTCAGGTAGCGGCCCACGGCGTTCATGATAGCCGCTCCGATCTGCACGGTCGGGCCTTCGCGACCGATGGAAGCGCCAGCGATAAGCCCCAGACAGGTCAGGCCGACCTTGGCCGCGGCTATCCTGAGAGACAGGATACGGTCAACGAGTTTCTGGTCGGAGAGATGCATGCAGGCGATGGCCTGCGGAATGCCGGACCCCTGCGCGCCACGGAAAAAGGTCCGGGTCAGCCATATCGAGAGCGCCAGACCGCCGGGGGTCACAACCAGCATCAGCCACGGGCTGTAGGCGATGATGATGTTGCGCAGATGCGCGGCCTGATCGGCGAGAGCCGCGAAACTGATTGCCGCCAGACCGACTATGATCGAGCCGCCCCAAAAGATCAGCTTCCGCCGCCATTCATCTGTGGTGATACGGGCTGTATCGCGGAAATGTCGGATGCGACCGGTGGGGGAAACCATCGTGTATTAGTCAACTCATGTCTTGCGCCAGAAGTCCGGTGTTCGACTCTGCGCAGTAAAGGGGTATGCGTCACGGCTTACGCCCGACGCCTGCCTATTCCAAGAGTAAACGCCGCCGATAGTTTCATTCCGGCAGGTCAGTGTGAGATTTTAATAACACCTTGTGGCGTGAGCGAGGACGATGCCGCTGTCCTTGGCCTTGTGTTCCGGTTCAACATGAATGTTGATCACACAGCGTCCGAGCGCGTTGCGAAGTCCGGCTTCGATGCGGTCACAGATGTCATGCACGACAGCAACCGTCATGGTGCCCGGTACCACCAGATGAAACTCGATGAAGGTAATCGCCCCCACTTCACGGATACGGATGTCGTGAGCTTCGAGAGCGCCCACGGCCTTTTCCGCAATGACTTCATTGAGTCTGGAGAGAATGGCTGAGTCGGGCGCCTCGTCCATCAGGCCGGATACGGACTGGCGCAGCATCTCCCAGCCTACCCGGAGCACGTTGACTGCGATGAGCGCCGCAATCGTCGGATCGAGCCAGTGCCATCCGGTGAGAGGGATCAGAGCCAGCCCCGCCACCAGTCCAAAACCGGTCCAGACGTCAGAGAGAACATGCTGGCCGCCGGCGACAAGAGCAGGCGAGCGGATGCGGCGACCAATGCGAAGCATGGTCAGACCCCATGCAAGATTGACGGCGGTCGCCACACCATTCAGGACGAGACCGAGCCAGGGAGCATCGACATTCTGAGGATGGACAAAGCCCTCGTACGCTTCACGGGCGATCAGGAGCGCCGTGACCAGCACCATGGCGCTCTCGATAATCGCTGAAAGATATTCGGCCTTGTAGTGTCCGTATGTGTGGTTGTCGTCAGCGGGTCTTTCCGCGAGGTGAATGGCCCACAGGCCGCCGATGGCGGCTGCGACATTGATGACGGTTTCAAGAGCATCCGACTTCAGGGCGATACTTCCCGAGACCGCCCATGCTGCATATTTCAGTCCAAGAGCGACAAGGCTGACGCCGAGACTGACCCACGCAATGAGGTTTTTGCGCCGGTTAACTGTCTCACCTTCCGACTCAGGCATGGATTGCTCCTGTGCAACTGACATCACAGGCGACGGTTTCGATCTGGATCGTCGTGTGGACGATGCCAAACCGCGTGCGCAGCATCTGGTTGGCGGCATCCAGAATCTGGTCGTTACTGCCTGTTGTTCCATCGGTTGTGCGGACCAGATGCGCTGTCAGGGCCGTTTCCGTGGTGCTCATCGCCCAGACATGGAGGTCATGCAGGTCGGTGACGCCGGGCAGCGTGCGGAAAAATCTTTCGATTTCGGTCATGTCGATCCCCTGGGGAACCGCATCGAGCGCCATATCGAGAGAATCCCGGAGCAGCGACCAGGTTGTCAGGACAATCAGCGCCGAAATGAGCAGACTGATCGCCGGGTCAAGCCATTGCAGACCTGTCAGCAGGACCAGCCCACCGGTAATGACGACCGCCAGCGATGCAACCGCATCGGTCGCCATGTGCAGGAAGGCCCCCGGATATTGAGGTCGTCCTTCTGCCCTTTCATGAGCAGAAGGGCCGTTCCGCCATTCACGAGAATTCCCACAGCCGCCACGATCATGACGGTCAAGCCGGAGACGGTTTCCGCAGGATGGAGCAGCCGCAGGACAGCTTCCCAGGCAATGCCGCCGGTCACCAGCAGCAGAATGACCGCATTGGAAAGCGCGGCGAGGATGGAGGAGCGGCGAAGGCCGTAGGTGTAGCGTTCGCTCGGGCTTCTTCTGGTCAGGCTGTGAGCCAGCCATGCGGCTCCCAGAGCAAGAATGTCCGACAGGTTGTGTCCGGCGTCCGCAAGCAGCGCGAGGGAGTGGGAGAGAACGCCCCAGATCGCTTCAATCACCAGATAGACGCTGTTGAGCACCATGCTGACGGCGAAGATCCCGCCGAACGTATCCGGCGCGTGATGATGGTGACCGAAAAGACCGTGATCATGGCCGTCATGCCCATGATCGTGGTTGTGATCATGCCCGCTGCAACTGCTCGCGTGATGGTCGTGAGCGTGCGCTGAATGGTCGTGATCCGCGTGATCATCATGCGTGTGATCGTGATCGTGGGTGTCGTGTGAACACTCTGGGCCATGCATGAAATCAGCGTCCTCGTTTTTCTCTGGTGATGTCAGGAGCAGAGATCCTGCACGCTCGCGGACGGGAGGTTCACGTTTTTTGCCTTCAGCGCATCGCGGACGATACGCAAGGAGTGGGCAAGAACCTCATCGGCAGTCAGCGTATCTGTTTCGATCTTTACGGCGTCATCCGCCATGCGGAGGGGCGCGGAAGCGCGAGTGCTGTCGGCATGATCTCTCGCGATCAGCGCCACTTCGACTGTCCGGACAAGCTGGTCCCGGTCAGGCGCATCGTCACTGCCGCCATTCTGGATATAACGTCGGACGGCGCGTGCATAAGGACTTGCCGTAATGAACAGTTTCACATCGGCGTCCGGAAAGATGACCGTACCGATATCGCGACCGTCGAGCACGGCGCCGTTCTCCCGGGCGAACAGGCGCTGCATGTCCACAAGAGCCTGCCTGACGGCATTGTCGCGCGCAACGAGGGAGGCTGCGGCATCGACATCCGGAGTGCGGAGATCCGTGCGCTGCAGGTCCGCCAGTGAAAGCGAGCGCGCGATGCTCTCTCCCGATGTCGAGGCTGGATCGAGCCCGGCATTGATCATCAGACGCCCCACGGCGCGATACAGCAGACCGGTATCGAGGTGGGGCAATTCCAGCGCTTCAGCCAGACGTTTGGAAAGAGTGCCTTTGCCAGCCGCTGCCGGACCATCCACAGCAATGATGGGTGCCGATCCTGTCACCGGTCTTGTCATGGAGAAACATCCTTTGGTCTGGTGCATCTGCGTTGTGGGCGATACGCGGACGGGACTCTGGCGTCAATCTGCCAGTGGATGTGAGGGCCTGTGAAATGGCGAGGTCGTCTGTGTCGCGTATTTTATATCCGGGCTTTTCCCCCGCTGCCACGCTGAAATCGGAATTTTTGCTCAATCGGTTCGGGAATGCGGGGCAATTGAAGGTATGAGCGTGAAAGACCATATCCAGATGAACAAGGGAGCGCCGCGTGGGACGTATATTGATAACCGTTGGTGCGGCGATCATTCTGGTCGGACTACTGTGGCCTTACCTGCAGAAACTTCCCATTGGGCGGTTGCCGGGCGATATTCTGATCCGGCGGCAGGGCTTCACCCTGTATATGCCGCTGGCGACGGGGCTTCTCCTGAGCCTTCTGTTTTCTTTTATTCTCTGGCTTGCGAGGCGCTGATCTCTGGTAGACGCAGGGAAGGGCTGATAGGGATAAACGACAGACAAGAGACCGGATTTCAGGTTGGGAAGACAATATGATGGTCGCCAGCGATCATGGCCTGCGATGATGAGCACTGAAGACGGAGCGCGCGCGTCTGCATCCGCAACCGGCTGGTCGTGGCGCTTTCGGTGGCGTGCTCTTGCGCTCTGCGGTGCTCTGGCGGCCTGTCAGGCCTCGCCGGTCGTCAGCACCAGACCCACCCCTCATACACTGGTCTACAGCTACATGATCGCTCACGGCATGGCGCGTGGCGCGGTGATGTCCGGCGGCATAACACCGCATAGGCTCACGGAAATCATCGTGCTGGACCATGCGGCTCTTCTGGCCGTGGCGCGGGAGGAAACGTCACCCGGCGACAGTAACATGCAGGCGGCGAACAGCGCGATTGAACGCCTCATTGCCGTGACGGAACCGATGGACGGCGCCCCCTCAGAGCCTTCTGTCCAGACAAGATCAGCAGCAGGGGCGCGCTGAAAATATCAGTGAGCGAAACTGTCTTTTCTCACTGATATCTGGCTGTCTCGTCAGATTTCCTGCTTCTCAGATTTCCTGCTTCACTGCGGGCCGCGTATCCTTACGCAGACGTTTTTCGCCCAGCAGCAGGAGCAGTGGAGCTGCGATAAAGATCGACGATGACGTGCCGACCACAATGCCGAACAGCATCACCCAGGCAAAACCGGACAGACTTGCGCCTCCAAAGAAAGCCAGCGGCAGGGCCGCCAGAAAGACCGTGGTGGACGTTCCCAAGGTGCGGCTCAGAGTTTCGTTGATGGAGAGGTCAAGCAGTTCCCGCAGCGGCATGGTGCGATAGCGGCGCAGGTTTTCGCGGATACGGTCATACACCACCACCTTGTCGTTGGTGGAGTAGCCGAGAATCGTCAGGATCGCCGCGACCATCACCAGATCGAACTCGAAGTGGGTCAGCACGAGAAAACCCACCGTCTTCGTCAGATCAAGCACCAGTGTGACGACCGCCGACAGAGCGAACTCCCACTCAAAGCGGAACCAGATATAGCCGAGGATCATCAGCAGGCTGATGCCGAGCGCCAGCAGACCATTGCGGAACAGTTCGGAGGAGACGGACGCGCCGACGGCGTCAGCCCGCACAATGGTCGCACCCGGCTGAGCCTCGGCGATGGCGTGACGGACTTCATCGACAACCGCATTGGTGTTTGTCTGCTCGTTCGCGCCAAGCCGTATCAGCACGTCATCCGGCCCACCGAATGCCTGCACGCCGTCAGTCTTGATGTTGTGCGCCGTCAGAGCCGTACGGATCCTGCCGAAATCGGCGGGCCCACTGGTTTTGGCTTCCACGACGATGCCGCCACGAAAGTCGAGTCCGAGCGTCAGGCCGGGGTGAAAGAACAGAATGACCGAAGCCAGTGACAGCACGGCGGAGGTTGCCAGACCTGCAAACCGGCCACGCATGAAGTTGATATGCGTATCCTTGCGGACAAAGCGCAGAAGGGGACGTCCGAACATGATACGCCTCTCAGACCGGAAGTGTGGACGGACGGGTGAGGGCATACCAGCGCACCATCAGCATCCGAGAGAGAAGAAGGGTGGAGAACAGCGTCGTGGCGATGCCAATCGTGATCGTGAGAGCAAAGCCGCGCACAGGGCCTGTTCCGAACACGAACAGCATGACGTGAGCCAGAAAGGCTGTGGCGTTACTGTCGAGCACGGTCGCTGTGGCGCGCTCGAACCCGGCCTGCATGGCGGCGAGCGGGGTACGACCACGCTTCAGTTCTTCACGGATACGCTCGATAATCAGGATGTTGGCGTCTACCGCCATGCCGAGGGTCAGCAGCATTCCGGCCATACCGGGTAGCGTCAGCGTTGCCCCGAACAGCGACAGGATCGCCAGCATCAGCACAAGGTTGGCGAACAGGGCGACGTTCGCATACCAGCCGAAACGACCGTAGAACAACGCCATGAAAATGATCACGAGCACAAAGCCGATCAGCAGGCTGAGGGCTCCGGCCCGGATGGAGTCAGCGCCAAGCGACGGACCGATCGAACGCTCTTCCACGACTGTCAGAGGCACCGGTAACGCGCCAGCGCGCAGCAGCAGGGCCAGATCCGTCGCCTGATGGGCGTCGAAGTTGCCGGTGATGATACCACTGCCACCCGTGATGGCCGTGCGGATCACGGGCGCTTCAATGACCTTGTTATCCAGAACGATTGCAAAGCGACGACCGACATTGGCCTGCGTCACGTCACCAAAGGCGCGGGTGCCGACTGAGTCGAGAGAGAAGCTGACAGCCCAGCCACCTGTCTGATCGTCGGTTGTCGCGCCGGCATTGGTGAGGTTCACACCATCAACATCGACGTGATTACGCACGGCGAGCATGCTGCCCGGATGATCGGTCGATGGCAGGAGGGTGTCACCGGGAGGCGCGATTGGCGTGCCGGGCGGCAGTTCATCGACAAGCCGGAACGTCATCTTGGCTGTGGTGCCGAGTAGGGCTTTCACACGCTCCGGATCACTGATACCCGGAAGCTCGACCACGATGCGGTCTTCACCCTGTCGCGTAATCTGGGGATCAACAGCACCCGTGGCGTCGATACGACGTCGGACAATTTCAATGGCCTGAGAAACAGCATCGTGTGTCCGGACCCGCATGGCGCCACTGTCGAGCGTTATGGCGATGGTGTCGTCAGGGCGTGTGGTGACTGAAAATTCGTTTGGAACTGTGCGGGGCAGATCGTCCAGCACTTTCAGATCACGGTCCTTCTCTGAAGGATCGCGAGGCTGAAAGGTGATTTCGGCCCTGTCCGGATTGATCGCAATGTTGCGATAACCAAGATTGGCGCTGATCAGTGACTGCCTCAGTGAATCAGACAGACTTTGCAGGCGGTCGCGAGTGAGGGAGGACAGATCGACCTGAAGGAGAAGATATGAGCCTCCCCTGAGATCCAGCCCGAGATGAATCTCAGGCCAAGGGATGGACGCCGCAGGTTTGCGAACGAAATTGGGCACGCAGAGCAGTGCGCCGAGCAGGCACACAGCAGCCACGGAGAGCAGTTTGATCCGGCTGTAATACATCATTGCGTAGGCGACCGTTCTCCGTCGTGTCCGAAACAGGGAGCTTCTGCCATGACAATGGCTCGATCCTTTTTCGTCCGGTACGTCTTATAAAAGCGCGCGGAAGATGCAAGGCATCAGGTCTGAATGCAACCGGCTGACACGGCTTTCCTGCACCATGAAAGGCCGATGTTTTGCGTCGGCAGAGAGTAAATTTTTCTGAAAAGGTGGGGTAATAATTATTTTATGTTTTATAATCAATGTATTATATGTATTTTTTAATGTGTTTTATATAATAAAACATGTTGTGGCGGTACAAGACATTTCCTTCAATCCTCAGCCCACCAAAACGAGGGGGATGAAAAGGCAACTGTAATTTGATAAATAAATTAAGAAATAAATATAATGTTTTTATTATAAAAGATTATATTTTATATGGAGAATTTTTTAGTTATGTCGCCCGCATAAGCCCGAGACTCCGGTCAAGCGCTGATCGCACACGTTCTGCCGAGTGACGAATGCGGATATACTCACGCCCGGCCTTCGCCAGAGACGCGGCCTTTTCCGGATCGTGGTAAAGTCCGGCGGTGAGCTGCGCCAGACCGGCAGCGCTGCTTGTAACGGAGCTTAGTAATTCCTGAGGAAGGTTCATGCCTTCCGTCGCGATCGGCGTGGCGATACAGGGTATGCCCGCGGACCAGCTTTCCAGAACCTTGCTCTTGATGCCGGCCCCGAACCGTAAGGGCGCGATTGTCAGACGCACAGAGCGCAGGAAGCTGTCCAGGTCCGCGACATGCCCAAGCACTCGCACGCCGGGGATTTCACCCATCTGAATGATCAGGTCCGGCATGGCGCTTCCAACCAGCAGGATTTCTATGTCTGGGGCCTTCTCCCGCAGAAGAGGAAGGATATCGCCGACCAGCCACTTGGCTGCATCGATATTGGGAGCATGGCCATAATGCGCGATAAAAGCGACGCCGTTCCGTCGTTCAAAAGGAAGAGGCGGCTCTTTCAGGGATAGATGCCAGGGAACGACGTGAATGCTGGCCGTCGGCACGGCGGCAGCCAGCAGGTCAGCTTCGACGGGCGAATGGGTGATCACGCTGTGTGACGCCCACGTCGCCATATGTTCCCGCACTTTTTCCTGTCCGGACGCCGTTCGTAGCTCGGGACGATTTTCCGCGATCGCCTGCCGTTCCAGCCGCAGCCACGCAAGATCGGCGACGCTTGAGATCAGGCGCGCGCCCGGCATGTAAAGTCTTGCCAGATCGAGGTATCGACCCGCATTGGACAGACGATGGAAATAGATGGCGTCAAAGCTGTTTGTCTGGGTTCGGAGCAGTGATTCCACTGTCGGGTAAGCAGGAGCATGCCAGCAGGAAAAGTCCTGTTTTTCGAGCTCCCGGATCGCTGCAACGCCGGGTTCCATGACCGAGGCGATAAAGCTGACTTCGTAGTCAAGCGCCTGTGCGGCCTGCATGTGTGAGAGGATGGCGCTGGAGCCGGCGTCGCGGGTAGGGTCTGGCGCACGATCATCGACAAACAGGATTCTGAGCGCGGTGACGCCCGGCTCTGCCTCCTTGCGGCGTTGGGCAAGGCGATGATGTTCCGTTGCCGCCTTGCGCGAATCTTCACGTCCCTGTTGGCCGCGAAGCTGGTGTGTCTGATCAGCCAGAAATTCCAGGGCGGCTTCACGCTGGCGTGCCGTTGCTATTCCCTGCAGAGTTTGCCGGACGTGCTGACGAAATGTCTCGTTGAAACGGCGCGATGCCGGAAAATAGAGAGGTGAGCCGGGTAGAGGCGTATTGGTCTCCGCGCAGAGAACGGAAACCACATGATCGCTGTCCAGTGAAAGCGGTGGAGACAGCATGATATCAAAGCCGTAGCGCCCGTCGCTCAGACCATTATCACGGAGATCCGGTCGGAACTGATTGGCGAGCATGCGATGCTGGAGCGCGTCATCGACCATGATCGCCACGCTGAGGCGCATGTCAGGGTGAGTATCGCTCCGAAGCCAGCCTGCAATCCGGTCGCGACCGACGATATCGATCGAGGCGCGCATCGTGGCGGGTATGGTTCCTGCAAGATGCTCGACAAAGGGCAGAGGCAGGCGGTCAGGGAGCAATAGCACGTTGAAAGAGCTGATGGTGGCGGCAGGAACGGCGTCATCAGGAATCAGGATCGAAAAAGCATGGTGCCCGTCGGCGCTGCCCGGGATGATCAGATCCTCCCGAAAGCGATCGGCCATGGTGTCGGCGATCTGGTTGCCGTGACACACTATGCCGACCTTATAGCGGAGCGATGGATCAGCAAGATTTCTTGCCCAGCCAGCCACCGTCCAGCCTTTGCCGGGTGTGTGACTGATGACGTCGACAAACCCGGCAAAGGCTGATGCAGCTATGACGGCTGATTTTTCTGACACGCTCATGAAGAGCAGTCTCGGATATAATCCTGAAAGTTTTACGAACAGAAACGCTCAGGCGGCATGGCCATGCGTCGCCCTGTTCGCCGGATTGATGAGGCACGCACCCGTGTCCGCATCCTCAACGCGGATCAGTTCCGCCATAACGGGTGTTTCGCAGGTAAAGCAGAAGGCGTGCTGTCCCGAGTAACGTCCATCCTCAGTCAGATCCGCTCTGAAGCAGTCCGCTGTGACGCGACCCAGTTCGGTATCCCGGCTATAGATGACCAGTTCACGTGGCGTATCTGACGTGGCGTCACAGCGCGCCCATCCTTCGATCGTTGTGGATGTCACGGCGTCCACATAACCATTGACGCGGTTACGTTCCATAACGCCGGGAGCCCGCTCCATCAGGCGCTGCCTGATGGCTTCAAGCTGCGGGCCGTCTTCGATCCGGGGCAGGCAGAACCGGGCCGCCTGACGCTTCTCCTCCGGATACAGAACCTCATATTCAGAGGCATTGTGGAACATGGCGCGGCTGTCGTCATCGACAAACGTTTCAGAAGCCGCGCCTTCCGCCAGCAGGAGGTCGTGAGAGTCAAGTTCGATATGGATGTAATCCACACGGCGTGGGGTTCGCATCTGGGTGATGCTGGAGCCATTGATCAACAGGCTGACGGGGATGAGTTTGCCGTCCAGCGCCATCGCATGGAGGGGGGATACCCGCAGGGTACGCCGCGGGAGGTCTCCCTCCAAAGCGCCAGCCTGGATGACGACGGGTAGGATATCCGGATTACCCGCGGCAAAGCGCCCGTCATAACTGCGTCGGCCAATCCAACGAATCGGACGGCTTTCTCCTGAGGCCGTCAGAATGATGTCACCAATCGACAGCGCCTCGATGGGTCGCTCTCCATCCGGTGTGGCGATGAGCGTGCCGGGACAGTAGCAGGGCACGCCGTATGTGATCCGGGTTCCGCCGTCTGGCGCCCGCTGAAAGTAGAAGGGGGAGCCAAACGTGCCGCCCAGATGGATGGACACACTCTGGCTGCCTTCCGTTACGGTCAGAATGCCGTCAGCCCCGATCATTCCGGAATCGACCTCGTTGGCGGCTCCGTTGAATGTCAGGTCGGTAATGACAATCTGGTTGATGGTGCTGACGCTCTGGTTGCCCGGCGTGCCGTAAAGGGAGTTCAGGCCCATCGAGATGACGGATCCGATCGCGTCAAACCCCTGAATCGTGATGGATGCAAGCTGACTCATGGTGATGTTGAGCACTGACTGGGTCGTGTGGCTGCCCGACATGCCGTAAACGGTATATCCCGGATCGCTGTTTGGCAGGAAGGTGAGGGTGCCTGTGTAAAGAGCTCCGTTTTCGAGAGTCAGTGTGCCGCCATCCAGAACGATGTCGGAGGCGGCGCCCCCGGCCTTCACATCGATGATGGCGTTGGCGTGGGCTGTCGTGTGAACAGCACTGCCGCCAGACATGACGATCTGCCGGGCATAGCCATCCGCCCACAGGGGGGTGGTGTGATAAAACCAGCCGAGATGCAGCCCGGTCAGCGTGGTGTTGACGGCTGTGCCGCCATTTTCAACATATTGAAAGCTGTCTGAGATGGCCTGCCCCAAAGGCAGATAAGTATTGCCCGCGAAGGCGACGTTGACGGTTGTGTCACTGGCCAGCCCCCCCGAACCAACGACCTGCGTTCCGTCGATCATCATGTCGGGACCGAGCGTGCTGGCGTTATACCGGCCTGTCATGGTGGTGCCGCTGACTGTGCCGCCAAGGACTGACTGCGTGCCGCCGAGAATGCTGGTCGAGGACGCCATGCCGCCGCTCAGAATTTCTTCAGAACCGTAAAGCATGGTCTGTGCAACCCGTCCGCCGCATTCGACGACTTCGGTGCCATGTACTTCGTTCTGTACGCCAAGGCCATCGACATACAGCCGTCCTCCTGCTTCCACCATCGCGTTGATGGCCACGGAGGCTGCTGGAATGATGGCGGTCTCACCTGTAGCAACCACTGCGCCCACATCGCCGTTGGCTATGACTGTATCAATCTGCGGGGAAATGGTTCCTCCAAACGATAATGTCGCGCCTGTGCCGTTCGTATTTTCAACGAGTGTCAGATTCGCGCTGCTGTAATCGGTTCCACTGTCGAGAAAGATTGTCTCAAGAACAGACCCGCCCGATTCGAGCGTCAGTTGGGAATTATTGCCGAGCGACAGTGACGCGCCTGATGTGACGCCTGAAAGGAAAACACTGTCATTTGCTCCGAAACCGGAGAGGGTAAGGTTTGCCGGAAGGGAGCCCAGTGACAGTGTTTCGCCTCCGGAAGTGGAGAAGATGAACTGGACATGACTGGCTTCAGCGCCATCGGCCACAATGACAGTGCCGCCGGAAAGGGAAACTGTGCCCGAAAAATGTTCGAGAGCGCCCGAGATGAACTGCAACGTCGTGCCGGAGGCGGCCTGACTGATCGTTCCCGCTCCGGAAATCTGGCCTGCGATCGAGCTTTGCCCATCAAAGATAAGCGTGCCATCATTTGTCACAAATCCGCCAGCTTCGACGATGTCATTGACGGCAGTAGCGCCGGAAGCGATGGACTGGGTTCCTCCGGAGGCGATAACAATCTGCCGGGCGGAAGCGCCGCTCAGCAGTGTCTGGCTGCCTCCTGATGCAACCGTCCCGTTTTCGACGGTGGTTCCGCTCCAGACCTGCTGTGAACCGCCATCCAGAATGAGAAAGTTCTGCTCTGTTACTCCCCCCGACGCTGCCGGAGTCATAATCCGCTCCAGAGAGGACGGGCCACTGATCACTGTGCCGGAAGCGCTGCCGCCATTGAGAATCAGCGTGCCGCCTGAGCCTGTTTGCAGTCCTGTGGCGAAGGTTCCGCTGCCCAGCACCAGTGTGCCGGATGACACTGCCTGCACGGGGATCGCAGCATCAATGACATTGACTGTTCCTCCCGTGAAAATCACCGAGGAAACCTGCGCTGATGATATTGTGAGCGTGCCTCTGCTTCCTGCAACGAGAGTGTCGGCCACAGCGCCACTGGAAAGTGTTATTGAGCCTCCGGCCAAGGCTACACCCATGTTCAGCAGGCCGCCGCTCATGACTTTTACTGTCCCGGACAAGACAGTAGCATTCTGCTCTGTGCCGCCGCTGGCCACGACTTCCTGCGCAAAGCCTGCTGTCGTGCCCTGCAATCTGGTGCCGTTGGCGACACCACTCACGACGAGCGTTCCTCCACCAGCCACGGTGACGGCTGACGAAATGCTTCCCGAAGCAATGATTAGGGTCTGACCGCTGAGAACGAAGGCGTCTGTATCAGAGAAGCTGGAGGAGGTTGTCATGACAGCACCTTCATTGACCGGTCTGGATGTAATTTATTGCGGGTGTCGGCGGAGAAAGGCTGATCTGTCTGAGTCAGATTCGTTCTGACCGTGCCGCCAGTTGTTACACACTGTCGCACCAATCGTTTTTGGTTGGCTGTTAAAAGGACGGCAACGCTCGTTAAAAGTCCGTTTAAAAGGGCCTTTTTTCGCGAAAAGAGCATGGAAAATGGATTTTATCCGCATCCGGGACCGGCATTCCGCATGATCATCTGATTACAGAAGTGTCACGCTTGCTTGACAGGGAAATGCAGGGTCGTTAGCAAGCCGATGCACCCACTTGGGAGGTGCAGGTGACCGAGGACAGAACTTCTTTTGACGAACGTCTCCGGGCTGCGCAGAAGCGAGTCGCGGGTAAGCCGATCACTGACCAGAAGCCGGATGCTCAGGACAAATCGCTCCTGTCGCTGGCTGCAAGGGCAGGAAGTGAAATGCTTGGCGGGCTCGTCGTTGGTGTGCTGGCAGGGTGGGGACTGGACCGCTGGTTCCATTTCAGAGCCCTTTTCATCGTGATCCTTGCGCTTCTTGGTGGTGGTGCCGGTATCCTGAATGTCTGGCGGCTGATGCAGTCGCTGGAACGGCAAGAATAAGAAACCGAGCGACCAGGTAGGGTCGGGGAGAATAGCGTTGGCGGGCGGTTCAAGTATCAACGTGCTCGAGCAGTTCGAGCTGCATCCTGTTCTGGGTGGACTGGGCGAGGCTCTGAGCTTCAGTCAGGCGCCTGTTTTCATGGCTGTGGCGTGCGTCCTTGTTCTTGCGTTTCTTCACTTCGGAATGAAGCCGGCGGCTGTCGTGCCCGGTCGCCTTCAGGCGGCGGCGGAAATTTGCTACGAATTCATCCATAATCTGGCTGTGGATACGATCGGATCTGAGGGGACTGCTTTCTTTCCTTTCATTTTCGCCCTGTTTTTCTTCATCCTTGCCGGTAACTATCTCGGTCTCATCCCGTTCTCTTACACCTTCACCAGCCATATCGCGGTGACATTTGCCCTCGCTATCATGGTCTTCCTGATTGCGATTATTGTTTCGTTCAAGGTGCAGGGGTTCAAGTTCTTCGCGCATTTCATGCCTGCTGGAGCGCCTGTGCTGCTTGCTCCGCTGCTGGTGCCGATTGAGATTCTTTCCTTTCTGTCACGTCCTGTGAGCCTGTCGATCCGACTGTTCGCCAATATGGTGGCTGGCCACGTGATGTTCGATATCTTCGCAAGCTTCGTTATCATGCTGGCCGGTCTTGGCTTCATTGGTGATGTGCTGGCGGTTGGCCCTCTCGTGATCAACATTGCGCTGATGGGGCTGGAATTGCTGGTTGGTGTTCTGCAGGCTTATGTGTTTGCGATCCTGACCTGCATCTATCTGAGGGAGGCTGTGTCCCACTAACTGGGGCAGACCCCGTCGGTTACGTTTTTTCGTTAATAGGGAAAATCAAAATGGACCTCGCTTCAGCCCGTGAAATCGGTGCCGGTATCGCTGTAATCGCCCTCGCCGGTGTCGGCATCGGGCTCGGCAACATCTTCTCGACGCTGGTCAGCAGCATTGCCCGTAATCCTGCGGCTCGCCCGCACGTGTTCGGTCTTGGTATGCTTGGCTTCGCGCTGACAGAAGCTGTTGCGCTGTTTGCCCTTCTGATCGCCTTCCTTATCCTGTTCGTCTGAGGACGGAGTAGCTTCGTGCGCAATCCGGTTTCACTGATTCGTCACTCTCTCGTTGCAGGGGTCTCGAGTCTGCCGCTTCTCATGGCGGCGGCGCCCGGCGCGCACGCGGCGGGTATGCCTCAGCTTGACTTCAGAAACCCGCTCCTTGTGGGGCAGGTTATCTGGGGTGCAGGAATCTTTCTGTTTTTTTATCTCGCCCTGCGTGGCTGGGCTTTGCCTAAAGTTGATACGGTTCTTGCCAGTCGCAGCCAGCGTATCAACGGCGATCTCGATCAGGCCCGGGCGGCAAAAGTCGATGCTGACAATGCTGTTCGTGAGCTGAATGAGACAAAAAAGGCTGCTGCTGCTGAAGCTCAGGCTCATCTTGACGCAGTTCTTGATGATGAGCGGAAGCAGGCGGCAATTCGCCTTGCCGATCTGGGCGCAAAGCTGGAAGCGGAAATTGCCTCAGCCGAGAAGGCTGTTGCGGAAGAGCGGTCCAAAGCTCTTGCATCTCTCAAGCCGATTGCATCCGATGTCGCTGAGGCTCTGGTGCAGAAGCTTACCGGAATAAAACCTGATCGCCTTAAGATTGAATCTGCAGTCGCAAAAGTGACAGCCGAGAAATCTGCGCATTCGGCAATCGCGTGACGGGGAGATAACGTCAGTGACAATTTTTCAGCAAGCTGGCTTTTGGTACGCGATATCATTTGTTTTGTTTTTTGTGATCTTTGGTCCAAAGATCTGGAAACCACTTCGGGAACTTCTGGATGCTCGGGCTGACCGCATTCGGATTGAACTTGAAGAGGCTGCCCGTCTTCGGCGTGAGGCGGAGCAAATGCGTGAAGATGCAACGCGTGAGCGTGAGCAGGCTTACGCAGAAGCGAATGCTGTTGTTGAGCAGGCACGCAAGCAGGCGGAAGACATTGCAGCTAAGGCGCGTCTTGAGGCTGAAGAAATGTTGAGTCGTCGTGAACAGATGGCTCGTGACCGTATTTCTGCTGCTGAACGTGCTGCGGTTGAGGAAGTCCGTGCTGCTGCAGTAGATGCCGCATTTAAAAGTGCTCGCCTTGTGATCGAGGAGACTGTGAACGCACAGTCTACTGTCTCCATGATCGATAAGGCGATTGCGGATCTGCCCGCTTCCCTGACTGCCCGCGCAGCCTGATAAGTCTTTGGCTGGAATTAAAGAAATAGCTTCCTTGGAGAATGAAAATTTCTCTGAGGAATGTCCCGTTCTGAGCATTGTTGTAACAGTGCTGAATGAACGGGAGAATATTATTCCTGTCTGTCAGGAATTAGCCGCCGTACTGCCTCATCTCCCTCCCTGTGAAATTGTTTTTGTCGATGATGGGAGTGTTGATGGGACTTTGGGGATGCTGCGCCAGGCTCGGGAAACAGTTCCTGGTCTCGGGGGGCTGCGTATTCTCAAACATGACAGGCGTCGTGGTAAGTCAGGTGCGTTACGCACAGCTATCAAAAACGCGAAAGGTTTCTGGATAGCGACCATAGACGGGGACGGCCAGGACGACCCATCCGAAATCCCTGAACTGCTTGCACTAGGACGTTCTGGTCAAAAAACAGGTCGCGCGCCACTTGTGGTTGGTACCAGACTGAAGCGTAGTGATACGATATGGCGTCGCCTTGCTACACGATTTGCAAATGGTCTTCGGCAGCGTATTTTGGCGGACGGATGTCCTGATACCGGGGCGCCGATGAAGGTTTTTCTACGGGAAGACTTTCTGAATTTACCGCAGTTTGAAGGCTTGCATCGTTTTCTGCCTGCTCTCATGAAAACTTACAAAATCCCGTTGGTATGCAAGCCGGTCAGGCATCGTTCCCGGCTTCACGGTGAGTCCAAATACACTAATTTCGGACGTGCCGTTGTTGGTGTGAGAGACTTGCTTGGTGTCGTGTGGCTAAGAAATAGAACCAGATTGCCTGAAACAGTCGAAGAATGTTGAAAAGCAAGCTGACGCGCACATTTTTCAACCGTTTGCTATTTCTTGTCTTTAGCGCTTTTTTACTTTTATTACCGGGGCGGGCAAGTATACCTCCCTTTGATCGGGATGAGCCTCGCTACATGCAGGCGACAGCGCAGATGCTTGAAACCCGCAATTTTATTGATGTAAGATTCCAGGACAAACCGAGATACCTTCAACCAGCAGGTATTTACTGGCTTGAAGCCGCGGCCGTTGCCCTGACTGGCACATTGCCCGATAGGGCGGTCTGGGCTTATCGCATACCTTCCCTCGTTGCGATGACTGCCGCCACCGGTCTGACAGCCTGGATGGGAGCTATACTATTCACTCCGGCGGCAGGGCTGATTTCTGGAGCCTTGCTGGCGACTTCAGTTCTTGTTGAAGCTGAAGGGCGCATGGCGACGATTGACAGCATGTTGTTGCTGGCTGTTCTTCTGGCTGAATTCTCGCTTCTTCTGGTTCTTGAAGATAGAAGCAAGGATCGTGAGACCCCGATTGTAACATCGTTGCTCTTCTGGAGTGCGCTTGGCTGCGGTCTCATGCTGAAAGGGCCTGTTATCCTGATACCCGGCCTCGGAACGCCATTATGCCTAGCTCTGGTCGAAAAAAACGGAGCTTGGTTGCAGCGTTTGCGCTTTCGGTGGGGTTGGGTCGTCATGCTGGCGATTGTCTTGCCCTGGTGCGTTGCTATCGGGATGGTCAGTCACGGTGAATTTTTCCAGCACTCTGTAGGACGAAATTTTTTAGGAAAAATAGGGCAAGGGCAGGAAGCTCATGGAGCGCCGCCTGGTTTCCATCTTCTTGTCTTTATATTGGCTTTTTGGCCAGGATCATTTTTTGCGGCAGCAGCCCTGCCTTTTCTCTGGGCACGCAGAAAAAGTTGGCAGATACAGTATTTACTCTGCTGGATGATCCCTCATTGGGTTGTCTTCGAGTTAATAGCGACCAAGCTTCCGCATTATGTGCTGCCAATATATCCAGCTATAGCGCTTTTTACTGGCGCGGCATTGTGTTGTTCAGGCGATAAATGGAATTGGCCACAAAATAAATGGGGAAGAATAGTTCTCTTCAGTTATGGCGGTCTTTATCTGGCTGTGGGTATGACGCTCTCCGTGGCGGGAATAATCATCAGTGAAATCGTGCAAGGAAGTGTTCCAGCTGAAGCGTGGTTGATAGCTGTCGGCAGTTTTCCTCTTTTAATTCTGTCTGCGCAAGCGGTCATTAAAATGCATATGAAGCGAGCAGCTATCTATGCGATGAGTTCTGCTGTCCTGATTTATACAGGATTATTTTTGGGAGTTATTCCTCGTTTACAGGCTATCTGGTTGTCTCCCAGATTAACAACATTGGTTGATCAGCATCTTCTTTGTCCAGATACAGAAGTAGTGTCGAGCTCTTTTTCTGAACCAAGTTTTGTATTTCTGATGCATGGACATGTGAAATTTGATAACTCCAAAAATGCCGCTTTGATGTTGGCGAGCAATAAATCCTGTGGTCTTGCTTTGGTCGGACGGCGTGATGAGAAAACATTCAATGAAGCGCTGTTGGAAAAATCAATTCAAGTGATCGAGTATGGACGAGTAAAAGGATTTAATTATTCAACTGGAAAGTGGTTGGATATAGGTCTCTATGGAGTTTCCAGCAGATAATTTCTTATGATTTGTTGTGAGGTTTTCTGTTTTGAGAGAAAGAGCCGAAGGAAGAGGGCGATAGTCAGGGAGGCAACGTCGCACGTGGAGTGGGGCTCTCCGCTGCACGAGGGCTCGGCAACGGGTATCCATGGCGCTCCAGGCTGTTACAGGTGTTTTTGCGTTGCGCGGTAGGTAATCAGGCCTGCCAGCAAGAAGAGCAATGGTGATACGCTCTGCAGATGTTGTGATCTCCCACAGAATTTCAGGACTAATACGACCGGTGGTAAGCAGTCGGGCAGCCTCAACGATACGCATATGGTTGTCCCTTCATTCAGTAGATATTTTTGTATATAGAGATGATCAGAAAAATTGATTTATAAATAATTAAAATCTTCGTATTATGTGTGGAAATTAATCTTCTCACTGTGAAAAATAGGGGGCTGACATCGGTAAGCATTGTTTGCGCCGGTTCACGCGGGCAGTTTATACCAACGGTTATAGTTCCTGACCTGTGTGAGCCCACGTTCTGAGACCGATGGATCGGATGGTTTGTGGCATGGCGGCAAGGTTGTTCCAGGCTGAGCAGGCGGCATCGATGATGTGCTCGATGCCGTTGAAGACGGTATTGGACAGCCAGTTGGCGCGCAGGAACTGCCAGATATTCTCGACCGGATTCAGTTCGGGGGCGCGCGACGGCAGAAAGATCAGGCTGACGTTGCGCGGCATTCTGAGCCTGGGGGTGGTGTGCCATCCTGCTCGATCGAGCAGTACGACAGCGTGGGCGCCTCGTGCCACGCACCGCGAGATTTCCTCGATGTGCAGTTGCATGCCGGCCGTGCCGGTGAACGGGAGCGCCAGGCCAGCGGCCTTGCCGCGCGCCGGACAGATTGCCCCGAACAGCCAGGCATTGTCGTAGCGCTGATCAGCAGGCTGGCGTGGCCGCGTGCCTCGCCGGGCCCATTGCCGGACGATGCCGTTCTTCTGGCCGATCCGGGCCTCGTCCTGGAACCAGATCTCGATCGGCCTTCCCTTCGGCAGATGGCCGGTATGGGCGCACAGGATACGAGGGAAGTTTTTTGAATGCCTCCATGACGCCAGTGTCCTGACCCGGATGGCGCGGCCGGGTGCTGACATGAGAAAAACCAAGCCGTTTCAGTAGAGTAGATACGTGACGCTCATGATAGACGACGCCGAAGCGCTCTTCGATCACACACTGCAGATCGACACGGCGCCAGCGCACCACGCCATCGTGCTGCCGATCCGGACCCGCCTCGACCAAGGCTTTCAATTCGGCTTGCTAGGCGGCATTCAGACGGCAGGCCGGCCCCGCGTGCTGATAGTCGTGCAGGCCATCGGGTCCTTCGGCATTGAAGCGGTGAATCCAGTCACGCAATGTCTGGCGGTCCATGCCGCCCACGCGCGCAGCGTTCGCATGCCGGCTGCGCGCCGCAAGTCGCCTCAGGTCAGAGGCAGAATAGTCATCCCGTAGCTTCACCGCCCTCGTCATCAGCCGGTTCCTCCTCAAATCAAGAGAATCAGAATCGACACCGTTCGTCACTTCACACACGAGTCAGTCGCTACGGCCTTTGGTATTAGCCCATTGAGTAAGGATTTTCAGGAGTTTTGCAGGCGAACAGATGTTGAAGCGCCACCCGCACCCGGCCAGGAAGGGATGGAAGTTCTTGCGTGGTATTCCATTGTATCGCCGCAGATGCTGCTTCGCCTGGCTCCAGAAATTCTCGATGCCGTTGATATGGTTCCCGCCCAAGGCAAGATGCCTGCTGTGATCAATGCGTTCGTGATGAAATTCCGAGACATCCGGTTTATCGTAAGCGTGCTACGTCGTGTCGTCAGTTAAGCAGGCTGATGATTGAAGCGAGCTGAACGGCTGCGAGGAAGATCGATTTCAATGTGTCATAGCGGGTTGCAATGGCGCAGAACTGTTTGAATTTATTGAAGAATCTTTCGATCAGATTTCGCTCCCTGTAGAGAGCGAAATCTGTGTTCCGTTGTGTCGTTCTGTTGCGTCTGGATGGAATGACCGGGGTAATCCCGGGCTCTGTCAAACGGTCGATCAGCCTGTCTGCATCATACGCCCTGTCGGCCAGGAAGGCATCCGGGTCGATGTTTTCCAGCAGCGGTTCTGCCTGGGCGATATCAGCATCCTGCCCCGGTGTGATATCAAGTTCCACCGGATTACCCAGCGCATCGCAGATGGCATGGATTTTTGTAGTCAGTCCGCCTCGTGAGCGTCCGATGGCCTGATCCGTACCCCCTTTTTGAGCGCTCTCGCGCTGTGCTGATGCGCCCGGACAATCGTGCTGTCGATCATCATGTATTCGTTGTCGCGATCTGCCGCCAGAGGGCGAAAGATCCTTTCAATTACACCACTTTCGCACCAGCGGCGCAGACGGCGATGTGTGTTTTTCCAGTCGTCAAAGCGGGCAGGAAGGTCACGCGGGACTGTCAGGAGTTTCGTGTGCGAGGCGTTGTGCACATTGTTGATCAGACGGTGGCGCGCACGAAGTGTTCACCGAAGAGAATGGCGAACTGCGCCTTTGCCATGGACCATTCCCTCGGGGGCATGATCCATTCTTTCTCGGCACGGTTCAAGGCCAGGAAGAGGAGCTTGAGGGCCGCGTCGTCATTGGGGAAATGCCCCCTGGCCCGGACGGCCCGCCTCAGCCTGGCGTTCAGCTCCTCTATGGCATTGGAGGTGTAGATCAATTTTCGGA
Organism: Acetobacter aceti; assembly: GCF_002005445.1. Taxonomy (NCBI): domain Bacteria; kingdom Pseudomonadati; phylum Pseudomonadota; class Alphaproteobacteria; order Acetobacterales; family Acetobacteraceae; genus Acetobacter; species Acetobacter aceti. The sequence goes on from NZ_CP014692.1 coordinate 1,714,480, forward strand.
CTTCGGCGGGAAAGGCATAGAACGGAATGACCTCTTCCCAGGCCCGCTCCCAGGACTGGACGATCGCCACGTATTTCCGGCCCCAGGAGCTTTCGGCAAAGGCGGCCAGGGCAATATGCACCGCCTTGTTGCGTACCACGCTTTCGTCGCGGATCTTCACCCGCAGGGCATCGAAGAACACCACGGGATAGACTGCCTTCAACGGCCGACTGTGCCAGGCGGCCACCTCGTCCAGCACGGCGTCGATGATGACGCCGATCAGGTCGGCGAGGTCTCCACCCCATAGATTTCAAGAAGATGGCCCTGGATCTCGCGCACGCTCATGCTGCGCGCATACATCGAGATGATCCGATCGTCGAAACCGGGAAACCGCCGCCGGTAACGCGCGGTCAGTTGCGAATCGAACGTGCCGGCCCGATCGCGAGGGGTGTCCAGCCGCACCCGACCAGCATCCGTCAGCACGGTATTCCGCCCTTAGCCGTTGCGGCAGTTCGGGCACCGGTCGCTGCCTCGCCGTCCAGATGGTGGTCCAGTTCGGCGTTGAGCAACCGCTCCGCCAGCGCCTTCTTCATATCCCCAGAAGGGCGTCCGCGTCCGACATCGTGCGGACCACGCGACCAGCCAGAACCTGGTCCAGGATGTCGTCAGGGATCACGGGTTTCTTGCGTCGGGATATGATGCTTCTCCTTCTCCAGCATTACACCAAACACACGAAATTCAGGATAGGCCCCTGTGTCACGAGCGCCACGTTTCCACCCTGCTGAAGAGACTGGGCTTCAGTCATGTCAGCGCACGGCCCCGCCATCCGGGACAGGACCCGTCCGTCATGGACGCATTCAAAAAACTTCCCGACAATCCTGAAGTCCCACACCGGCCATCTGCCGCGCGGCAAACGGATCGAAATCTGGTTCCAGGACGAAGCGCGGATCGGGCAAAAGAACGGTGTCGTCCGGCAATGGGCCAAACGGGGAACCCGGCCACGCCAGCCGGCCGACCAGCGCTATGTCAACGCCTGGCTGTTCGGGGCAATCTGTCTCGCAGGTGGCAAGGCTGCGGGTCTCGTTCTCCCGTTCACCGGCACGGCCAGCATGCAATTGCATATCGACGAGATTTCATACTCCGTGGCCCGGGGCGCTCATGCCGTCGTTCTGCTCGACCGGGCGTCATGGCATACGACCGCCAAACTCGGACTGCCGCGTAACATCAGCCTGATCTTCCTGCCATCGCGCGCTCCCGAACTGAACCTGGTCGAAAATGTCTGCCAGTTCCGTCGCGCCAACTGGCTGGCCAACACCGTCTTCGATGACATGGACCACATCATTAATGCCGCCTGTAACGGGTGGAACAATCTCGTCGCATTCCCCGACACCATCCGTTCCATCGGCTTCAGAATATGGGCTCATAAAGGTCAAACATGATAGCCGGTGGTATAAAGCTTTCCTTCATCTGTCTGAACTTCAGTAATATCAATGTGAAAGAACCCGATCGGATAGCGCTTGAAGTACTGTCGTTTCGGCTTGTCCCCTTCGACATCAGGCAGGCGTGAAATCCCGTGACGCAGAAGACAGCGATGCGGCGCCGAGCGTGTCAGATGCGGAATGGTGGCCTGCAACGCGTAAAGGCAATCGTCCAGAGGCAGCAAACTATGTCGACGAAAGACCACGATCATCGCTTCGTCTGTCTCCGACAGGACCGTTGAGCGCGGCTCTTTTGGTCCCGTCTTCCGGTTTTCGACAGTCTGACGCTTTCGCCATTTCACCATTGTTTTGGGTTGATCCCGAACTCCTTGCTCAGCGCCGCGAGTGAAGCCTGCTATCGCTGTATTGCTGCTCGCACCGCGTGCGTGGTCGTGGCGCTCCCATGACGTATCTGTCCCATAAGGCTTCCTTTCCTCGCGTGAAAATATCACACCACCAAATACCGGAAATAAACAGATTTAAATATCTTATTAAATACATAAATTTATCTTTGATTATATTTTACAATATTTAAATTGAATATTATGTTTAAATTTTTTAAAATAAATTTAATTATATATTTAAAAAATAAGTGAATATTAAAATAAAACCCATCAGAGCATTCCGAGCTTATATCCAATATCGACAATAAGCCTACGTGGCCAGTTTGTGGCAATATGCTTGATATCAATGAAAGTCACACCTCCGGCAGCGGATAATGTATGCAGCCCTTGTGTAAAAGGTGCGAGACGTGCCGGTGTCTTAAGCGTAACGTCTGGTTTAAAAATGGAAGAAGGAGATAAAGGTAAAGCTGCTTTTATAAACTGAATTTCGTCATCACATGTATTCGTGCAATTTCTGGTAGGCAATATCACTCGTCCATCTTGTGCGAGGGGTGATCCAGCCAACAGATACCCTCCCTTGCCTAATTGTGAAACAATATTTTGCCACGGCCCAAAAAAATGCTTTGCGTGAGCAATCCTGAGTGCTCCAGAATCTGGCTCAGGAGAAGTATAAAACATCCACCATTGTCCATCGATATTTGCAGGTGTTGCATTAATCGCGGGCCATGGGAACGAAAACTCAGGCACGGGCTCCCAATGCCAGGGAAAATCAATAGCACGATAGAGCGCAGGTTTGGTTGAGCCGCACGCTTGTGGAAGCATCCAGATTTCACCATCGGCTTCAATGAGAACAGGATAAGACAGTAGCCAAGGTTCTGAAAGAACAACCCGTTCTTCCATAATCTGAAACATCCCGTTCAGGCGAAGAGCTTTTATAACGCCTTTACGTGTTCGGTAATCATAATATTGTGCGACGACATACAGGTCGCCTTTATACCACATACCAAACGGGTCAGATAAGGAACAAAAAGAGCCATGTGCAGGCAGTAAATGAATAGGAAATGGATCAATTGACCCTGCTGCTACTATGTGTTCCACAGGAGCAGTGATGACACCGCTTTTCCAGATGTCTGTTCTGAAAATATTCACACTACATCAATAGCTGTTTTCAGAGTGTCTTCCAATGTCACACACGCAGGGGACCATTGTGACCTGAGAGCCTGTTGCAGGCTGAAATCAATGGTCAGGTAGACAAATCCCGGATGAAAAAGGTCGTATTTTCACGTCCCTGCCACGTATCAACACGGAGCCATCCCACAATATTCAGTGTAGGCCGGGCAAGATTTTCCAATGTATTCATTATGGCGTCATTTTTGACGTTAAACATGACTGCGTTGATTTTGCGATTGCCGTCCCCGGACAATGTCAGGCGCACAGAACGTTTGTTCGCGCCGATCCGAAAGAAACGGTCGACCTTGACGTCTGCGATAGCAAGAACCGGTTCCTCGTTGCCCTGTCCAAAAGGCGCCAACACACCCAGTGCTTTTGCAAGTTCTGGCGTTGCGGCACTGGGTGGGATGATTGCATCCACCGAGAGAAAAGGTTTTTTGGGATAGGATCTTACCGCTTCGAAACGATTATTCAGGAAAGTTTGGAATGCGGAAAGGTTCTCCTGTGCAAGTGTAAAGCCGCAGGCAGCAGCATGGCCACCAGCTGCAATGAGCAGGCCGTGTTCCTTGGCGGCGATGACGGCGGCTCCCACGTCAAAGCCGGAAACTGAGCGCCCGGACCCTTTGAGTTTTCCGAGTTCGTCTTCGGAAGCCACAAAGGAAGGACGATTGAATTCATCTTTGATACGACTGGCAACAATTCCGACGACACCGGCATGCCAGTCAGGACTTGTCACCAGAAGCGCCGCATTCCCGGCCTCGAACTGGAGGCTGGCCTGTTCCATTGCAGCATCCAGAATGCCTGCTTCCACATCCTGCCGCTTGCGGTTGACGTCGTTGAGTCGTTCAGCCATCTGACGAGCGGAATAGTCATCTTCGGCAGCCAGCAGCCTGAAACCGAGATCCGATTCAGCGATCCGTCCGCCTGCATTGATCCGCGGTCCCAATGCAAAGCCGCAAGAAAAAGCATTGGGTTTTTCAACAACACTTGCAACGTCCATCAGAGTGCGTAGTCCGGTGCGCTGACGCTGACCCATCACGCGCAACCCCTGATGCACAAAGGCGCGATTGAGATCCTGTAAGGGCATAACGTCGCAAATCGTCGCCAGTGCGACCAGATCCAGACAGGCAAGCAGATCTGGCTCTGGGCGATCTTCGGAGAAATATCCGTTGCGACGCAAGGCTCTCGTCGTTGCAATCAGCGTGACAAAGGTGAGAGCCGCAGCGCAGAGATCATTCAGGCCGGACGTGCATTCAGGCTGGTTGGGATTGACCAGAGCATGAATGTCGGGAAGTGACAGTTCTGCCTTGTGATGGTCGATGACAACCACATCAGCTTTCTGATTCAAGCATGCCAGAATGGCGGCGGCGGCCGTGCCACAATCCAGACAGACGACGAGAGACGCTCCACGTTCCACCAGACCAAGAAGGGCTGGCTCATTAGGGCCGTAACCTTCCTTCATCCGGTCAGGAATATGAGTATGAACAACACATCCAAACTGACGGAGATAGTTTGTCAGGAGAGCAGAAGAGCAGGCTCCATCGACATCATAATCACCGAGGATGCCGACTGTTTCATGGTTTTCTACAGCCCGGGCCAGACGTGTGGCGGCGGTGTCCATGTCTTTCAGGCTGGAAGGGTCGGGCAGAAAAGTTCTCAGCCGTGGCTCAATGAAAGCGGACACCGTTTCCGCTCTCAGTCCCCGCATCGCCATGACGCGGGCCACAATTTCGGGAAGACCACAGGACTGGGCGATAGCGCTTCCCAGTCGGCGTGTGGCGGCGTCATCAGCGCCCTTTCGCCACACCCACCGATGGCCCAGAAGGCTTTCTGTCACCCCAAGAACAGGTTCTGGAAGAGCGTTATCCCCGATCTTCTTCAAGGCGTTTTCTTCCAGAATCATCTTGCGAACCGCGAAGAAAGAGTCAGGAAACGCTCCAGGTCTTGGTGTTGTAGTTGTGGAACCCTTCAATAAAGCGAAGAGTGCCAGACTTCGAACGCATGACCAGAGAGTGTGTCACTGCACGGTGCGGCATACGCTTCACGCCCTTCAGCAGGAACCCGCTGGTCACACCCGTGGCGGAGAAAAGCACATCTCCTGCAGCAAGATCATGCAGCCCCAGCTTGCGGTCGGGCTGCTTGTTCGGGTTCATCTTCTGGGCGCGCTCACGCTGCGTATCGTCTTCAAACATCAGGCGGGCCTGCATCTGGCCACCCATGCAACGGACAGCAGCGGCGGCAAGGACACCCTCAGGCGCGCCGCCGGAGCCAGCGTAAATATCAACTGACGATGTCTCAAGACAGGCTGCAATACCTGCCGCCACATCGCCATCGGAAATCAGGCGAACGCGGGCGCCCGCTTCACGGGTCTTGGCAATCAGCTCTTCATGACGCTCACGCTCGAGCGCGCACAGCGTGATGTCACCGATATGCCGACCGCGCGCCTTCGCAAGGTTGCGAAGATTTTCACCAATCGCCCCGTCAAGGTCGATCACATCGTCTGGGAGACCCGCGCCGACAATCAGCTTGTCCATGTAGACGTCAGGCGCATGCAGGAAGTTCCCACGCTCGGCGAGCGCCACGACCGTAATCGCGTTCGGCATATCCTTGGCGCAGAGATTGGTGCCTTCCAGCGGATCGACAGCAATGTCCATCGCAGGGCCACCAGCGCCGACTTTTTCACCGATATACAGCATCGGCGCTTCATCCATCTCGCCTTCACCGATGACGACCGTGCCGTCAATCGCGACCGTATCGAACGCCTTGCGCATGGCTTCCACCGCAGCGCCATCGGCATCGTTCTTCTTGCCGCGACCGGTCCAGTGCGCGGACGCCACAGCGGCGGCTTCCGTGACACGAACAAGCTCAAGGGCCAGATTTCGGTCCGAGACGACGTAGGACTGGGAATTCGTTTCGGTCGACATATCTGTTTCTCCGTTCAGAGGATTTACGTGCCTGAATGCTGTGTTGGAAGTCGATGGTACCACCCGCTGGAGGTGGGGTCGAGAGGAGGACGAAATCAGAAGTTTTCGATGCGGATCAGCACAGGCTCGGCTGACACGACATCCAGAGCAGCAATGCGCTGGCGGGCGGCCTGCATCGCACTTTCTTCCGTCGGATGCGTGACCAGCACCAGTGGCACGTTCTGAGCCTGCTTCGCCGAAGGGTGCTGAATCATGCTGCTGAGAGAAACGCCACAATCACGCAGAATGGCGGTGATGTCGGCAATAACGCCAGCGCGGTCAGCAACACTGAGGCGCAGATAGAATGCTCCATGCCATTCAGAGGCCGGACGGCTCTGAGTGGCCTGCAATGTGGCAACATCCGTGCCCCAGACCGGAACAGTGTTACCGCGTGCGATGTCGATGATGTCGGCAGCAACCGCGCTGGCAGTCGGTCCTGCCCCCGCACCACGGCCTTCGACCATCAGACGACCGACAAAGGTGCCTTCCGCGATAACGGCGTTGAACACGCCATCGACCTGAGCGATCGGCGTTGCTTCCGACACGAGGCAGGGTGCGACGCGGGCTTCCACGCCGCGATCCGACTGGCGAGCCAGACCCAGCAGTTTGATGCGATAGCCAAGCGTGCGGGCAAAAGCCAGATCAAGCGCGCCGATGCTGCGGATGCCTTCGACATGAACGCTGTCAAATTCGACGGGCTGACCGAAGGCGAGGGAGGCGAGGATCGTCAGTTTGTGAGCTGCGTCGATGCCATCAACGTCCGTGGAAGGGTCTGATTCCGCATAGCCCAGCTCCTGCGCCTCGGTGAGGACATCGCTGAAGTCACGTCCGGTCTCCCGCATCGCCGTCAGGATGTAGTTGCAGGTGCCGTTCAGGATGCCGCCGATGGACAGCAGGCGGTCGGCAGCCAGACCTTCACGGACGGTCTTGATAGCGGGGATGCCGCCAGCCACAGCGGCCTCAAACAGCAGCGGCGCAGTATTGGCGGCACTCAGACGGGCGAGTCTGTCGCCATGTACGGCCAACAGCGCCTTGTTGGCCGTAACAACAGCCTTGCCCGCTTTCAGGGCGGCTTCGACAAGAGCGCGGGCGGCGCCTTCAGACCCGCCGATCAGTTCGACAACCACATCGACATTCGGGTCAGCAGCCAGATCAACAGCGTTGCTGTGCCAGGTGAGGGCACTGAGATCGATACCGCGATCACGTGCCCTGTCACGCGCGGCGACGGCCGTAATTTCGATCGGACGGCCAGCACGGGCCGTAATGATATCCGCGTTGTCACGCAGGAGAACAGCAAGACCGGCACCCACTGTGCCGAGACCCGCCACGCCAAGGCGCAACGGGGTTTTGGAAGCGACGTCTCCTTTAGACGGACTCACGACGCGGTATCCTCCAGTGTGGACTGTTTCTGTTGCGAGCCCTGATGGGCAGGGCCGTTAATTCCGTGGGCGTTCAGGAAGCTCTTGATGGCGCGGGTCGCCTGACGCAGACGCTGGGTGTTTTCCACCAGCCCGATACGCACGAAGCCTTCACCATGTTCACCGAAGCCGAGACCCGGAGCGACGGCGACGCCAGCCTCCTGCAGCAGCAGCTTGGAGAACGCTACGCTGCCCATGTCGCGGAATTTCTCCGGAATGGGAGCCCAGGCGAACATTGAGCCTTCAGGTCTGGGGACATCCCATCCCGCAGCGTCGAGCCCACGCAGCAGCACATCCCGTCGATCCTTGTAGAGCTGGCGGATCTCCGCCACGCAATCCTGCGGACCGCTGAGAGCGGCGACAGCGGCGACCTGAATCGGTGTGAAAGCGCCGTAATCGAGGTAGGACTTGATCCGCGCCAGCGCGTCGATCAGGCGTGGATTGCCAGCCGCGAAACCCATCCGCCAGCCCGCCATCGAATAGGTCTTGGACAGCGAGGTGAACTCGACGGCAATATCCTTGGCGCCCTCGACCGCCAGAATGGAGGGTGGCACGAGATCACCGAAATAGATCTCGGCATAGGCAAGATCGGACAGGATAAAGATTTCTTCACGGCGACAGAATTTCACGATTTCCTTGTAGAAATCGAGATCCGCCAGATACGCCGTCGGGTTGGACGGGAAGTTCACGATCAGCGCGGTCGGCTTGGGTACCGAATGACGCACGGCACGCTCAAGGGCGCGCAGCATCTCGTCATCGGGATAGGCCGGGATCGAACGCACGGACGCGCCCGCAATGATGAAGCCGAACTGATGGATCGGGTAGGACGGGTTCGGAACCAGAATGGTGTCGCCCGGGCTCGTGATGGCTGACGCCAGATTGGCGAGACCTTCCTTGGAGCCCAGCGTCGCGATGACTTCCGTGTCCGGATCAAGCTTCACATTGAAACGGCGGTCATAATAACCGGCCAGAGCCTTGCGCAGGCCGGGAATGCCACGGCTGACCGAATACCCATGACTGCGTGGGTCCGCGACGGTCTCCACAAGCTTCTTCACGATATGCGAGGGAGTCGGGCTGTCCGGGTTTCCCATGCCGAGGTCAATGATATCCTCGCCCCGCGCTCGGGCCGCGGCCTTGGCTTTGTTGACCTCCGCGAAAACGTAGGGAGGAAGGCGACGGATACGATGGAACTCTTCGGTCATGACCGGACTGTCCTGAGTGGCTCTTACGGCTCTTGTTGCCGGAATGGCGGGGGAAAAAAGGTATAGGAAGGGATGAAGGTGGTGGCAAGGTGATGCGTCTCACTGAGATCACACTTTCCGTATCACGGATGTCAAATTCCATCTGATGATGGAGATCTTGAAAATCTGTGTATCCGCGATTTATTGTTTTGAAATCGAAATATTATTTTCCGGTTTTTCCATGATGATCGAGGAATGCCCATGTTCCGCAACACTCCCTTCATAAGGCGGCTGGTCTGCCTCGCGGTTGCAGCAATGTGTTCCGGCTGCGGGACATCCTCACTCCAGGCAGCTTCTCCTTCATTCAGTCACGTCTATGTTTTTGGCGACAGTTACAGTGACAACGGGGCCGCTCTGACAATCTCCGAAGAAGCCGTTAAAGCTAAAATCCCGGATGCGGCTGTACTGCCCGCACCGACCGAGAGCGGGCTTTACTGGCAGGGAAGATGGAGTAACGGGCCGACAGCCGTGGAACTGCTCGCCCGGAAGATTGGAGCCGGATTGAGCGATTATGCTGTTGGTGGCGCGCGATGCGGCAGCGGCAATTACTATAGCTGGCTGGATGAGTGGCGTGACACCGGCTTGCGCGGGCAGGTGCTGGGTTTTCTGTCAGGACGTCCGTCTGTTGATCCGCGTGCCCTCTATATTGTCGGGGCATCGGCAAATGACTTCTTCCAGAAAGTGGATTTCGCAAAACCTGTCTCGATTCCGGATGCAGCCAGTCAATGCGCAACCGATGTCATGGACGCCATCACGCTTCTGAAAGAGCGGGGAGCCCGGCACTTTCTGGTCTTTGGTGCTTACGCTCTTGATCGGGTGCCTGCTGTGGCGGCTAACCACGAAACCGTCATGCAGGCTCGGGAGTTCGAAGATGTCTTTGACCGTACCATGCAGGCGGAATTGACAGGAACATTCAAAGGGACGGGTGTGACGACTGCGTGGTTTTCCTGGCGGCAGGTTACGGAGGAACTTGTTCATTCGGGGCCGTCTTTAAAACTGGTCGATGTTGAAACGCCCTGTCAGTCTACCGTGCCCAAGCCCCGAAAAGCCTGCTCTGACCCCGACGCTCATCTCTGGTGGGATGAATATCATCCGACGCGTCACGCTCATGCCCTTATTGCCACACGAATGGTTGAAGCTCTGGAACATCCATGATTTTTCGAAAGTTTTCATGAATTCAGAGACTGTGGCCAGTTTCCTCTTCACCGGAACGGTTGTTTTGCCTGCACGTCTCATGCTCTGGATGAACATAAGAAAAACAATAAAAGCTGGTAACGCCTCATGTCTGCGCAAAATGTCGGTGAGGCGCATGCGTCTCGGGACAGCCGTCTGAACCCTGTATTCAGAAAGATTACCCTGCGGCTCATTCCCTATATTTTCGTCTGCTATCTGTTCAATTATCTCGACCGTGTGAATGTCGGGTTCGCCAAGCTGAGCATGCTGGACAGTCTCCACATGAGCGAGACCGCCTATGGGTTGGGGGCGGGGATTTTCTTTCTGGGCTATATCGCCTGCGGGGTGCCCAGTAATCTCATGCTGGCGAAAATCGGCGCCCGACGCTGGCTGGCGCTGATCATGGTGGTGTGGGGCTGGCTTTCAACCAGCCTGATGTTCGTTGAAACAACCTCGGGCTTTTATATTCTGCGCTTTCTGACTGGTGCCGCGGAAGCGGGTTTCTTTCCGGGCATGGTGCTCTACCTCACACAGTGGTTTCCAGCTCAGCGGCAGGGCAGGGCGCTCACCCTTTTCATGGCGGCTATCCCGCTTTCCGGTGTTCTCGGAAGCCCGCTTTCCGGGATCATCATGAATCTGTTCAGCAGTGGCAGTCATGGTTTTGAGGCGTGGCAGTGGCTGTTCCTGCTTGAAGGCCTGCCAACCGTCCTGCTCGGTGCAGGCATGTTCCTGTTCCTTCGTGATTCTGCCGCCGAAGTTGCATGGCTGGATGATACAGAGAAAAAGCTGTTGTCGGACACACTGGAGCAGGACCGGAAAAATCGTCCCAAACAGGCATCGGCCAGCTTTTCCGATGTCGTGCGCACTCCGGCGATCTGGGCTCTCGGTCTGCTGTATTTCTGTATCCAGAGCAGCGTGTATGCGATCAATTTCTGGCTGCCGACCATTATCAGGACTATCGGTTTTCACGATGTGAGCGTCGTTGGCTGGGTGAGCGCCATTCCTTATCTCGGCGCCTGTATCTTCATGATTGCAGCGGGCCGCTCCTCGGACCGCCACCGGGAGCGCCGCTGGCATCTTGCGGTTCCGCTCCTCATGGCAGCTTTCGGGCTCACCTGCTCCGCTGCGTTTCACGATAACGCGTTGCTCTCGGTTACGGGCTTGACCATCGCCACGGCGGGTGCGCTGACCGGCCTGCCGCTTTTCTGGCCACTGAGTAATGGCTTCCTGAGCGCCGAAGCCGCTGCCGGGGGCGTGGCGCTGATCAATTCGCTCGGGCAGCTGGCGGGGTTTCTGAGCCCGTATTTCGTGGGCTGGATCAAGGATGCAACAGGCAGAACAGATATGGCTCTTTACGGTCTTGTGGTGCTGGCTTTGCTCGGGGTGATGGTCGTTCTCAAAATTCCGGCAGAGCGCGTCAGCCGTTGAAATCGGGATTGGATTGATCAGTTTTTTTCGACGGCGAGCGATTTCAGCGAAGCAAGGGTCTGTTTGAGATCGGCGTCGCTGAAACCGGCTTTCTTCGTCAGGGGATCAGACTGCGCAACGGCAGCAAGAGCGATTCTTTCCTCCGCTCTCAATGACAGGCTGGCGTCGTTATATTCCAGCCACCAGACATTCGCTGCTCCCGCAAGTCGCCTGAGCATGAAGAGGATGTCGCCGCAGGTCCTGAGATAGTCAGACCGCCGCAAACCTTCCAGACGTGTCTGCTGATACAGAACCTCGGCTTTGGTGGAGAATGTGCCAGCCTCACGCCGGGCGTGCTCGATCTCATGCCAGAGCGCTTTTTCTTCTCTGGCGGCCAGCATGGCATAGCGAAGATTGGCCGTGACTGCCGCCATGATCTGCTCCGCCAGAGAAGGCGCTTTCGTTTCCGGCCAGAGCAGGATACAGGCGGCCAGTCCCACCAGACTGCCTATGGTGTTGTTGGCGGCGCGTGAAAGCGCCACGTCCCAGCCATGAGTCGTGCTGACAAGGTCGGTGACGAGCACGAACAACTGGGTCATGAACATGACGCACAATGTGTAATTCACACTCCGCAGGGCAATCGTCACAGCGGCCAGCGGGAAGATGAGTAGCAAAATCACCGGTATGGGCAGCGTCACACCCATGATGGCCGCAAGAAGACCACCAGCCATGCTGCCCGCCACACGCTCCAGTGCGCGGGGCAGGGTCACGTTCACACTGGGCTGGATGACCACGACAACGGCCATCATCGCCCAGTAGGCGTAGGGCAGATCAAGCCAGAGGGCGATGGCGTAGGCAATCAGCACCGCGACGGAGAGGCGCGCGGCATGCCTCACGAAAATGGCAGTTGGCCAGCGCTGTCCCTTGGCCATCGCCGGGCTGATTGCACTCTGTTCGCCTTCAGGTGCGCTGCGCCACGTCTGCTGAAGATCTGTGAGGGCGTCCGCGCACAGATGCGCACAGCGGGCAAACAGGTCGCCATCGCGTGGGCCTGCGGTGCGCAGGAAACGGATCTGGCGTGTCAGGCACTCCGGTCGCGGTTGTGGGCTGGCGATTTCGCGCGCCGCACGCCTCAGGGTAGCAGCCATCAGTCCGGCTGTCCGGCGAGCGATCGGGGGCAGGGATGCGGTGAAAGCCGCATGTTCCAGGCCCATGGCAGCAACGAAAATCCGGTCACCCGCTTCCACTGTGCGCAGGAGCGTTCCATGAGTGCGATTATTCAGTACATCCTCTGAAAGCATCTCCACACGTTTGCGGGCCTGCTCGATCCGGTTGCGGATATCGCGTCTGTAAGAGCTGATCTCATGATAGAGCGTGTCGTGGTCGAGCGCGTTATGTTCGGCGATCAGCAGCAGCCGGCTGATCATGTTCGCCTGCTCGCGAAAAATCGCGGCACACGCCTGTCTCTGTGGAACATACGGATCGACGGGCCATGCGAAGACGCAGATCAGGGCCGCCCAGACAGAACCACCGACAAACATGCCGGCAAGATGCACGCCTCCCGGCGGTGTCTGCGGATAGCAGACGGCCACCACGGCAACGATGGCGGCAAGAACGCTGATCTGCGTGGCGACCGGTCCCCGTTGTCTTGCCAGTCCGCAGATGAAAATGCAGACGCCCAGAGCGATAAAGACCGGCGCCCGACCATAGCCTGAGGCGACGGACAGCAATCCCGTGATCAGGGTGCCGGAAGAACCGAATTTCAGCAGGGTCGCCAGTCTGAGGCGGATCAGGCCACCGGGATCGACAAGACATGTCCAGAACGCCGCAAAGGCGGACCAGGCCATGATCGGGAGATTCAGATACCACGCCAGCAGCATTACCGAACCGACGGCTACACCCGCCCGGAGCCCTTCGCGCACGCCGATCTGTTCCGGCGTGATGCTGATTGCGCGCACATCAAGCCAGTGCGTGACGGCTGGAGGCATCATGCCACCGGCCAGTTGCATGGTGAAACGGTTGATGCGTCGGCGAAGAGAGCGAGGGCTGGTTTTCATCGGACCGAACGCAATATAAAAAAGTGAACTGTCACGATAGTGTGAGGTTGCCACAAACGCGAGAATTATGTCGCAGAACGACTGGCGAGAGCGCCTTTTACGAAGAATATGGACTTCTCACGCCTTCTCCTCTCCCCATGGAAGTGGCAGCGACTCAGGCGGCGTATTGATTTTCTGCCGCCCCGGCGCTTCGCAGCGTGAAAGCGCGACCCTTATCGCGTAGCCCAGTTCCTCGTCCGGAACAGACAAAGGAACATGCATGTGCTTGTCGGCATATTTCCTGTCTTCGGGCCACGCGCGATGAGTGCCGGTCAGCCGTTTGCTCGCCCGTAGAATGACGAAATCATCGACAAGATAATGCCAGGACGAAAAGACCAGATCGCATCTCCGTCCGGCCTGATCCATATCCTTATAACCGTAACTCCGGGCGATATCGTCCTCGAAGGCCAGACGCCTGCGATTGGAGACTTCTTTCATGGCCGCAATGGCCTCAGGATCAAGAGAGGGCACTCCCGGCTTGTTGAAATATTCGCTGCTCATCAGGGCCTTGCGGAAGTTTTCCCCGATCCATGCGTCTGTAGCATCGCCCGGCGCATGGACGCACCAGCCTGTCCGGGAAAATACTGTCCTCCCCAGATTTCCATCGATTCAATGGAAATATATTTCGGAGACAGAATGATGGCTGCGCTTTTGTAATGAAGCCAGCGAATCCGCTCCGGCGTGAGATGGGTCTGGCTCATGAGGTGGCGTCGATTCCAAAAACAGGAGGCTTGCGCCCGTTCTTCTCACCAGCCGAGACCTTTGCAGCAGCTCCGTTATAAACTTTGCAAATCCACTGCTCAGTGGCAACAGGGGTTCGGAAGCGCGTAGCTCACTCTATATTCCTGATCTTCTGATTGTCACAAACACAGTCAGAGATCCGTGGTGAACGAGAACTTGAAGGTTCGCGGCAGACCTTCCAGCAGATAGCCATTGAAGGCTGATGACCAGAAACGGGTGTTGGCAAGATTATCCACGCCGAACCGCAAGGTCAGTGGTTTGCCGTAAGCGGCGAAGGTATAACGCGCGGCTAGATCAAACCGGGTCCAGACGGGCAGGTGAGCGGTGTTCTCCACATTGACCATCTGCTTGCCCGTATTGACCACGCGCCCGACAACCGTCGCGCCTTTCAGGAACGGCAGGTCATATTCAAGGTTACCGTTGATCGTGTAGTTCGGGATGCCGATGGCGGTGTGGCCGTTGTTGACGCCGCCCTGCGTGCGTTTCAGATCGGCGTCGATCAGCGTCAGGCCGCCATTGAAGCGCAATCCCCTGATGATCTCGCCATTGACCGTGAGTTCCATGCCCCGGTTCCGCTGCAATCCGTCTTCACGGAAGATCAGGCTGCCAGTATTGCCATAGGCTTCGGTGTAGGAGTTTGGCTGCGAAATCTGATAGAAGGCCAGTCCGGCACTGAAACGTCCGATATCGTATTTTGCGCCGATCTCGTACTGCACGCTCTGATAGGGCGCAAAGATCTGGCCGAGATTGACGACATTCGCGCCCGTGGCCTGCGGTCCCTTGGACAGCCCTTCGATACGATTGAAATAGATCGCCGTCTGTCGTGTCGGATGAATGACAAGACCGACAACCGGTGTAAACGCGCCTTTGTCATATCCGCTAGAAAGAGCGCCATTTGTCGAATATTTATAGCTGTTATCAAGGATATTCTGGTAGCGGAATCCTGCGGTCAGGGCAATCCGGTCATGCCAGAACGTCATCGTGTCAGAGAAATACAGGCTGTAGAGCTTGGTCCAGTTTGAACGGACAGGGTCTTTCAGATTACCGCCCACCAGATTCTGATTGGGAGAAGCCAGTTGCGGTGTATCGTACAGATTGCTGCGCAGCGGAGACGCACTGTTATAATACATTGAGTAGGCCGTCCGGGCTTCCTCCCATAGCGCAGACCCGCCAGCATTGATTTCATGATGCACGGGGCCGGTATCCACATGGGCCATGACACCTGCGCGCGTGCTCTCGTTGTTCTGCTGGTAAGGCACATACATGGCCCCGACAGTGCCTGCGCCAGTAGCCGCGTCGGTTACTGTGAAGCTGGAATAGTTGCCTTCTTCATTGCTGCCGAGTGCTCCGAAAGCCCCGTAAACAGTAATATGTTTTCCGAAATCATGTTCGACGTTCAGTGTTCCGAACAGATAGTTCAGATCGGCATAGGTCCAGCGCTGACCGAAATTATGGGACGGAGCGACCGGACGAGGCGCCGAGGTCACGCCCGGGCCAAGAAAAACGCCTCCTCGGCCGTTCTGCACATTCTGGTTCTGGTAGGCCATGGTAAGATCAATGCGGGTCCTGTCGTCATGCCAGTCGAATGTGCCTCCAACTGCCGCATCATGCCGCCGTTCATGATCGATGGATGTCTGACCGTCCATTCCGGCAGCATTCAGACGAAATCCGAAAGCCTTGTCCTGACCGAAGCGGCGGCTGAAATCGACAGCGCCGCCACCCTGTGCATTGCTGGTGTAATCGCCCGTCACCCGGTTGAGGTCGGTGCTTTCGGCTTTTTTGAACATCAGATTGATGTTGCCGCCAATGGATGAACCGCTGGGAGCCGCGCCATTGAGGAACGCGCTGGCGCCGTTCAGCACCTGCACCTGATCGTAGAGCTGTGGGGAAACAAGCTGGCGGGGCACAACGCCGTACAGACCATTGATCGAAATATCATCGCCATTCACGGGAAAGCCACGAATGATGAACATTTCAGAAAAATTTCCATACCCCATGGTTGTGCGGACCGAAGGATCGTTCTCCAGAACCTGACCCAGCGTCTGGGACTGCTGGTTGAGGATCAGACTGGAGTTGTAGCTGCGGATGTTGAACGGCACATCCAGACCTTTTTTGGTTCCGAGCGCGCCAAGCTGACCGCCGCTGGTCACCTCCATGCGATTCCGCCGTGCCGCCCGGATGACAATGCTTTCTGTCTTGTCCGCCTGAACAGACCGGCTCGGACTGGCTGTATCCGGTTTTGCGGATTGCGCGTTTGAATCAGGCTCTGCCGCAAGACTGGGTGGAATAAAACCGCATGAAGCAAACAGAAAGGAGAGCAGGCAGGATGCGGACTTTGCAGTCATGGGATGTAGCGCCCTGATGAACGGAAGGTTGCTTTCTCGGGTGCATCATCGCCCCGTGAAGGAGTGCGTTGTTAATGATAATTCTTCTCAATTGCAAGTGGTCGGTCAGGGGGAAAGTTTTCGAACGGGCGGCTGGCGGCTCTCCTCGGTAAAGCCCTGCATGATCTGACCCGGTATTGATGCGCAGCAAAAACAGAAGATACTGGCGGTCTGTAAAGCTCAATCCCGAAATGACAGTGCTGCTGTCACGTTGTTCAGACTCTCATCGTGATGTCGTTTGCTGTAGTGCCCGATAAAGAATGCGATTGTCGCTTCCACCGCCTCATTTTCTCCGCTGCAGACAAGAGGCCAAACGAACACCGTCACCGAGCCCGCTCCAGCCTCAACCGTCCCCGCTCATCCGTCAGATGCAGACACGTCAGTACCGCCGCCAGTGTGGCTCCGGCTAGGTTACCGAAAATGACAAGGCTCATCAGCACAATCTGGTAGCGGGAGGCAGCGACGGGGCTCATTCCGGCGAGCAACTGTCCGGTCATGATACCGGGAAGCGTGACCAGTCCGGCAGCCGACATCTGATTCAGTGTCGGGATCAATGCCGTGCGGAGCGCCTTGCGGATGGGGTCTTCCAGCGCCTTCAGGCGTGTCGCACCGAGGAGAATACGGGCTTCGATGGCCGAACGATCCCGTGTCACTGATGTCAGCAGACTGTTCAGGGTGAGGCTGGTCGCGTTCATCACGTTGCCGATAATCAGTCCCGCCATGGGAATGGTCGCACGTGCGGCGAACAGCGGGTGAGGGCGCAGGCTGGTGAGGAAGCCCATGGATGTCGCCAGCGCCGCCCCGAAAAGGATCGATGCGCCCGCAATGCCGTAATGCCAGCGCGGCGTCATGCGCGATGTCTGACGATTTCCAGCCTCGAAGGTTCCGGCGCACAGGATCACGGCGAGCACGGCGAATGTCAGGAACAGCGATGTCTGTCCAAACACAAAGAGCAGTACATTACCGATCAGCAGTAACTGAACGGACATGCGCAGGGCCGCGATAACGATGGATCGGCCCGTTTTCAGAGCCAGTATCTGTGAGGCGAGCGCACAGGCAAGGATAAGGCAAGCCGCAATGGCAAGGTCAAAGGGCGTGATAAGGGCAGGAGCCATGTGTCAGGCTACTTCTTCCAGCCGACCATCCCGCAGGATGGCGCGCCGGTCGGCCAGACGTTCAACCTGAGCCGCGTTATGGGACACCAGAGCAATGATCCGTCCATCGTTTTTCTGGCGTCTGATCAGGTCTTCGACCAATGAAGTGGATTGAGGGTCGAGGGCTGACGTTGGCTCATCCAGCAGCAGCACCTGCGGACCGTGTAAAAGTCCTCTGACAAGAGCCAGCCTTTGTCGCTCGCCGGTTGAGAGACCACGTATTTCAGCCGTCAGCATCCGCTCAGGCAGACCGACCGCCTTAATGAGTGCCCGCGCCTGCGGGGTGTCCGGAACGTGGTCGCTGACGTTCTCGCTCCACCATCCCGGTTCGGCGGGAAAGTAGGCGACACGCTGCCGCCAGACGTGACCGGCCACGCTCAGGGAGTTTTCACCATCCAGAATGAGTGTGCCGGTGTGGGGATCAAGGTCGGCGACCAGACGGAGCAGCAGGGATTTGCCGCTTCCTGAAGCGCCGGTGATGGCCAGACACTCGCCGTGTCCTACGTGAAAGGTGACTGGACCGACCCGTTCAGACCTGAGTTTTTCGGCAATCAGGCCGGTATTCTTGCTCATGAATGGCTTGTAGCGAAACGGCGGGAAGGCCGCAATTCCGCTAGAAACATCATGTTTCATATCGGATAAAAAACGAAATATAAAAGTTTATTATCTTTTATAGCGTGGAATTGACGGAAATCATGGAGCCGGATGCCGGGATGCGTGCCTGCTGCCCCCGCAGGTCAGAAATCTGCTATTCACATCTGCTCTTCAGGGGAGAACGCAAATGGCACGCGTAGCAGGGAAAGTAGCGATTATCAGTGGTGCGGCTTCGGGTATCGGCAAGGCGACTGCCATACTTCTGGCCAGGGAAGGCGCTTCCGTCGTCATAGGCGACCTGAAAGAGGAAGACGGACAGAAGACCGTTGCGGACATCGAGGCGGCTGGCGGCAAGGCGCTGTTCGTCAAGCTCGACGTCAGCAGGGAAGCTGACTGGAAAGCGGCCATTGACGCAACGATCGCAAAATTCGGAAAACTGGATATTGCCGTCAATAATGCGGGCATCGCCTACACGGGAACCGTGGAAAGCACCGACTTTGCACACTGGCAGCGTGTGATTTCCATCAATCTCGATGGCGTTTTCCTTGGCACGAAATACGCCATTGAAGGCATGCGCAAGCATGGCAAGGGTGGGTCGATCGTCAACCTGTCCTCGATCGAGGGGCTGATCGGTGACCCGACGCTGGCCGCCTACAACGCCAGCAAGGGTGGCGTGCGGCTGTTCACCAAGTCATCCGCGCTGCACTGCGCCAAATCCGGTTATGCCATCCGGGTCAACTCGGTGCATCCCGGCTACATCTGGACGCCGATGGTGGCGGCGCTCACCAATGAGGAAGCTTCAGCCAAACAGAAGCTGGTGGATCTGCATCCTCTCGGCCATCTGGGCGAGCCGGACGACATCGCTTACGGTATTCTCTTCCTTGCGTCAGATGAATCCAAGTTCATGACGGGCAGCGAACTGGTCATTGATGGCGGTTATACGACTCAGTAACTGACAGGCTTAACGTCCGCTGCATCGCAACATCAGCGGGCGTTAAGCCTCTTTCAGAAGACGAACTAGCCGACTTCCAGCGTCGTCACATTGAATGATGACAGCATGTGGGGGCCGAACGAGGTGGAGATCGCCACATCGGCGGCGTCCCGTCCGCGCGCAATGACAATCCGACCGATACGCGGTTCATTGTGTCGCGCATCCTGCGTGTACCAGCAGCCGTCCATCCAGACTTCGAACCACGCGGAAAAATCCATCGGATCAGGCAGGAGCGGCACACCGATATCGCCCAGATAGCCTGTGCAGTAGCGGGCCGGGATATTCATGCAACGGCAGAGCGTGACCGCCAGATGCGCGAAATCACGACAGACACCGGTGCCCTCACTCCATCCTTCCCACGCTGTCCGGGTGTTGCGGGCATTCTGATAACTGAATTTGATATGGTTATGTACGTAATCGACAATGGCCTGAACCCGTCCCCAGCCGGGAGCGATATGCCCGAACAGGGACCACGCGAATTCGGAAAGTATATCTGTTTCGCAGTAGCGACTGCCCATCAGAAAGACCAGCACGTCTGAAGGCAGATATTCGACAGGTGTCTGTGGGGCGCCATACCCCTGCCTTTCATGCAGTCCACTGTCATAGATCGTAAAATCGACCCAGGTACGGAACCGCCCCGCAGGTGCGAGAAGACGTGTGCAACGATTGCCGAACCCATCGATATAACGCTGTACCGGAACGAAAGGATCAAACCAGGCATTCTGGGGCGAAAGCAGATCGTTTTCGCGTTCCGGACGGATATCGAGCATCAGAACCAGAGGTGTGGGGGCTGGAAAGTCTATGGAAATGTCGTAGCCGGCTCTGATTTCCATGTATTTCTTTCCTTTTCGGATACGCAACAACTGCGACAATGGCGTTTTTCGCAACAGATGTCACGATGCTAGTCGTTAACGATCTTCAGGTGCTACGGTTCTCCTGAGAAAATACTGCCTGCCCTTGAAGAAAGGCATGGCTTGTGTGAGTCCGGACAGCGAACCGTCTCAATGCGCGCATGGATGACCGATGACTGATAAACACGCCCGGCTTTCCTCTTCATCATTCCTGACGCCCCAGGATCCGTCGCCTGTCGTCGTGCATGGAGGGGCAGATCCGCAGTCACCTCTGCTTCTGGTCAGTGACCATGCAGGGCAGGCCATTCCATCGGTTCTGGGCGATCTGGGCGTGTCCGAAACGGAACGCGCCAGACATATTGGCTGGGATATCGGCATTGACGGAGTAGGGCGGATGCTGGCCGATCTGACAGGCGCCCTGCTGATTGAGCAGAGCTATTCCCGCCTTGTGATCGACTGCAACCGTGCTCCCGGCCATGAGACCGCGATTGTGACCGTCAGTGACGGAACACCGGTGCCAGCCAATCAGGACGTCAGCACAACGGACGCCGCTCTCCGCACCAGAGCCATTTTCGAGCCTTATCACAACCGTATCGGCGAGGAACTGGACCGACGCGAGGATGAGGGGATTGAGACCTTTCTGATCGCGCTTCACAGCTTCACACCTGAGATGCAGAGTTTCAGGCGACCGTGGCACTGTGGCGTGCTGCACAATCATGACCCACGTTTTGGACGGATCGTTATCGACTGTCTGGGCGAAGAAGGTCTGACTGTCGGCGATAACGAGCCCTACGAGCTGACAGACACCAGCGACTATACGGTCCCGGTACACGGCGAGCGCCGCAAAATCCCTCATGTCGAAATCGAAATCAGACAGGATCTGATCATGGCTGAAAGCGGTCAGCGGGAGTGGGCCGAGCGGCTCGCCCGTATTTTGCCGGAAGCGATAAAACGCTACCATGAACAATATGGCAGCCACCCCACCACGGAAGCAGAGTGATGAGTGAGTTCCGCATTACCGGTAGAGCGAAACTGGCCGGAGTGATCGGGCATCCGGTGACGCACTCGCTCTCGCCCGTGCTGCATAATTACTGGCTTGCCCGACATGGAATTGATGGAGCTTACGTGCCTCTTTCGGTCGCGCCTGATGCCTTTGTCACTGCCGTAAAAGGTTTGCAGGTTTCAGGCTTCAGGGGAGCGAACGTCACCATTCCCCATAAGGAGGCCGCCTTCGCCATAGCGGATGAGGTGGACCCGATGGCCCGCATCGCGGGGTCGGTCAACACGCTGGTGTTTCGTGAAGATGGCGTCATCCACGGCTCGTCCACGGACGGGTTCGGCTATGTTGCAAACCTTGAATCTGACGGCATCGATGTTGCCGCATTGGCCAGCCGGGGACCGGCGTTGCTGCTCGGGGCAGGCGGGGCTGCGCGGTCCATCGCGACAAGCCTGCTGGAGAAAGGATTTCAGGTCGTTTTCTCCAACCGGACTGCCGGGCGTGCGGAAAGGCTCGCAATGGAACTCGATGCGGCCTGGCGACGCTATTTCCCGAAAGGTGATGCACCCCGGCTTTCCGCCATTGCCTGGGATATGTGGGAAGAGCGTCTGGGCGACGTGGCGCTTCTGGTGAACACCACCTCACTGGGGATGCAGGGCGGCCCTGCTCCGGACTGGACACCGAAGCTGGGCACGGCATCCAGCCATCTGGTCGTCTCCGACATTGTGTATGTCCCGCAGGAAACACCATTTCTGAAAGCCGCCGGAGAGCAGGGGCTGACAACCTCAGGCGGGCTGGGGATGCTGCTGCATCAGGCGCGTCCCGGCTTCAGGGCATGGTTCGGCGCGGAGACGGAAGTCGATGAGGCTACGGTTGCGTATATTAGCGCAGTCCTGAGTAATCGCTGAAGTCATATGAAGGTTATGGGGCTTACCGGCGGGATCGGCATGGGCAAGACAACCGTGGCCCATCTGCTCAGGCGGGCCGGTTTTCCGGTGTTTGATTCAGATGCCACTGTGCATCGTCTTCAGGGGGCTGGAGGCGCCGCCGTTCTTCCGATTGGAAAGCTGATCCCGGCCGCTCTGGTGAAAAACGCAGAGGGTGAGCTTTCACTGGACAGGCAGGAACTCAGAAAAGCCGTGATGGCGCATCCTGAACTGATCGGGCAGCTTGAGAAAATCATTCATCCTCTGGTGTTCGCTGCTCGTGACCGGTTTTACAGACGATGTCGCCGCCGGGGTGCGGACTGGGTTGTCATCGACGTTCCTCTGCTGTTTGAGACAGGCGGAGACAGACAGTGTGACAAGGTTGTGGTCGTCTCTGCGCCACGGCGCACGCAGATCGCGCGGATTGCCCGCAGACGGGGCATGACGCCGGCGGAGGCTCAGAGAATGATCGCCCGACAGATGCCGGATCATGAAAAACGGCGTCGCGCGGATGTGGTGATTCGCACAGGACTCTCGATGGCTGATACAAGGCGCGAGGTGAGGGCACTGATCAGGGAAATGCGCGCATGAAACGCTCGGTTCTGTTCGATACGGAAACCACGGGGCTTGAGGCGACCAAGGGCGACCGTGTGATTGAAATCGCGGCGCTTGAGTTGCTGGGGGACCTCCCGACCGGCGAGGTGTTTCACGTTCTGATCCACCCGGAGCGTGATATTCCGGAAGAGGCGTCGCGTGTGCATGGCCTCACGCTTGCCGATCTGGAAGGCAAGCCGAAATTTGCCGCCATCGCCGATGACTTTCTGGCGTTCATTGGTGATGATGAGCTGATTGCTCACAATGCCAGCTTCGATTTCGGGTTTATCAATGCCGAGATGGAGCGCGTGGGCAAACCACCACTCGATCCGTCCCGCAAGGTCGATACGCTGGAACTCGCCCGTGAGCGTTTCCCCGGCATGCCCAACAGCCTTGATGCGCTGTGCCGCCGTTATGGCATCGACCTGTCAGAGCGCACGACCCATAATGCTCTGCTCGACTGCAAACTGCTGGCCGACGTTTATGTCGAACTCATGGGTGGTCGTCAGCATGGGCTGGGGCTGGGCGGAACCGACGGCAATGAGTCACCCGTCGCACGTTACGCAGGGCCGGGTGTCCGAACACCGGTTCTTGTTCAGCCTGATGCGGAAACCCTTGCGTCTCATGCTGCTTTTGTCGGGAAATTGCCTGATAGCCTCTGGACCGCAGGCGAGAAGGCGCAAGGCTGACACTCAGGCGACCAGCGTGACCACCGCCTGAAGCCCGTTCGGTTCACGGTTGTGCAGCACGACGTCGCCACCCTGACCACGAATGATCGTCCGGGTAATGGCCAGTCCAAGCCCGGTTCCGCCGGTTTCCCTGTTGCGGCTTTCCTCACCACGGACGAAAGCCTCGAACATCCGCTCCAGATCATCCTCGGGCAGACCCGGACCATCGTCTTCGACCGTGACTGTCACACGTCCGTTGCGGAGTGAATGGATCGTCACCAGAGCATTGCCACCATAATTGACCGCGTTGTTGATCAGATTGGTAAAGGCCCGCTTCAGCCCCATCGGACGGCCTTTTGTCATGACCGTGCCATTGAAATCGGCCAGCATGATCCTGTCACCATCTGAGGGGCGGCTTTCAGCCACGTCATCGACGACCGTTTGCAGGAGAGCATGGAGGTCCAGCTTGGCCAGGGGTTCACTGGCCGAGCTGTCCTTGCTGAATTCAAGGGTGGATTCAACAAGTGTCATCAATTCATTGATGTCGTGGAGAAATTTTTCTCTCATATCATCATCTTCAATGAATTCGGCCCGTAGTTTCATCCGGGTGATGGGCGTGCGCAGATCATGTCCGACCGCAGAAAGGATACGTGTTCTCTCCGAAATGAAACGCCGGATACGGGCTGCCATGGCATTAAAGGCAGCGGCTGCCTGAGCTACTTCAAGAGGGCCTTCTTCTGACAGCGGAGGCGAGGCGGCGTCGGGTGCAAATGCGGCGGCGGCGGCGGACAGGGTACGAACCGGCAGCAGCAGCCGTCTGACGCCCCATGCGATCAGCAGGCCGCTACCAACTGTCATCAAACCCAGCGCCAGCGGAAAAGTTGAGGAGTTGAACGGATTGGGCGCGGGCAAGCGGTAACGTATGACCAGCCAGCGCGTATCATTGGGAAGCTGAAAAGCCAGTCCCCGATAGCGTTTTCTATGAACGGGCAACCATGCCACTCGCTTGGGTGGAAAGGGAAACAGCAGATCTTTCAGGCGATGCTGTTCGGGCGATGGTCCGAAACATTGGGGATCTGGTGGATGCTGCGCATCTCCAGTGAAACTGCCATCCGTCTCTTGATGAGGCAGATCATGACAGAGTTCTGAAGAGTTGCCACCACCGAAAAGCGGGGCTGGCGAACCATCCCGAAAGGAACGCAATTCCAAAGGCGGTGACCCGGAACGAGGGCCGCCTGGGCTCGCCATGTCACCCAGCGGGTTGTTTCTGAAGCCTTTTCTGAAGCCTTCCGGAACAAAGAACAGTTTCTGGAAATCCATCCAGCTTTCCTGCCGCACCATGTCCCGGTCAGGCTCATCAGCGAGGTGAACGGAAAAACTGGCGGGGAGATCCAGTTCAAGCAACTCCCGAGCCCGTTCTGCAGGGAGATCTTCCGCGACAGAACGATAGATCATCAGAGTGCGAAGCAGATCCTGATGCGCCACCATGCGTTCATGGAAGGTGATCCTGTCCATGGTCTCGACCGTAAGACCCATGGCTCCCAGCCCGACGAAGCCGACGGTGAGAAACAGGCTCATTCTCGCCGCAAGAGAACGCGGCAGGAACCGGACACACCATCTCTGGGGAAACAGGCGTTTCACTTACGGCGTAAGACCGTCTGGGCGGGCATGTCAGCGCCGCTCCACATCAGCTGCCAGCACGTAGCCGCCGCCACGCACTGTCTTGATCAGTTGCGCGTTGCGTCCGTCATCCTCAAGCTTCCGGCGCAGGCGGCTGACAGCCACGTCGATCGCACGATCAAAGGGACCAGCCTGCCTTCCGCGAAGAAGGTCAAGCAGCATGTCGCGTGTGAGCACGCGGTTTGGACGCTCCAGCAGCGCCAGAAGCAGGTCATACTCACCGCCCGTGAGAGAGATTTCCGCGCCATCGGGGTTCAGAAGACGGCGACGGGCGAGTTCCAGACGCCAGCCGGCAAAGAGGATTTCTCTGGTTTCGCTTGAGCCCTGCTCCTGACTCTCGCTGACCCTGCGCAGGACTGCGCGAATACGGGCCAGAAGCTCCCGTGGATTGAATGGCTTGGTGACGTAATCGTCCGCACCGAGTTCCAGACCGATGATGCGGTCTGTCTCCTCATTCATCGCCGTCAGCATGATGATCGGCACGTTGGCCTGACTGCGCAGCCAGCGTGCGAGGTCGAGACCCGACTCGCCGGGCAGCATCAGATCGAGCACAATCAGATGATAATGCCCCTGACCCCAGACACGTCTAGCCTCACGTCCGTCACGGACGCTGGTGACGCGCATCTGGTTGCGCTCAAGGAATTTCGAGAGAAGATCGCGGATTTCGCGGTCATCATCTATGATAAGGATATGGGGTGTCTGCTCCATGAATGCGTTATAAATCAACCTGAGCCGCCTGTGCAGGCCATGTTTCATTCTGTTGCACTTCGGGATGTGTCTTACAATTTGACCGGCAGGCACCAGCAGTCGATCATGCTCTGAACCCGGAGGTGCACGCCATCTTTCCCAACGGACAGGCTCCCAAGATGCGCAGACTGAAAAGCATTGCGATGGATGATTTCGGACCCTGCGTTCGACGGGCACACCCGGGACTGTTCAGAGCTGTTCTGGCTGGCGTGATCGCTGGTCATCTTCTCGCTTTTCCATCCGCGGCCATCGCTCAGCCGCAGGACAGCCTTCCGTCATCACAGGTTCAGGCAGAAGCACAGACTGTGCTCCCAGGTTCGGTGAATCGCGATACGGTGACGGGTGACAATCCTGATCTGGCTATTCCTGAACCCGCTCTCCGGCAGCCTGTCACCGGCAATGCTCCGTCCAGGACTGACGCTGCCATTATCACAAAAGCATCTCTCGGCAGCCTCATCGACAGGGATGTCGATGCAGCAGGAGGCGGCAACCTTGGTCATATCGTTGACGTTCTGATCGACGTTGATGGAGAGATGCGTGCGGTGGTGATCGATATTGGTGGGTTTCTGGGTGTCGGCAACCGCCGCGTCGCAGTTGCGTCTGATCTGATTCAGGTCAGTCATGCCAATCCGCAGGCTCCGCTTATCATGCAGGTGTCAGCAGCAGTGATCCGTTCCGCCCCTGAATACAAAAGAGGGGATATGAACATATCTGTGCTTGCCGGCCCACGCCTGCCTGCCTCTGGGCAATCTGCAGGCGCACCGGCAACATCTTCGGCAGAGACGATTTCCGTGAAAACGTCCGTCCGGCCAGTTGCCAGCCCGCCTGCCAGTCCTGTTTCCTCCTCGCCCGACGAGTAGGCGTGTGGCAGATCCACGCACGCTCGGCTGCCCGGAACACAGCGTCAGACTATCTGTCATAAAAGGCAGGTGGAGATGATGATGAAGCTTAAACCCAACAGCACGATGGGGCTGGATGGGGTCAGTTTTTTTGTCGCCAACCTTCAGGCTGCCTTCGGTCCGTTTGTCTCTGTCTATCTCACGGAAGAACACTGGACACAGGGAGAGATCGGTATCGCCCTGACGATCGGCTCCGTCACCGCGATGGCCAGTCAGGTGCCGGCGGGCGCACTGGTGGATGCCCTGCGGAACAAGCGGCTGATCGCCGAGCTGTCCATCGTCGCGATTATCGCCTCCTGCCTGATCATGGCGATCATGCCGGAACGTCTGCCTGTCGCTATCGCCGAGATCCTGCATGGCCTGGCGAGCTGCACGCTCAACCCGGCCATCAGCGCTCTGACCCTGGGGGTTGTCGCTCTGGCAATCGCCCGCGCTCCTGACAGGACAAGGGGGGCGCTCGGTATCCGCTTTGGGCGTAACGCCAGTTTTGCGGCAGTGGGAAATGCCATGTCGGCCGGTCTGATGGGAGCCGCCGGCTATTTCATTTCTGCAAGGGCGACATTCTTTCTGGGAGCCGCCATGGCTGCTCCCGGACTGATCGCCCTTCGCCTGATCGAGCCTGTCGTCACACCGTTTGATCAGAGCGCATCTGGCCTGGCTGAGGGCGAGAATCCCGGAAGGGCTACTGTCCGATCCTCTCTTGCCCTTTTAAAAGAGCCGGGCCTGTTTGCTTTCGCATTATGTGTGGTGTTCTTCCATCTGGCCAACGCCGCCATGCTGCCGCTGGCGGCTGGCCAGATTACAAAAGACGCCGGTCATTCCGCGGAAATTATCATCGCGGCCTGTATCCTTGCGCCACAGCTTCTGGGAGCGGTCCTCTCTCCCTGGATCGGACGCTGGGCGGAAACGATCGGACGCCGCCCTGTCATGCTCATGACATTCATGGCGCTCCCTTTGCGCGGCATTCTTTTGAGCTGCACATCCAATCCCTGGCTTGTCGTGCCGTTTCAGATGCTGGATGGAATCAGTTCAGCGTCTTTTGGCGTCATGTTGCCGCTTGTGGCGGCGGACCTGACCCGCCGCACAGGGCATTTCAATCTCTGCATGGGGCTGCTGGGACTTGCCATGGGACTGGGAGCGAGCTTCAGCACCAGTCTTGCGGGAGCCGTCGCAGATCATTCGTTGCGATACGCCTTTCTCCTGCTGTCGGCGTCCGGAGGTATCTGCCTGATGCTGATCGTTTTCGTCATGAAGGAAACCCGCAGGGAAGATGACGCCCCGCAGCCGTCTTGAGTGCCAGTTTTTGAAAGCCAGTTTCAGGATGCGACAAGTCTGTCCCATTCTTCCATGAGGATGGCGTCAACTTTTTCCATGCTGACCGGCACGCCAAGTTTCTTCAGGCTGGTCACGCCGAATTCCCTTATTCCGCATGGAACGATGCCATCGAAAGCAGACAGGTCGGGATCGACGTTGATCGAAATTCCGTGCCAGCTCACCCAGCGGGTCACACGAACACCAAGCGCCGCGATCTTGGCTTCCGCTCCGGTTCGAGGATCGACGACCCAGACACCCACACGTCCTTCGCGTCGCTCACCCTGAATCCCGAGACGCGCAAGCGTTGCGATGATCCACTGTTCCAGAAACGAGACATAGGCCCGAAGGTCACGTTCAGGCACGGGGCCATGGGGGCGGGACAGATCCATCATCAGATAGGCGACCCGTTGTCCGGGGCCGTGATAGGTCCACTGGCCACCCCGTCCGGCCGGGTATGTGGGATATCCTCTGGGATTGAAGAGATCAGCTTCCTTTGCGGATGTCCCGGACGTGAACAGGGGCGGATGCTCAAGGAGCCAGA
This sequence comes from Acetobacter aceti, assembly GCF_002005445.1. Lineage (NCBI taxonomy): Bacteria > Pseudomonadati > Pseudomonadota > Alphaproteobacteria > Acetobacterales > Acetobacteraceae > Acetobacter > Acetobacter aceti. Next base: position 1,742,830 of record NZ_CP014692.1, read on the forward strand.
TTCGTTCCTGCGTTTCCTCTGCCCGAATCTCACGGACTGTCTGCTCCATGCAGGAGAGCGCGATCGGGTAAGGGACGAGTTCAGTCGATTTTTCCCAAATGATACCTCCGTCAGTCCTCACCCTTTCCGGGGAGATCCCACGTGGAATGGCCGTATCGGCAATTAAATCAGGTTCTTTGTCACGAATCGTACATTCAGACATTGCGGCATTCTCAGGCATCGGTTATACGCCCCTCCAACTCCAACCGGTATCACTCAAATGAGGCTGGTTGTCACGGGCGGCCGTGGCGGAATGGTAGACGCGCAAGCTTGAGGTGCTTGTGGGGGAAACCCTGTGGAAGTTCGAGTCTTCTCGGCCGCACCAAAGTGACCCTGAAAATGGGGAGTTATACCAAAATAAAAGACAATTGATGAAAATCAAACCACCCTGCAGAGAATGCGGGTGTGGTCTGTCTTTGTTTTTTGTAAATAATTTCCTTTTGCCGCGTTTTTAACAGACTTCTGCACTAGAACAGACCGGTGAGACCGATTTAGAGTCTCCACCTATCTGGGCGCGGGAGGTTTGCTCGTGTGCCCTGTTCCGTAGCATGGATAAAGGTACTACTTCGTGATCAAGCCTTTACGTAAAGCAGTTCTTCCGGTTGCCGGACTTGGAACCAGATTCCTTCCCGCCACCAAAGCCATGCCGAAAGAGATGCTGCCTGTCGTGGACAGACCGTTGATCCAGTATGCTATCGACGAGGCGCGGGCCGCGGGTATCGAAGAGATTTGCCTCATCACCGGCCGTGGCAAAGACTCGCTCATCGATTATTTCGATGTCGCGTTTGAGCTGGAACACACGCTGCGTGAGCGCAACAAGGTCGATGCCCTGAAAGCCCTGGAGCCCACCAGCATCGAGGCCGGCTCTCTGATCGCCGTGCGTCAGCAGGAGCCCATGGGGCTTGGCCACGCCATCTGGTGCGCGCGCAGCTTCATTGGCGATGATCCGTTTGCCATCCTCCTTCCGGACGATGTCGTGCAGGGAAAAGTCGCCTGCATGAAGCAGCTTGCCGATGCGTATTACGCAACAGGCGGCAGTGTGGTTGCCGTGGAAGAAGTTCCCCGCGAGCACACCAATCGTTACGGCATTCTGAAGCCCGGGAAGGATGACGGTAAGCTGGTCGAGATCACCGGTCTGGTTGAAAAGCCGAAGCCGGAAGATGCGCCGTCCAACCTGTCCATCATCGGACGCTATGTCCTGACACCGGACATTATGCCGTTCCTCGCGCTCCTTGAAAAAGGTGCGGGTGGTGAAGTGCAGCTGACCGACGCCATGGCCAAGACCATCGGCAAGACGCCGTTCCATGGCCTGCGTTATGAAGGTACCCGATTCGACTGCGGTAACAAGATCGGCTTCCTCGAAGCCCAGATCGCCTTTGCTCTTGAGCGTCCTGAACTCGCATCCGATGTGAAGACGTTCCTGAAGAAATATACGGGAGCTGTCTGATATGAGTTTCAAACATACATTCGAACAGACAAGCCTGCGCGAATATGACATCCGCGGCATTGTCGGCAAGACACTGCATGTCGAAGATGCTTTCGCCATCGGCCGGACCTTCGCCAGCATCGTTCTGAAGAACGGCGGCAAGACGGTCGTGATCGGCTGCGATGGTCGCGTGTCTTCGCCTTCTCTGGAAGAAGCGCTGGTCAACGGCGCTGTTGCTTCAGGCGCAGACGTGATCCGCGTTGGTCGTGGCCCCACCCCGATGCTGTATTTCGCCTCCGTTACGCTGAAGGCGGACGGCGCGATCATGGTGACGGGCAGCCACAATCCGGCCAACTACAACGGCTTCAAGATGATGCTGGCCAACAAGCCGTTCTTCGGCGAGCAGATCAAGCATCTCGGCCATCTGTCCCGCGAAGGCGATGTCGTTCCTGAAGCAAAAGGCACGGTGAAAACCGTCGATATCAAGAAAGAGTATATCGAGCGTCTTCTGAAGGATTACGACGGTGGCGACCGCAAGCTGAAGGTTGTCTGGGACAACGGCAACAGCGTGGCTGGCGACATTCTCCCGGCTCTTCTGGACAAGCTGCCCGGCGAGCATATCGTCCTGAACGGCGAAGTGGACGGCACATTCCCGGCTCACCATCCGGACCCGACAGTTGCCAAGAACCTTGAGCAGATCATCGCGTCGGTCAAAGAGAACAAGGCCGACCTCGGCATCGCCTTCGACGGTGACGCAGATCGTGTCGGCGTTGTGGACAACGAGGGAGGCATCCTCTGGGGTGACCAGATTCTCGTGCTGCTGGCGCGCGACGTCCTGAAAAACCATCCCGGCGGCACGATCATCGCCGACGTGAAGGCGTCTCAGGTTCTGTTTGATGAAGTGAAGAAGGCCGGTGGTGAGCCGCTGATGTGGCGCACGGGTCATTCGCTCATCAAGTCGAAGATGGCCGAAACGAAGTCTCCGCTGGCCGGTGAGATGTCGGGCCACATCTTCTTTGCCGACAAATGGTACGGCTTTGACGATGCGATCTACGCTGCCATCCGCGTGCTGGGTATCGTCGCCCGCATGGGAGAGCCGCTATCCGCATTCCGCAAGGCCCTGCCGCAGACGATCTCCACACCGGAAATCCGCTTTGACTGCGACGACCTGCGCAAGTTCCAGGTGATCGAGGAAGTGGCCGAGCGTCTCCGCAAGGATGGCGCGGATGTGTCCGAAATCGACGGTGTGCGCGTGAACACGCCGGACGGCTGGTGGCTGCTCCGTGCGTCCAACACGCAGGCTGTTCTGGTCGCGCGTTGCGAAGGCAAGAGCGAAGCCGGTCTGGACAACCTCAAGGCGGCGCTGACGCGTCAGCTTGAGCTGTCCGGTCTGGAGAAGCCTGATTTTTCTGGCGATAACGCCGGTCATTGATCTGAGGAAAGAGTGGAACGTGTGACAGACGATACGTTCCACTCCTTTCTGGAGCCGGGCCAATGGGTCCGGCATCCCGATCATCCCGAATGGGGAGACGGGCAGGTGCAGTCGGCCATCTCTCACAGAGTGACCGTCAATTTCCTGCATATGGGAAAAGTGGTTCTCGACGCCCGCGTCGTGACCCTTACCGTTATCTGACTATAATTTTCTGTGTTGGCTGACTGTGCGCCAAGCACATGCTGCCATTCTGGCAGGAGTTTAGCTTTCCAGTAAGTCCTCGTGGGTTTATACAGGACTGATGCAGTCCAGTTTAATCGACATTCAGGGCCGGAAAATCTCTTACCTCCGTGTTTCGGTGACAGACCGGTGCGATATGCGCTGTGTTTACTGCATGTCGGAAAGCATGGAGTTTCTGCCGCGTCCTGAGGTTCTGACATACGAAGAGCTGGAACGACTCTGTGCGGTTTTCATGCGCCATGGTGTGCGGCGCATCCGCCTGACCGGCGGTGAGCCGTTGGTCAGGCGTGATATCGGTGATTTCCTGCAATCACTTGGACGATGGATAAGGCCTGTTTCCTCTGCTCCGGGGCTGGACGAACTGACTCTCACAACCAATGGCAGCCAGTTGGGCCGTTATGCCGATACGCTTGTGGGGGCAGGGATTCGCAGGGTCAATGTGAGCCTGGATTCACTCCGGCCCGAGCGTTTTTCCGCAATTACCCGACGCGGTGATTTGCATCGGACCCTTGCGGGCATCCATGCTGCACGGGATGCGGGGTTGGCGGTTCGCATCAACACCGTCGCGACGAAGGGGATCAATGACGATGAGTTTGACAATCTGATCGTCTGGTGCGGCGAGATCGGCGCTGATCTGTGTCTGATCGAGACAATGCCGATGGGAGAAACCGGGGAAGACCGGCGCGCCCAGTATCTTCCTCTCCATTCGGTCAGACTCAATCTTCAGAAGCGCTGGAGCTTCGAAACGGCGGATGGTGCGACGGGCGGCGGACCGGCGCGCTATGTGCGGATCGCAGAGACTGGACAGAGACTGGGTTTTATCACGCCGCTCAGCCACAATTTCTGCGATAGCTGCAATCGTGTTCGCCTGTCATGCTCGGGCCAGCTTTACACATGCCTTGGATCGGATGGCGCCGTGGATCTTCGTGAAATTTTACGAAGCGGCGGGACTGATTCCGACATTCTTGATGCAATTGACCTCAGCCTTGCCCGCAAGCCCCTGCGGCACGACTTTCTGATCCCCGACAATGACGCACAGGTGCAGGGACCAGCCCGTCTGATGAGTGTTACTGGCGGATAAACCGATACCACTGTTGACGTTTGCCGAACACACACAGAGATTGGGCGAAAGCGGCATTTCCACGGAATTGGTAGTTTTTCAATATATTCCGTGCCTCATGCCGTACAGCACAACACGAGGCAGGAAATGAGCGTGAGCAGCCGGATCAGTCCCGTCATTCAGGACATCGTTGAGAAAGCTCTTGAAGAAATCGAGACGTCACTGGACGCCCGCATCATCCTCGCAATGGATGCCGGCCTGAGAGGGCAGGGCATGGAGTCTGCTGACAGCCCTTATCGAATCATGTTCGTCTATGTGCATCGGCTGGACTGGTATCTGAAACTCTCGCCCGGTCCTGCGACAGTTGAACTGCCCGCTTCTGATGATTTCTCGCTGACGGGATGGGATATCCGTCATCTTGTGGAGACAATGAAGCAGTCGAACGCCACGCAAACGACATGGCTGAACAGCGCGGCGATCTACCGCTCCGACCAGGACCTGCTCAGACGTCTGGCTCTTCTCCAGCGCCGGGTCTGGCAACCGGCTCCCGCTCTCGCGGCTGAGATCGAAACCGCGACCAGTGAACTTGGCAAATGGTCATTTGGCCATACACTGACCACGGAAGAGTTTCTGACGCCCATGTACGCCACTCTCTCCGCCAGAGCTATTGCGGAAGACGACGGTCCGTCGCCAGAGGACATAAGGGTGCTGTACGAGGGGCTGGCGGAGGATGTCACCAGTGAGATGGATTTCATTTTGTCTGAAAAGGCAAAAAAGGGAGCGCATTCTGACGCTCCGTCATGTTTTCGGTCCCAGCTCTTCATGAACGCCGAGTTGCCGCGTCTGCGGACGGTCGAGTTGCCGGAACATCCTGCTCCGGACGATAGTGTGTTTGACCGCTTTCTGGCCGATACGATCCGCAGGTTTGGTTGATGCGGATGCAGGCTGTCCGCAGGCACCACAATCAGAAGAGATCCGGTCTCTGAGGAAAAGCTGAAGGAAGGCCAACATAATGAACGATGACACAGAGCAGGAAACGGGTGACATCCTCGCCGTGGCCCAAAGAATCGGACTGACACTTCCTGATCCGTGTCTGCCGGGCGTCGTTGCCAACACCAGGCTTTTACAGACCTACATTGACCTCGTGCTTGGTTTCGACCTCCCCGACGACTGTCTTCCTGCTTATGAGTACGCGCCATGAGCCAGACTGCTGTCGCCATCGCCAATACCGTGCGTTTCGGACTGAGGTCTGCCCGTGAAGTTGTGGAAGCGGCACTGGAAGCGCTCGGAACCCGTAATCAGGCATATCAGTGCGTCACGCGCCTGCTGCCTGAACGGGCGCTCCATATGGCTGATACGTTGGACGCCCGAATTGCCAATGGCGATCCTGTGGGCGTTCTTGCCGGTGTCCCGTTCGGCGTGAAAGACCTTTTCGATATGGAAGGGATCGTCACGACGGCGGGTTCAACCGTCCTGAAAGGCAATCCTCCCGCCACGCAGGATGCCGCCGTGGTCCAGCGGCTCATCGCTGCGGGCGCGATCCCGGTCGCCACCCTGAACATGGATGAGTTCGCCTACGGCTTCTCCACGGAGAACGCCCATTACGGGACCACACGCAATCCAAAGAACACGGACTGTCTGGCGGGCGGGTCATCCGGAGGTTCAGCGGCGTCCGTTGCGGCAGGCCTGCTGCCATTCGCGATTGGCTCGGATACAAACGGTTCGATCCGTGTGCCTGCATCGCTCTGTGGTGTCTGGGGGTTGCGTCCCACACAGGGACTGCTTCCTCTGGACGGTGTTTATCCTTTTGTCGCCAGCCTCGACACGGTGGGGCCGTTTGCCGGAACAGTGACGGACCTGCAGCGCGTTTTTGAAGCGATGAACGGTCATGCTCTTGATGACATAGAAGATGTTCGGAGTCTGCGTGTCGCCCAGCTTGGAGGCTGGTTCACACAGGACGTCGATCCAGCCCTGCTTGACGGGATTGCACGTATCATGGCGTTTTTCGGAAGCCGAAAAGAGATCGAACTGGCCGAAGTGGCGCGGGCACGCGCCTCGGCTTTCGTGATTTCAGCAGCGGAGGGAGGAAATCTTCACCTTTCGCGTCTGCGGAAAGTCCCGATGGATTATGATCCGGCGACAAGAGACAGGCTTATTGCGGGCGCCATGGTGCCGTCAGCCGCAGTGGTTCAGGCGCATCGTTTCCGGAACTGGTTTCGGGCTGGCCTTCATGAGCTTTTTGACGAAGTCGATGTGCTGATCGCTCCCGCGACACCGGGACCGGCCCCTCGCATCGATCAGGCCACCCTCTCCGTTGGCGGCAGGACTGTTTCCGCCCGCGCCAATCTTGGACTGTTTACGCAGCCATTGAGTCTGGGAGGAATGCCTGTCCTCGCAGCGCCGCTCCCACCGGCAACCGCAGCGGCGGGACTGCCTTTGGGCATACAGATCATTGCGGCGCCTGGAAAAGAGAATGTTCTTTTCGCGATAGGCAAGGCGCTTTCGCATGCTGGTCTGGCAGGGTATCCGGTTCAGGGTGCGTCGGTAGCAGACACGGATTGAACCGGACCGCAGCGCCGAAAGCGTGCTGACCGGCTATCGTCTGACGATGCCGAAATACTGCTCCAGAAGCGCGACATTCCTCAGATTGGCCTTGAACGCGATATCGACAAGATTTCCCAGCACAGGGACAAGGTCGAAAACCGCCTCCAGCGCGATATTGGTCAGCATTCTGGCAAGCAGGCTCCCGGGCGCCTTCAGACGCCAGCCTTCCCAGACAAAGAGCAGGGAAAGAACTGTCATGATCAGGGTGCCGCCCACAGGAAGCAGACCGATCAGGGCATCAGCTCCCATCCGGAACTGCGTGCCCGGTATGCGAAGGGCCGCATCGAGAAACCACGCCAGACGACGGAGCCTCTGAAGACGCTGAAGCACGTTTCCAGAGAGTGGAGGCAGAATTTCTCCATTCAGGGCAGTTGCTGCATTCATGGCAGAGATATGAGAATCGCCGACCTCCCGCGCAAGGATGGTAATGCAAAAATTTCTTTTGCTTGCTAAGGGAGACCGCTTCACTCCGGTTTTCATGAATGTCAGTCGCCGGACGACACTGCCTTTCTTTCTGGAACTCATCCGGTCATGCACATTCCATCCGCCGTCGTCGTTGCTCGCGACAGTTTTCTTCTGGCGTTTCCGGCTCTTTTTTCGATCATCAATCCTCTTGGAGCGGCGATCATCTTCATTCAGGTCGTAGGTGACTCTCCGTCCAGCGAACGGGCTCGACTGGCGAAAATGGTTGCCTTCTACACGACGCTTCTGCTGATAGGCTCCGTCTGGATAGGCAGCCTGATGCTCAGCTTCTTTGGGATTACCCTGAACGCCCTGCGCGTGGCAGGTGGTCTTTTTGTCGCACGTGGCGGCTGGATCATGCTGCAAAGCCCTGCCGACGATGATCAGAAGCGACAGAGCCAGATCGTTACCGAAGATGGCACCCCCATTTCAGCGCCCAACTCCCAGGATATCGCTTTCTTCCCGCTCACAATGCCTTTTACCGTTGGTCCCGGTACGATGTCCGTCGCCATTGCCCTGAGTTCGGGTGATAGCGGCAAACATTCACTGGCTTACGAAGGAGGGCTGTCAGCGGCCTCTGTTGCAGTAGCTATGACCGTGTGGCTTGCCTACGCTTATGCTGACCGGCTGACCACCATTCTTGGCGTTACGGGAACCCGGATCATGGGACGGCTGGCGGCTTTGATCCTGCTGGCGATCGGCGTGCAGATTGTTGCTGCCGGACTGATGGGTTTCGGGCATGATTTTCTGAATTCCGTCAAAGACTGACAGGCAAAGACTGGTAGGCAAAAACTGGCAGGTTGTTTCAGGACAGTCGTTGATTGAGGAAATTTTACGGATTCGTTTTTATGAAGTTATTTTAAGAAAGATTCATAAAAAAACTTCTGAATAACTCAAGGCGATTGAAGTTGGATGGGACGACTGGAGCATATCAACACGTTCCGGATTACCGGATCAGTTCCCGAGAATCCGGCTTATTTCTTTTCTGAGCGCGGGAAGAACCTCTGCGCCGAACCAGGGATTACGCTTCTCCCATGCTCCGGTCCGCCATGAAGGATGGGGCAGGGGAAAATAGCGGGGTAGATACTCCCTGAAGTGAGCGACCCGATCCGAGACCTTGCCGGGTCCAAGCGCGTAATTCTGGGCGTAGCTTCCCACCAGCAGCGTCAGTTGAATGTCCTGCAGTTCAGAGAGAACTTTCTCACGCCATAGGGGAGCGCATTCCGGTCGGGGCGGACAATCGCCACCTTTCGACAGTCGTCCCGGATAACAGAACCCCATTGGGACGAGTGCGACATTTTCCGTGTCATAAAAAGTGTCCCGATCCATGCCGAGCCACTGCCTGAGTCTGTCGCCGGACGCGTCATTGAAGGAAATGCCTGTCTCGTGAACTTTCGTGCCGGGCGCCTGACTGGCGATGAGAAGCCTCGCTCGTGGAGAGACATGCAGAACCGGTCTCGGTCCCAGCGGCAGTGCGTGGGAGCAGGCAGTGCAGGAGCGAATGCGCTCCACCAGTTTATTCAACGAAGCATCCGACATCAGGCCCGGCTTGCCAGTCGATCGCGGACAAAACGGGGAACTGTCCAAGTCGCCGGTCCGTAGCTGACTTCATCGAACAGTTGGGAGTTACCGGTCGGCACGAGATTCACTTCCACCGTGTGGGCATGCTGAGCAGCCTGTTCGGCGAAACCTGCGGCAGGATAGACGGTCGCGGACGTTCCAATGGCGACAAAGATGTCACAGGCGTCAATGGCCTGCATGATGCGTTCCATGTGCAGCGGCATTTCACCAAACCAGACTATATCGGGCCGCAGCGTTGCCTGACCACATTCCGGGCAGGGAGTCTCTCGCGTGCAGATGCCTTCCCACGCCGGTGTCGCGCCGCAGGCAAGACAGCGGAGACGCAGGAGTTCGCCGTGCATGTGAACGACGTTTCTTGAACCCGCACGTTCATGAAGGTCGTCGATATTCTGTGTCACCAGCAGAAACGTATCGTCCGGATTGTCGCCATAGGCTTCCTCGAGTTCCGCCAGAGCGGAATGGGCAGCATTAGGTGTGACGTTTTTCAGTTCAAGCCGACGGTGATTGTAGAAATCATCGACCATGGCCGGATTTCGCCCGAAGCCTTCCGGCGTGCAGACATCCTCCAGTCGCACCTGCGACCAGATACCTCCCTCATCACGGAAAGTGTCCAGCCCCGATTCACGGCTGATGCCGGCTCCGGTCAGGATGACGATGCGTTCCAGTATCAGGGGTTCCCATCATTAAGTTTATAGACAACCAGAAACTCATCTTTTTCCGATTGTTTGCGTTTATAATACTCATGATAGCGGCTTTGCAGGATCTTATAAAGCAGAGACCTGACGGCAAGATTTTCTTCAGACCATGCTGGCTCCTCCGTAACGACATACTCGGGAGAAGCGGCGAGAACATGCTGTAGTTCTTTTTGCGGATCTATTCCGGTCGCTTGCCTTTCCGCGTATTCATTGAAATGTCCGGGGAACGGATGCGTAGTGAGTCCACACCAAGGAAGAACATCATAGAGAATAACAGGACCCTGATAAACAAACGTACATCCGAGAGGTTTGGACATGTACCCGATCATCTGGTTCAGAACACGCATATCCCCATCTTGCTGCATATGTTTATGAATATCCTTCTGGCCGAAAAACACGGCGATAAGCAGAAGAACCACAAAGCCAATGCGTCCCTTTGGAATATCCCATAACGGAGCGCACAGCAGGATCAGGGGAGGGAATAGCGGCAGCGCATAATGCTTATACCATCCACCAAATACTGCGACTCCAATACAGGCAGATAAAGCCCACAAACTGAGAAATCTTAAAGCAGGCACTTCTGTTTTTTTAAAGAATATTCCATGTTTCAAGCGATATCCACATCCAGCCATGGCCACGACGACAAGAGGGGCGGCAAGCAGCAACAGCCTGATCTTGTTCTGTCTCAGTGTTGCAGCGGTGCGTGAGCCACGCAGAAAAATTGACTCAATATTGGCGAACCACCAGTCATGCCCGTAGCCACCAGCATAATAGACGACGCCGATAACAACTGTTGGTAATAAGGCCAGCATGCACCAGAGAAAACCATTCAGAACCATGACGCCGCCATTGTTCTTTACCCGCGCGTTGCAACAGAGCAGGAATATCCCGAGAAACATGCCCTCAAAGACGGCGGTATATTTGATCTGTAAAGCCAGCCCGATCAGCAGCATCGCCTGACAACCGGTATTTCTCAGCGTTCTGTCTGAAGGAGTAACCAGCACAACCCGAAACAGAACCAGCGCCATCGCCGCAATGACAAGCAGATTGTAAAAAACAGGGCTTTGACCACCTTCACCGCCCGCCAGATTCAGCCAGTTGATGTAAAGCAGCGCCGCAACAAATGCCCCGGTACGTGAGGCTATCGTGCTGGCCATACGCATGAGAAGAAGGGCGGTCCCCCATACCGACAGGAGCGCTCCTATCTGATAGGCCCAGAAACGCCAAGGTCCGAACAGATGGAAAAAGGCGTAAAGGAGAAAGAGGCCAAGCGGCTTTCGATCCCATATTTGCACATAGGGCAGATCACCGTGAAGGATACGCCCCCCGGTGAACATATAGAATTGCTCATCAATATGAATGAAGGGACTACCAAAGGTCGCCCCACGACAAATGATTGCAAAAAGTAGGAGCGCTATCGGAAAAACGACGCGGATCTTGTCTATGGAAAGCAATGGAGCAGCCTGCTTTACGTATTTTCAGACCTGATAACGACTACCGTTCAGGACGATGTTGTCATGTCCAGATCACGAAAATGCTGAACGACTGCATTCATAGACGGTCTGTCAACTCAGACAATACCAGTCGCAATACAAAATATTTGGATATTTTTCAGTATGTGACACCCTGCCGCATAAAGCGGCAGGGATCACGTCTGTCTTCTGCTGAGAGAAGACAGGCCGGACGTCAGATGACGCTCAGGATATGCCTGACAAGCGCTTCAGCGTTCTCTTCCGCTGCAACCCCATCCGCCTTGATATGCAGATCAGCTTTGGTCGGCGCTTCATAGGGCGAACTGATGCCTGTGAAGTTCTCGATTTTGCCATCCCGCGCGGCTTTATAGAGCCCCTTGGAATCACGCTGCTCACAGGTTGCAAGACTGGTGTCGATAAAGACCTCGTCAAACGCCTCACCGACGATCTTCCGGGCGAGAGCACGGTCGGCCACCAGCGGCGAGATCAGCGCCACGATCACGACCTGACCGGCCTGCGTGAGGATTTTGGCGACCTCGGCGGCACGGCGGACGTTCTCGTGACGATCAGCTTCGGTGAAGCCGAGGTCACTGCACAGACCCATACGCAGCGTGTCACCATCCAGAACGAAGGCGTCCGTGCCACGGGCAAACAGCTTTTTCTCGGCCAGACGGGCGATGGTGCTCTTGCCTGCGCCGGACAGGCCGGTCAGCCAGACGACTCGCGCCTTGTGTCCTTTGCTGCGGGCACGCTGTGCGCCGTCAACTTCGCCAGCGGACGGATGAATCGCGTGACCATTCTTCAGATCGGCCGGACCAAGCAGCGGCGCGCCGCCGACGATGCGCTGGTTGCGGTCAACCAGAACGCCGCGTCCATCGGACGTGCCGGGCGAGAACGGATCGAACTGGATGGCCTCACCCGCCACCAGTGTGACATGCGCGAAACCCTCGGGACCGACTTCCTCGGCCTGCTGCTCGGTCAGATCATCGAGACGCAGCACTGAGTCGATCGACGCCACCGTCACCTGATGCTCGGCGGTGGAGAGCCGCAGACGGAAGCTTTCGCCAACCCGCAGCGGCTCCTGACGCAGCCAGAACAGGTGGGCGCGGATACGGGCCGTTTTCTCGGGAGCCTGATGCGGCAGGAACAGCATATCGCCGCGGGCGGGAATCACGTCCGGTTCAAGCACCAAGGCGATGGATTCACCCGCCACAGCTTCCTTGCTGTCGGCCGCATTCCAGCGGGCGACCTTCGCCACACGGGCCTTGCTGCCCTGCGTACCGATTTCCACCGTATCGCCCTCACGGATGACGCCGCGTTCGATGCGACCGGCGACATAGCGCACGTCGTCATAGCGGTAGACATCCTGCACCGGCATGCGGAACGGCAGGGCGGCGCGGGTGTTGCCGCTCGGGACCGCCGCCAGAGCCTCGGTGAGGATCGGACCGGTGTACCAGGGAGACTTGTCGGAACGGCTGGCGATATTGTCGCCGTCACGGGCGGAAGCCGGAACGAACAGGGACGGCTTCAGCTCAAGCTGGGCCAGCAGTTCGGTCACGGACTTCTCGACGGCGCGGATCTTCTGCTCGTCGAAGCCCAGCAGGTCGGCCTTGTTCAGCAGCACGATGATGTGGCGGATACCGATCAGGCGCAGCAGCATCGCGTGGCGACGGGTCTGCTCCTGAGCGCCCTCGTTGGCGTCCACGACCAGAACGGCGGCTTCGGCATCGGCGGCGCCGGTGATCATGTTGCGCAGGAACTGGCGGTGGCCCGGCGCATCGACGATCACGAACTGGCGGTTGCCGAGGCGGAACGGGATACGGGTGGAATCAACCGTCACGCCCTGATCGCGCTCGATCTGGAGGCTGTCGAGCAGGAAGCTCCATTCGACGGCCAGACCGCGCTTCTTCGAGGACTCGATGATCTGCTGGACCTTGCCGTCCTGCAGATTGTCGGTGTCATACAGCAGGCGGCCGATCAGGGTGGATTTGCCGTGATCGACGTGCCCGACGATGACGATGGGGGTTGCCGTATCGAGCAGGGCCTCGCGGTCAGCGGGATCGAGGCGTGCGGCGGATAATGTGTCGCTCATGGTGTCTGTTCCCAGCTCTCAGAGATAACCGGCGACACGCAGCCGCTCGAATGCGTCTTCGGATTCATGGTCCATGGCGCGGCCAGCACGCTCGGACGTCTTGGTGGTTTCCAGTTCCGCGATGACCTCAGCCACGGTGGAGGCATTGCTCTCGACCGGGGAAGTGATGTCGGAATCGCCAAGCGAGCGGTAACGCTTGCCGTCCCTGGCGAAATACAGGTCGACCAGCGGGATGTTCTCGCGCTCGATGTAGCGCCAGATGTCGATCTCGCGCCATGAAAGCAGCGGATGCACACGGATGTGCATGCCTTCCTCGTGCGGAGTGGCGTACTGGTCCCAGAACTCGGGCGGCTGGTTGCGGATGTCCCACTTGTGGGACGCGCCACGCGGGCTGAACACGCGCTCCTTGGCGCGGGTGCCCTGCTCGTCACGACGGATGCCGGCGATGACACCCTGAAGCTTGTGGGTCTCGATCATGCTGGCGAGACCAGCAGTCTTGCGGGCGGCAGACCGGGCGGCGGGCGGCAGGGTCGGGTCCATTTCCTCGACCGGCGGACAGTAGCCCAGCAGCAGATCGAGGTTCCACTTCTTCGTATATTCGTCGCGGAACGCATACATCTCGGGGAATTTCTTCTCCGTATCGACATGCATCACCGGGAACGGCACGCGGCCCATGAACGCCTTGCGGGCGAGCCAGACCATGACGTTGGAGTCCTTGCCGAGCGACCACAGCATGGCCAGCGGCTTCAGCTTCCGATACGCTTCGCGGAGGATGAAGACGCTCTGCGCTTCAAGTTGATCGAGATGATCCATGATGAGTGGAACCTTCTTATGCTGTCAGGCCGAGTGCTGTCAGGTGGGGCGGTGAATGCCACATTCGACTTTTGCCATACCAGCCCAGCGGCCGGCACGGGGATCTTCATTTTTTCCCACCGGCCGTGTGCAGGGCGCACAGCCGATCGAGGGATAACCTTTGGAGGCCAGCGGGTGACGCGGCAAGCCGCGTCGGGTCATTTCCGCGTCAATTTCTTCCCTGCTCCATTCGGCCAGCGGGTTGATCTTGATGCGTCCTTCGCCATCCACCTCGACGATTTCCATACGATTGCGTGTCGCGGCCTGTGAACGTTTCCGCCCTGTGATCAATGCGGGATAGGGCAGGGTGGCGGCATCAAGCGGTTCCACCTTGCGCATCTTGCAGCAGGCGTCGGGATCAAAAGCCCAGAGCTGGCTCTCAGGGTCGCGGTCCTGAATCGCGCGCTCCGAAGGTCGGACGTCAATCACATCAAGCAGGCCGAGGGTGCGGGCAAGCTCGTGGCGGTATGCGATCGTCTCCGGGAAGTGCATGCCGGTCTCCAGAAACAGAACCGGAATGGCGGGATCGACCTCGGCGGCCAGAGCCAGAAGAAGAGCGGACTCAGCACCGAACGACGACAGCACGGCGACCTGTCCCGGCAGCACATCGCATGCAGCTTGCAGGATAGCGCCCGCATCGGTTCCGGCAGCCCGGAGAATATCGATCTGTTGCTGGGTGACGCTCACGTCTGACATCCCTGCTGTTTAATACGACTGAATGCCGTGATTTAAAGGCGATGTAGAGGATCAGACTTACAAATTCAAGACGTATAACGGAATTTCATGGAAGGGTTTAATGTTAGTTGAACGATAAATAATAGTGAAATTGATTTGGCCGTTTGGTAAAACAGTATGATAGGCTTCGTCTGGACCTTGTGACCGGCTTTGCAACGCCGCACGCTCTCCGGAGAAGAAACATGAAGCTTTATTATTCGCCAGGCGCCTGCTCTCTCGCTTCCCATATCATCCTGAAAGAAACCGGCCTTCCGTATTCACTGGAAAAAGTCGATCTGAAAACAAAAAAAACCGAAACAGGCGAAGATTTCCTTGCCATAAACGGTCGTGGAGCCGTCCCGGCGCTTGAGACCACCCCCGGCGTTTATCTGACGCAGAATGTGGCCATCCTTCCGTATATAGGCGACCACTCCGCTGTTTCAGCCTTCAAACCGGAAGCCGGTTCTCTGGAGCGGGCCCGTCTGGCGGAAGCGCTTGGCTTTTGCGAGGACATTCATTCGGCTGTGGGTGTGCTTTTCGCTGATGTTCTGGAACCCGCCGTCCGCGAACGGCTTGTCGGTCTGGCGCACCGCAGGCTGGGTCAGTTCGAAAGCATGCTGACGGAAGGACGCGACTACTGGCTTGAGACAGGCTTTACACAGGCGGATGCGCTGGCGTTTGTCATTCTCAGTTGGGCCGAACCGTTGAATCTCGATCTCTCTCCCTACGTCAAAGCCGTTGCATTGCGCGACCGCGTGGCAGTTCGTCCTGCCGTGCAGGCTGCCCTCAAGGAAGAAGGGCTGGTCTGACTTCCCTGTCCGGCCATACGGCGGGCATTAAAGTCTGATTGGTTTTTTGCCTTAACACACTCTTCGTTCAGACCTCACTGAGAGTGTGTCTTCTCTTTCATCGGTTCAATCCGGGGTTCAATCCGGGCTTCCCAACACATCACGTAGAGACGTTGTGAACTGTCCCGGCGCGAGCGGCTTTGGCTGTGTCGGGGCAGGCGCCCAGGCGCTCATCACAGCCAGATGCAGGGGTAGGGACAGAATGCCCTCCGTATCCCCACATTTTTCCGCCAGTCCTTCGAGTGCTGTCGGGAAAAGCGCCGGGTCAGGAATACGTCGGTCCCGCAGGGACAGGGCGTTGGTCTCGCCCGCAGCCCGCAGATCCCGAAACAGCGCCAGTCCCGAACGGTAACGGATATCCATCACATCCGCGTCCACAACTGGCAGAGCAAAGCCCGCCCGCTGAAGCAGGGAGGCGCAATCCCGCAATGTTGGAAAAGGCGAGACATGCGGTGAGACACCGCCGCTCAGGGCGAGTTCCGCTTCCTCGAACCCGGCGCGCAAAGGGGCGAGGGTGGGCAACACGGGCATGCTGGCCAGAAACAAGCCATCCGGTTTCAGGATTTTTCTGATCTGGAGCAGCGCCCCCGGAAGGTCGTTGATCCAGTGCAGCGAAAGACTGGCGATCACCAGGTCGAAGCTGTTCTCTGCAAAGGGAAGAAATTCTTCATCGGCACAGACTGTCAGCGTGCCGGTCCTGTCCCGGACGTGACGCGCCATACGTGGCGACAGATCGCTGCTGACAACCTCAATCCCGCGCATCTGAAGGCTGGACGCCGTCGCTCCCCGACCGCCGATGTCGAGCGCCAGCGTGAAGGGCCGTGTCAGGTCGTCCAGTCGCTCAATCAGCCGGTCCGCGGCTTCTTCCAGAACAGCGGACACACTATCAAGAGTAGTCGCCGCACGATCCCGATGCAGTCTGACAGTATGGCGGTCGAAGATGGCATGGTGATGTTCCATGCTGGAAATATGTGCGCCGGTCTTCTGTCTGTGCCAAGAGGAAAGCAGAGGATGAAGCGGTATGTTCATCACCGTGACGGCAGAATCATGACAGCAGACCGGGGCCAGTAAAGCGATGTCAGCACTCCCATACCCGCCAGTCCCCTGCCAGCAGGCCGGTTCACTATGACGCTCCTCTCCGGACAGTGGGGCAGGGCGCTCAGAACCACTGGCCGTTTTGCGCTGGATCTTGTGCTGCCCCCCACATGCTCATCCTGTGGCGAGGAGGTGGATCAGCCCCATTCGCTCTGCCCGGCCTGTTTCATCAGGATGCACCCGATCGGCGAACCTCGCTGTGACCAGTGTGGTGTGCCGCTGCCAGCCTCCACACATCTCGGGCGGGACGCCCGCTGCGTTTCCTGTGAACTGCATCCACCAGTCTGGTCGAAAGCCCGTGCGGCCTACGTCTATGACGAGGGATCACGTGATCTGATCCTGTCGCTCAAATATGCCGACCGCACACAGAACGCCATCATTCTGGCGAGGCAGATGAACAGGGCCGGGCGAGACATTCTGGAGCAGGCGGACTGGCTGATCCCGGTTCCGGTTCACTGGCGCAGGCTGCTGGAACGGAAATACAATCAGGCGGCGCTGCTGGCGCGTGCGGTAAGCAGGCTGGCGGTTGTCCCCGTATTCGTGGACGCTCTCCAGCGCCCTCGCGCCACCAGTCGTCTCGCCAGCTTTTCCGCGGACGAGCGGGCGAGGGAGATGCAGGATGCTATCCGGGTCAGGCCACGGGCTGTCGATACGCTCAAAGGCAGGCGTGTCGTGCTGGTGGATGACATTCTGACAACAGGATCGACAGCCGCCGCCTGCACGAGTGTGCTTCTGTCCGCAGGTGCGGCAAGCGTCTGCCTGCTGGCGGCGGCGCGCACCACGCCGGATGCGCAGGAAGATATCAGTCAGACGGAACTGCCGGAAGATTAGCGGGCAGGCTGTGTCCCCGACGCCTCATCAGGACGATTTCTGTCCCGCCTTTCATATGACAGAGAAAAATGACACGCTATGATGCTGCATCATTATAACAGCGCGCGGCATGATCTGCCCGCGACAGAGTGACGGAATGCGAATGCCGAAGATCGAGATCTACACACAGCCGGGTTGCCCTTACTGCGTTCGGGCTGTGGCGCTCCTTGACCATAAAAAAGCGTCTTTCACGGAGATCAACGCGCCACACGGCACACAGGAACGTGTGGATGCGCGGGAGCGTTCCGGCGGCAGGACCACGGTTCCGCAGATTTTTGTGGATGGCAGGGCCATCGGTGGCTGTGACGATCTCTTTGCGCTTGAGCGGAGCGGAAAGCTGGACGCCCTGCTGCAGGCCGCCTGAAGCAGATCATGATCCACTATCAGCTCCGCTGCGTCTCTGACCATGAATTCGAGGGATGGTTCAGGGATTCTTCCGCCTTCGAGGATCAGGCGGCGCGTGGACTGCTGTCCTGCCCTTATTGCGGGACGGCGCAGGTCGACAGGGCGCTCATGGCGCCTGCTGTGCGTTCATCCCGGCAGAAGAGGGATGAGCGGCAGGAGGCGCCCGCAACACAGGCGGAAGTCCCCGCGGCATCTGTTGCCGGACAGGCAGGCATTCCCGATATCCTGCTGTCCGCACTTCAGAAAATGCGGCAGGAAGTCGAAAGCAAATGCGAAAATGTCGGCGACAAGTTTGCCGAGGAAGCCCTTCGTATCCATTACGGTGAAACCGAAGAGCGCGGCATTTACGGGCGCATGACCGATGAGGAGCATGAACGCCTTGAGGATGAAGGCATTTCAGTTCAAAGGCTTCCCTGGGTACAGCCTGCCGAGGGATAACCGTTCCACTCAATGGAGCCGGTTGCCCCGGGCAACCGCAAGGATGAAATACGTGACTGCTGATCTGCCGCCAGAAGCTCCCGGTCGTCCATCATCCGCCATTGCTGTCGTAAAAGCATTTGTCCGGCTGTTTCCTGCTGCTTTCATGGCGCTCTCTGGTCCTGCCATGATGGTGCCTGCCTATGCGACTGAACCCGCCGCCATCGCCGGGCAGAACGCTGCGGTCATGGGAATGTGGCTGAGCGAAAAGCATGACGGCATCTTCCGGATCGCTCCGTGCGGCGACTCTGTCTGCGGTACGCTGATTGGCCTGTCCTATGGTCCGGATGAACCCATGCCACGCGCCAAGGACGGTCGATCGGAATGCAATCTGGTCATGCTCACGGATTTCCGCCCGCTGAAAGATGATCCCGGACGCTGGGAAGGCAAGATTCTCGACCCTGATGCCGGCAATCTGTACCACGCGCAAATCTGGTCGCCGAAACCGGATACCCTGAAGCTGCGTGGCTATATTCTGGTGCCGGTTTTTGGTGAGACCCAGACATGGAGCCGTTATCACGGCACGATCGGTCCCGAATGCCGCATGCCTGCCAATCCGTAAAAGTGTGGCAGATCTCATGTGGGGTGGACGCGCTTCCGTCACGTGACTAAGGCATGAACCGCAAGGACGATCATTTTCTGAGAGACGGGGGCGGATTCTGACGACGAGATGAGGCTTTCGGGTTCTCCCGCGACACGATCGCCTGCCGGTCGCTGGTTTATCGTC
Organism: Acetobacter aceti; assembly: GCF_002005445.1. Lineage (NCBI taxonomy): Bacteria > Pseudomonadati > Pseudomonadota > Alphaproteobacteria > Acetobacterales > Acetobacteraceae > Acetobacter > Acetobacter aceti. The sequence goes on from NZ_CP014692.1 coordinate 1,761,921, forward strand.
GCACTCACCTTCATCGGTCTGCTGGGACAGCTTGCCCTGCAGAGCCTCGCCTCGCCGGACGAGACGCCTCGTGCGGCCATTCTCCGTCTGACCGGTATCGACATCAGCCTCATGGCTGTCATCTCCGATCATTCGTCGCATCATGAAATGAGCAGCATGAACATGGGACACGGCGCTTCAGCCGACAGTCACCATGTCATGCCCATGCCCGACCACGACGGAAACGCCGGCAAGGCGCATCATCACGGCAGTGACTGCCCGCTCTGTCCACTGCTGCTGTTTTTCGGCATTCTTCTGAACGCGACAGTCTTTCTGCCAGCCATCAGCGCGGTGTGGCTGTCGATGCGCCGTTTCTGCGCGCAACCAAGAGCGCCGCCCTCTTTCACTCTGCTGCTGCCACCGGCGACAGGGCCTCCACCCGTCATCTGAACGCCTTCCACCGTCGCAATTCATAGTTGGCTGAATGGACGCCGCCGCGTGCGCGCTCATCCGGTGACTTGTGCGATCGACCTCTGTTCAGATCACAGGATAGCCCTGTCATGTTCACTCCCGGCCACAAGCACGCGCTGCTGTGCTCTGTTTTCACGCTTGGATTTTTCGTCTCTGTCTCGCCGTTCGCAGTATTCAGCGCCTGTGCTGCCACGTTTGACCTGAGTCCGGCAAAAAGCCTTTCCCCCGCTTCATCCAGATCCTCTCAGGCCAGGGTGTCGGCTGAATCGGATGCTTCCGGACACACCAAAGTCGTTGCACAGGCTGATGAGAACATCATCGTCAACGCAATCAGGCTGCGCGACCGCACCAGCCCTGACACGACTTCGCTTTTTCGCCACAGCCTCGGCTTCAGTTCCTATTCCGCAGGAGGAGTCTCCGCACTGCCGGTGCTGAATGGGATGGCGGACGACCGTATCGCCACGATTGTCGACGGTATGAGGATCGCCTCCGCCTGTCCAAACCACATGAATCCTGCCCTGTCCTATGTCGATCCTGATTCCGTTGCGACGGCGCAGGCGATCGCGGGAATTACTCCTGTGAGCATCGGCGGCGACAGCACGGGCGGCAGCATCGTGGTGGAACGGCGTGATCCCCTGTTTGCCGAGCACGGCAAGCTTCTGGTCACCGGGCATGTGCGGGGAGATTACCGCAGCAATGGCGGCGGGTCAGGCGCATCGGGAACCATAACCGTCGCCAACGATACATGGAGCCTGCGCTATACCGGCTCGTATGCTCATGCCAGCGATTACAGGACTGGTGGGAGCGCCAGCAGACAGGTCCGTTCGACCAGCTATCTGAGCTTCAATCATGCCGTGACCGCCGGTTTCCACAAGGACAACCATCTGGCTTCCGTCACTTTTGGTCAGCAGGATATTCCTTACGAAGGCTTTCCCAACCAGTACATGGACATGACAAACAATCGCTCCACCTATGTGAACGGCAAATACAGGGGCGACTTCGACTGGGGCTCTCTGGAGGCGCGAGCCTACTGGCAGCGCGTCGATCATGTGATGAACATGATGAACGACAAGGGTGGCCACACCGCCACCACCGGAATGCCGATGAACACCGACTCCCGCTCGGTCGGTTACACCCTCAAGGCGATCATTCCTCTCGCGCCGAAGCATACGCTGACGCTTGGCAGCGAGTTCGAGCATAACGGACTGAATGACTGGTGGCCGCCACTATCCGGCAGCATGATGATGGGGCCAAATACGTTCCACAACATCAACAACGGTCACCGCGACCGACTGGGCCACTATGCGGAATGGAACGCCCAGTGGCTGCCCCGGGTATCCACGCTGCTCGGCTTTCGTAGCGACCTGATCATGATGAACACGGGGCAGGTCGCGCCCTATTCATGGACCGGCATGATGTCGATGGCCGACGCCATGGCGGCTCAAAAGTTCAATGCGGCGTCACGGGGACACACTGACACGAACTTCGATGTGACGGCTCTGGTTCGCTGGCATCCGCTGGACAGTCTGTCGATCGAAGGTGGATACGCCCGAAAAACACGGTCTCCCAACCTTTATGAGCGCTATTCCTGGGCTCGGGGGGCGATGGCCACCAGCATGATCGGCTGGTTCGGTGATGGAAACGGCTATGTCGGCAATCTTCATCTGACGCCGGAGGTTGCCAATACGGCGAGCTTCACCGTGACCTGGCATGATCCGGTTGATGATGGCTGGGAAGTGAAGATCCAGCCTTATTATACCTATACGCATAACTACATAAATGTTGTGCGGATCGGTTCTTTCTCTGACGGACTCTCAAAGCTTCAGTTCGTGAATCACAACGCGCAGAGTTATGGAATCAATTCTTCCGCAAAAGCGCGGCTATGGAAGACCGAGGCGTATGGAACAGGAGAAATCCGCGCCAATCTGAACTGGGTGCGGGGACAGGATCTGCAAAATCACTCCGGTCTCTATCACCAGATGCCGACCAACGGCACAGTAGGACTTTACGAAACCTACCAGAACTTGACGGGGCGCATCGAAACCACTCTGGTCAAGAGCAAGGATACGGTGGACTGGATCAGAAACGAGCCACGCACACCGGGCTATGTGCTGCTTGGTCTTGGCGGCAGCTATCGCTGGCGGAACTTCCTGCTGGATGCCAGTATCGAGAATATCTGTAACCAGAAATACTATCTCCCGCTGGGAGGTCTGTCGCTGGGAGACTACAAAGCGACCGGCATCATGAGCCCGCTTCAGGGAATGGGGCGGTCATTCAATGTGAGCCTGACGGCTTCTTTCTGATACTGATTGCCAGAATTTTGTTGCCAGAAAGGGTGATCTGCATTGCATATTCCCTTTCTCTTCATCGAGGTCATGATTTTGCGCTGGCGCTCCGAACCAGCGCAAGACACTGGTCGAACAGAATAAAGGGCTGACAGGACAAGACTATTTCATCGGTTTTTGAAAGGACCAGAGCGTTCTTTTCATCAATGTCTTCGACCGTAATCTCGTCTGCTGTCTGAAAATCTCTCGCGGATGTTTCATCTTCATCCGGATAGAGCGCACACAGTCGCTCGAAACCCGCGTTGATCGTGGCCTGCATGGCTTCCTCCAGAGCGATGCCAGTCAGCACAGTCTGCATTTTCGCCAGATCAAAAAACAGAACGATCTGATGGGTAATTTTTGAAACAGACTCACCGAGAAACCGTCCCTCTCCGTGAGCGATATTTGCAAGCAGACGACCCAGGCCCGGCATGGTGAGGCAGGTCTGACCATCCACGGCAAGATGGTCTTCGACCTGAAGAGTACGAAGACTTTCTGCAATGCCAATCGGGTAGCCAATCTTCGTCAGCCGCGCGTCCCATACTGGCCAGTCATGCGCCACGCCAAGCCTCAGACACACCCGACGCGCCTCCATCTCAACCTGAGAAGAAGACAGGGGATGATGCGTGCCATCCCTGAAGATCACCGTCGGCACATAGTCCCCCCGAACGTGCGAAACAGGCCTGACCCAGAGACATCTCACCGCATCGGGAGCAAGCAGCAGCGGGTCAGCGAACAGAGAAGCGATATCAGACGCCGTATAATAGCCGGCAACCATTTACGTGGAACTGGTATCCAGTTTCTCGATACTCTCACGGGTAATGTCGGCGATCGAACTGGCCCCTGTCAGGGTCATGGCGACCTGAAGTTCCTTTTCCATCAGTGAAATAAGGTTCTCGACACCAGCCTGTCCCTCTGCCGCCAGCGCATAGACAAATGCCCGTCCCAGCAGAACGGCGTCCGCGCCAAGGGCGATCATGCGTGCGATATCAAGTCCGGAGCGGATGCCTGAGTCCGCCAGAATCGTCAGCTTTCCCTTGATCTGATCCACAATGGGCGGCAGAGCGCGGCAACTGGACAGAACACCGTCGAGCTGACGGCCTCCATGATTGGAAACGACAATTCCGTCAGCGCCGAACAGCACGGCGTCCTTTGCATCTGCGGGGTCGAGTATGCCCTTGATGATCATCGGGCCTGTCCAGAACTCCCGGATCCACTCCAGATCTTTCCAGCCGATGGAAGGATCAAAGTTACCGGCCAGCCAGCCAATATAGTCTTCCAGTTTCGTCGGGCTGCCGCGATAAACCGAGATGTTACCCAGATCATGTGGCCTTCCCCGCAGGCCGACATTCCAGGCCCAGTCAGGATGTGTGACGGCCTGAAGATACCGTCTCAACGAAGCATGGGGGCCTGACATGCCAGAATGTGCGTCGCGGTAACGTGCGCCCGGAGTAGGCATGTCGACGGTAAAGACCAGCGTGGTGATCCCCACGGCCTTGGCGCGTTCCAGCACGTTCTTCATGAAGCCGCGGTCTTTGAGCACGTAAAGCTGGAACCAGATCGGTTGCAGAGACTGACTCTGCACTTCCTCGATCGGGCACACGGAGACCGTCGAAAGCGTGAAGGGAATACCTTTTTTAGCGGCGGCCCTGGCGGCCTGAACCTCTCCCCGACGTGCGTACATGCCGGTCAGCCCTACAGGCGCGAGAGCTGCGGGCAGGGAGAGTCTGTGTCCGAAAAGATCTGTGTGTGTGCTGAGACTGGAGACATTTCGCAGAATACGCTGTCTGAGGGCAAGATCCGACAGGTCGGAGATATTCCGCCCCATGGTATGCTCGGCATACGAGCCACCATCGATATACTGAAACAGGAATGGCGGCAGACGGCGGCGGGCGGCTTCCCGGTAATCCGTGGGAGCTGAAATGATCACTGCAAATCTCCTGCTACCGGTTTCCGGGAGTTGTTACCCGGCAATGGACTGTTCCGGCGTTACGTGACGATTTGCGTCAACAGATAATTGATAATAAGTCGCATTTTCAATACAGAAATGGTACGGGCAGAGAAAAAATCCTGTCATACGCTTCGCTCGGCGGGGTGGATCACTCTTCCTGTTATTAGAGCGAATATCCGAACCAGCGCAGCGTGCCCATCGTTGCCGCATAGAGCCCGAACGTCAGGCAGCATCCACCAAGGAGCGCAGGATAAAAGGGTACCCCATGTTTCATGGCCCAGGGGATGAGCAGAAACATCGGCAGGGAGGGCAGCACATACCAGAACGTCGCGAAGACATGGACCTGCATCCGCTCGGCATCATGTGTTTCCTGCCACAGCCAGAGCATCCCGAAGATTGAGACAAGAGGCAGGGAAGCGATAAGAGCGCCCGCAGCCGGGTAGCGTCTGGCTACTGAGGAAGCAAGGGCGATCATCAGTCCGGACATCACGACTTTCAGAAGAAAAAACATCCGCACTCCGCTCATTTCTTTTTTTTTCGTTAGTCTTTTTCAGACGATCTGCCCAGTCTTACGGCTAACGGCTTCATACGAAAAAAAATCGACACCCAACTGCGCCATATCAATGCACCATCGAGTCACTTCAACCAGACTTCTTTTGCAAGGAGGCAGAAATGTTCGCGATGCAGCTCAGTCAGCCACATACTCCGCTTGAAGGAGTCGAGCTTCCAGACCCTCATCCCGGACCGGGCCAGATCCGTGTGAAGGTCGGGGCCTGTGGGGTGTGCAGGACAGATCTGCATGTGGTGGACGGCGACCTGATCCATCCAGCGCTTCCCATCATTCCGGGCCATGAAATCGTCGGTCGGATTGATGAACTGGGGGATGGCGTCACGGATCTGGCCATCGGCCAACGTGTGGGAATTCCCTGGCTGGGACATACGTGTGGCCACTGCCTTTACTGCGATGAAGGCAAGGAAAACCTCTGCGATCATCCGCTGTTCACCGGCTACACGCGCAACGGTGGTTATGCGACGATGACAGTGGCCGATGCCCGCTATGCCTTTCCGCTGGGAGAAGAGGGGGACGATGTTTCTCTTGCTCCGCTGCTCTGCGCCGGGCTGATCGGCTGGCGGTCCCTGTCTCACGCGGGCAACGGCAGGAAAATCGGGCTCTACGGGTTTGGGGCAGCCGCACACATCATCGCTCAGGTTCTGCGCTGGCAGGGCAGGGACGTGTACGCCTTCACCACACCTGGCGACACGGAAAAACAGGCTTTCGCGCGGTCGCTCGGGGCTGTCTGGGCAGGTGGTTCGGATGAGATGCCGCCGGAACTTCTCGACGGAGCGATCATCTTTGCTTCGGTAGGGGCTCTGGTTCCTGCGGCCCTCAAGGCCATACGCAAAGGCTGTCGCGTGGTTTGCGCGGGGATTCACATGAGTGAGATTCCGGCGTTCTCCTACGATATTCTGTGGGAAGAGCGTGAGATTGTGTCAATCGCCAATCTGACCCGGCAGGATGGACTCGATTTTCTGTCCCTTGCTCCAAAGATCGGCATCAAGACGAAGACCACATCCTACCCGCTCCGTAAGGCGAACGAAGCACTGGATGATCTCCGACACGGTCGGTTTGATGGCGCTGCCGTGCTGGTGCCCTGAGCGCATGCCGTCGCCTCGGAGCGTCAGGCAAGCACAGCCTGCAAACTGCGGATCAGAACAGATGAAGCATAGGGTTTCTGGACGATGGGCACGGTCAAAAAGTCGCCGGGGAGCATGTCCGGTGTTGTATATCCGGTGGTGAAGATGAACGGCACACCTTTCTCTCGCAGGATGACTGCGACATCAATCACGTTTTCCTCGCCGAGATTGATGTCGAGAACAGCGACATCCACGGGCGATGACAGGATCAGTTTCTTCGCCTCGCTTGTTGAGGCGGCCGTACATATCCCCGCCACGCCATGATCAGTGAGAGTGTCCTCAATCTCCATGGCGATCAGCATCTGATCTTCCACAATCAGAACGTGAGCATTTTTCAGGTCCATGCCGCTCCGCTCGTCTTCCGAGGGTCTGCGGCTTTTCTGACGTGTCAGCGACCAGGGCGTACGATCAGGCTCGGACACCTCGCTCACGAAGCGGGCGGGTACTGACAGGCGGATGCTGACACCCTCCGGAGAGAATGTCCGTTCCGCCGCGCCTCCCAGTTCATGTTTCAATGCGCGGGAAAGCAATATTGACCCGAAACCGAGATGGGTCGACTCACTGACGACCGGACCACCGCTTTCCTGCCAGAGAATATCCCAGGTCTGGTGAGCAGGATTATGTTTCCAGGAAATCGCGAGATTGCCGGGCGCACAGGAAAGGGAGCCATATTTTGCTGCATTGGTCGCCAGTTCATGGAAAAGCAGCGTCATGACGGAAAGTGCCTTTCCAGGCATCCACAGGTCAGGACCATCCACGGTGATGGCTTCCGGCCGGATGGCATATGGAGTCAGTTCAGCTTCAAGGAGGGCGTAAAGATACCCGCCGCTATTGGCGCTTACGATCTGGTCGTGAGCCACGGCGAGGGCCTTGATCCGGTCACGCAGTCGCTGAATGCTGTCTTTCTGCGACCTTTCTTCGACAATGGAGCGACCGACAACAGACTGCACAACAGACAGAATGTTTTTGACACGATGCGTCAGTTCATCATTAAGGAGCCTCTGGCGTGCTTCGGCTGCTGAGCGTTGCTCCAGCAAAGCCCGATAGTAGGCGCCGGTGGCCTCTATCAGAGCGGCGCGCAGTTCTTCAGCGGCTTCTTCGTCCTCAACAGTCCATGTCGCCGCGCAATTATGAACTTTATCCTGGCACAGCCCTCCCGTTCCATATGGCACAGAAGGGGCTTCGTCGGGCTCCGGAGCGCGATTGACAATGCGGACCTTTTCCTTACGGAAAAAATACAGATAATCTCCCGGCTGCACTGTCAGTGGGATAACCATCATTCCGGCAATGCCGGGAAGATAGCGGGCCAAGGCAGGAGCCTCTTCGATGAGTGAGACCGTACTCCATATCTGGGCCATTCCACCCTTGTAAGATGCTGACCAGCGCACAAGCTCCGTCATGGAATCCGGCTTGATTTCAAACCCGTCGACTGCCGGATGGCCATCAATCCATACGGCCACGCCATCACATTCCATCTGCCCCGCCAACTCCGCAACATGCGCGCGGATATAGGCGGGAATGTCGGTTGCGGACGCGGCGTCATGCACGAACCCATGGATGGCGGCGTATGTCTGCTGCGTCACATGCAAACGACTGGCGCGGACATTGGCTGTAATCTGGAGAGCCACATATTCGCTGAACATTTTTGCGACGGCACGCTCATCCATCGTCACTTTTTTCGGCGAATAATTCCGCCCGATCAGCATACCCCACAAGGCGCCGTCGACGACCAGCGCCAGTAACATTGTCGCCTCGATACCGCAGGCTTTCATGTGAGCCCGCCGGAGTTCTGATGAGGCCCGCATCATCACCAGTGAAAGATCCAGCGGCGGCAGGTTGCAGGCCGAGCGGATTTCAACTGCTTCCGCCGAGACATTCTCGATCACACGAATGAGGGAGCGCAGATAAAGCTGTCTGACTTCATCGGGCATATCTGCCTGCGACAAATATTGCCCGGCCAGATGGGAGACCCCTGCAGCGCAGTCGTCAGCCATTACTTCAGCCAGCCCATGCTGCGCAAACCGGCACAGCATGACGTGGTCATAATCCACGATCATTCTCATCTGAATGACGGCTGCCTGACAGAGTGACGTGAGTTCGTTATTTTCCCTCAGCCGATCGATAGCGCTTCTCAGATGACGGATAAGAGAGCCGGTCCGCTGCGGTGGTCCGGGAGGGGTGCATTCAAGAACGAGATCATCACCCGTGACATGGACGGCAATATCACAGGCAATCTGCCGGGTGCCGAAGGGCAGATTGAAAAGCAGGGCAGGGCGGCCCGTAACCCGGTTTTCCTTCAACCCATCCAGAATGGCGCGTGCCGCCGCTTCATCTGCGCATTGAACAAAGGTTTTCCCCAGGGCAATGTCAGGCTGGGCAAGAAAAACCGGCGCGTTTACGGAATAACGGCGGAGCAGGAGTGACTGGGTGTCAAAACACAGAAGACACCCGCGTGACTGAAGAAAGTCACCGTTCGCAGTGCCTGTCTGAGCAGGCGAAGCGCCGTTGACCTTGCTTTCACCCTGCCGGGTCTCCCCGCAGGCGGCGTCACTCTTTTCTCTGTCGAAGTCCATTCCGTGTATCCACCCTGCAAGGCGCCGTGTATTTCTCAGACGACAGAAACGCCTGTTTCCTTCTGCCGTGAGTTCGTATGGCTACGGCAGGTGTTCCGCGTTCAAAAAATCTCCCTATCAATCAGTCAACTCATAGAAAAATAATTATTTTCCATGTCTAGCATGGCCGATGAATTTTCAAAAAGGTTATAGAATATAAAATTTTCTTTTTAGAAACCAGTTACAAACAAGCGAGAGCGACAACACCACCAATTACAGCAAGAGCAAAAACGCCACACACAAGCGGCAGACGTTTTTCAATGAACGTTTCGATCGGGGCTCCGAAGCGTCGTAGCAATCCGGCTATCAGGAAGAACCGTGCTCCCCGCGTCACCAGACTTGCCCCCAGAAATGGCAGCAGGGCAAAATGAGCCGCTCCACTAGCTATTGTTACGAATTTATATGGAACAGGTGTCAGTCCCTTGATGAGAACAATCCAGACACCCCATACGCGGAATTTTGCCTGTAATGCAGCCAATGTTGCGTCAGCATGATAAAAATGAACGATTGGACGCGCGATGACCTCCAGCAGGAAGGCGCCGATATACCATCCCAGCACACCACCAGCGACACTGCAGAGGGTCGCAATGGCTGCATAACGCCACGCTCTGGCTCTATTGGCCAGAACCATGGGGATAAGGAGGGTTTCCGGAGGCAGAGGAAAGAAGCTTGCTTCGCAGAACGAAAGAATCGCCAGAAAAAAGGGTGCGTTCGGACCAGCCGCATGCCCGCGAACTCGCGCATAAAGACGGTCAAGCATGATCCGCAACCCCGTATCCAGTTAAGTTGGGGCAGGCATGCCACTTCGAGCGCATGATGAGCAAGACTAATGATGCAATCATCATCAAGTCATCGATCGGAGTAAAATGAAAACAGTGCGTGGCCTGCGTCCTGAGAGCATTTCCGGGTCGTGCGCTCTGTGGGAGCGAGCCTCGAAACCTGCTTCGGGAGAAGGGGAAAGAGAACGGTCACGACAACAAATAAAACCCATAAGCCACAATAGGGAAGAGCGCAGACACGTTGCGCAATGTGCTTCACCGTAAAAGAGAGCGTGAAGTGAGGTTTCTGCCTTGATTTATATGCTGCCGGACGGCGGCTGGGCCAATCGGAGGCTGCATCGATGCGTGCAAACGAACGAAACCGTCTCAAACTGCATAGCTCATCATGTGTGATCGAGACACACGTAAGACGCATAAGATATATTATGCCAACTTTTATCGTGAGGATTAATGATAAACTATGACAAGGATACACGACTTCGCGTCTGACTGATTGTCCATTACAGTCTGCCAGACAGACGGCCAGATTAAAGGCTGCGACAGTCAGATCAGACTTCAAAAACCGGAGGAAGACGGCAACTCATGATCGTCAACAAGCGGATCGGCCTTATGGTCCTGATGCGGGAAAGCATCGGCACTCTCCTCATTCTGGCCGCATGGGATTTTATCGTCGTTATCCTCTATCAGCTTTTCCATCAGGAATGGATGGAGATCCCAAGCCTCCCTCTGTCCCTTATCGGCTCCGCCCTCGCCCTTTTCATGAGCGTGAGAAACAACACGGCGTATGCAAGATGGTGGGAAGGACGCACGCTCTGGGGCGCGGTCACCAACAATTCCCGCTCTTTTGGACGTCAGGTCTGCTCTATTCTGGGAGGACGCAAGGATCTCGTGCGGGCAATGGCGGCTTATCCACACGCCCTCAGAACGGCTCTGGGTGAAGTCGATGGAACAAAGGATGTCGAGCGGCTTCTCGCTCCTGAAATGGCTGCCCGTATCAAAGGCTGGAAGAATCAGCCCAACGGCATTCTGGTGCAGCTGGGCGTCGGCGTGACCGAAGAAGCCACGAAACTAGGCATCGATGGCGCGCTGCACGGCCAGATTGATCGCATCCTGTCTGATCTGGCCAATGCCCAGGGCGGTCTGGAACGGATTCAGAAAACGCCCCTGCCCATCCAGTATTCCGGTCTGCCGCGCGCCCTCGCCAACATCTTCTGTATCGTATTGCCGCTGTCAGCGGTTCAGACTCTGGGATGGATCACACCTTTAGGCTCCTCACTGGTCGGGCTGCTGTTTGTGGTTCTGGACAAGACAGGCGCCGATCTGCAGGAACCCTTCATCAACACTCCGCACGCGCTGCCCATGGCGGCCATGGCGACGACGATCGAGACAGACCTCCTGCAGTCCATCGGAGAGGCCGCCCCTCCCCCTGTGGTCATCAGCAACGGTGTGCAGCCCTGACCAAAGTTGCGTCATTCAGGACACAATCCGATCACAAGACCTTTAGGTGACCAGATATTGCGTTGACCGCCATTACTATTTCGTCACATTTCAGAATTATCGTTGTCACATATATCTCACCATGCGTCCCATGCGGTTGCGGCCCCAGCGAGCCGTGCCCATGCAGGGATAGAAAAGGACCAAAATGATCGGAGTTCAGCTGGCCCTGATTTCTGCCTTGCGTGCCTGTGGCCGACACCGGCCAGCATCACTGGCAATGCCTGGAAATGTGCGTCGTTCTGGCCATAAGTCTCTTCTGGCAGCCGGACTGCTCGCAAGCTCTGCGCTATTTCTGAGCGCTCATCAGGCCAGAGCCGATGAATATAGCGATCTGCTGGACATCCTGAAAATCAAGGGCAGCCTTACTCAGGGTGAATATAGTGCGCTGATGATCAAGCATCGTCGCCACCAGCAGGAAATGGCTGAGGCCGAATCAGAGCGAAGCGAGCGTCACTCCGGTCGCTTCGCGTCTGCGCGGGATCAGGATCATTCGGGACGTATCCGCTCAGCGTCTGCATCTTCATCCGCCCATCATGTCGCCGTAGCAGGCGGTTTGGATGTAACGCCCGTCTTTCTTGACGCACAGGATGCCGCCTATGACGCCGCAGCCAGCGCACGCTCGGCACGTCAGTCCATGCTGGCGGCTCAGGCCGCCATCAACGATCCGGGCATTGTCCGGACCGACAAATATGTTCCGGGCAAAGGCATAACGTTTCACGCGGGTTCAGTCGCGATCAACCTGTCCGGCTTCGTGAACGGCTTCTACACCTACGACAACGCCTATGGACGCTATGTCGGCGGCGGAACATCCGCAGGTGCCGGCGGCAGCAAGTTCGACGCCTCCGCCGTGCGTAACGGCTATCTTCCGGCGGCTCTGATCACCAAGATCACGACGACGCAGGAAGGCATCGACATGGCCGCGGTGTTCGGCATGTATCCGGGGCTCGACAACAACAAACCCGGCGCGATGAACGCCAACTCCGGCGGCAGTCCCGTCGGACTTGGAACACCCGGCATCGATTTCCGTCAGGTGTACATGACCTTCGGGAACAAGAAGATGGGAACGGTCAAGATCGGACGTGATCTCGGCATCTTCGGTTCCGACGCGATCCTTGATGACGCCACGCTCATTACGGTGGGCTCCGTCGGCGGTAACTCCGCGCCAGGCAACACAAGCCTTGGCCGCATCGGCGTAGGTTATCTCTATGCTGACTGGATTCCGCAGATTTCCTACCAGTCACCCATGATGAGCGGCGTGCAGGTCACGGTTGGCGTCATGCAGCCTATGGATGAATTCAACTTCGCCGGAACCAACAATGAAGGTGCGGGGCCGGACGCACTTTCAGCCCAGTCCACGCATCACAGCTCACCCATGGCTCAGGGCAAGGTCACCTACGATTTCACCAGTGGAGATTTCAAGGGACGGGTCTGGGCCGGTTTCCTGATCCAGCACCAGCAGAGACTCTACTCTTCCGTCATCAGCCAAAACCAGGGCAGGAGCGCTACGGTTGAAGCTGGCGAAGTCGGCACCAAACTCAGCTATAAAGGCTTTGAAGGGGTCGCATACTATTATCGGGCCAGCGGTCTCGGGACGACCGGACTTTTCTTTGACGGTATCACTCCGACTGGCCACAAGCGTAATTCGGAAGGCTATTACGTTCAGGGCTCCTACTCGTTCGACAAGCGTCTGCGCGTTGCCGCGAGCTATGGCGTCAGCAATCTTTATCAGGCTCCAGGCGAAATCGATTCAATTCTTGTCCGGCGCAATGAGTCCGAAGTGGGAGCGCTGTTCTACAAATGGACAGACTGGATTCAGTTCGTTGCGGAATACAGCCATACCGAATCAATTGCTCATAGCGGCAATCGCGGCAAGGATAACTCCGCGTCCGGTGGCGCTGTACTCCTTTTCTAATAATGAAATGCTCTGCCAGACTCGTTGGGTAAGGTCGGATCTTCCGGCGCTACTCACAGTCTGGCCGAGACTGACACGCTGTTCATGTCCATTACCGGCCGAGAGGGTTGCATTGAGAAAATCAATGCAACTTTCAAGCGTTGTGTGAGTTGAATGCCATGTACCCCATGCTGAGCATTTTCACCCACAAGACAACGTTGCGTTTTTATGGTAAAGCCGGACACTATGAATACATTCAGATCTCCTCCGAAGGGCGGCGTCACTGACGCCATGGCGCGGACAGCTGCGGCCACCACCGCTGCACAGGCGAAAACGAAGGTCAAGGACGAAGACCCGTTTCAGGAAGGTGACTCAATCGTCTATGCCGCTCATGGCGTCGGACGCGTGGATCGGATCGGGATCGACGAAATCGCCGGAACAAAGCTGGAAGTGATCCAGATTTCGTTCCCCGGCAACCAGATGACGCTCCGCATTCCCCTCTCAAAGGCCAGAAAGGCCGGGCTGCGCAAGATTGTGTCCCGTGAAATCGTCGACAAGGCGATGTCCATCATCAAGGGCAAGCCGCATGTGAGCAAGGGCATGTGGGCCAGACGCGCCGTCGCCTATCAGGAAAAGATCAATTCGGGTGATCTGGTCCAGATTGCTGAAGTTCTTCGGGATCTGCGTCGTAACGTGGACAGCCTTGATGGAAGCTTCAGTGAGCGGAAACTGTTCGAGGCTGCTCAGGAGCGCTTCGTGGCTGAGGTTGCGGTTCTTGAAAAGAAAGAGCCTTCAGACGTGCTTCAGTCCCTGACCGCCGTTATGAAAGCCGCCTGAGACACCGGAAAAACTGACAGTGCTGCTCCCCTCGCCTGCGCCGCTGCTAGCGAATATATCCCTTCCTGGTAGGGAAGCATTGGATCTGCTGCTGCGGCGGGCCGAGGCAGAACTGGAAGCCGGGCATTTCTCCGAGGTCGTAGCGGGCCTCACTCCCCATGCAGGTATGGGGAGTGAGGCCATTGATTCGCTTCTCGGATTTGCTTTTACCGGCCTTGATCGATCCGAAGAAGCGGCACTCTGTCTGCTTTCCGCCTTTAATCTTGGCGAAGGCAGCAGGCATCCGGCTCTCGAACTGGTTGCATTGTTCGGGCGGTTGAATCGAAGGGACCAGGCCAGGAACACCCTTGAAGCCCTTCTGAACATGACACCAAACGACGCGCGCGTACTGGATGCTCTGGGAGAGCTGCTCATCTATCTCGGTGAGATCGAGGAAGCTCTCAGTGTTCTGGAACACTCCCTTGATGTTCGGCCGATCTCACCGCTGACAATGAATTTCAAGGCCATCGCCCTTATGGAAAAGGGCCGGATTACCGAAGCAACCAGCATCTTCAAGAGAGTGCTGGAGCTGATACCGCACAATGCGAGCGCCCTCTCCAATCTGGCCTGTATCTACTCTGCGCTCAATCGTACTGACGATGCTCTCGCTCTCTATCGTTCCGCCGTCATTGAACGACCCGAGAACGCGACAATTCGCCTGAATTACTCGATCTCTCTCCTCAAGGCCGGACGATACGCGCAGGGCTGGGCGGAACATGAGTGGCGTCTTCAGCTTCCCGGCCATTCCCAGCTGCCTGTGTCAAAGCTTATCCCTTCTCTGGGCGACGGCGTGGATATTCGCGGCAAGCGCATTCTCGTGACGCAGGAAGAAGGGCTCGGCGACACCCTGATGTATCTTCGCTACATCCCAGCTCTGGCCCGGCGTGGCGCGATCGTTCATCTATGGGTGCCGGATACCCTGGCTGACCTGTGTCGGCGTGTAGAAGGCGCCGCTGTGGTGCAGGTCGGCGGCACTGTGCCGGAATTTGACTGGCACTGTCCCTTCATCAGCCTCCCCCGAGCCTTTGTGGGAACGGAGGACGCCATGGGCGATCCTGTTCCCTATCTCAGCACGGATCCTCAGAAAGACAGGGCAGCGCGAAGCCTTCTTCCCGACAACGGCAAGCTGAATGTCGGTCTTGTATGGGGGGGCGCCCCCCGGCCCAATCTGAGCAGTGCGCTGATGCTCGACCGTAAACGCTCAACATCCCTCGCCGCGCTCGATCCGTTGGGGAAAATAGCGGGTATCAATCTGATCAGTTTTCAGAAAGGACCGCATGCGGAGCAGGGTACGATCCTGCCCTGCGGCAAGGAAATTCTGGACCTGATGCCTTACGCCGATACGATGGACGACACGGCTTCCTTTCTCATGGGGATTGACGTGCTTGTTTCGGTCGATACATCGGTCGTGCATCTCGCCGGGGCTTTAGGGCGTCCTGTCCTGCTGATGGACCGGTTTGACAACTGCTGGCGCTGGCTATCAGGACGGGAAGATTCCATCTGGTATCCGGATTTCACGATTATTCGCCAGAAAAAACCCAACAAGTGGGATGACGTCGTCAAACGTGTTGCAACACATCTTAAAAAGATGGCCGCTGCCCACAAGCACCCCTGAATCTTCCGACGCTTCAATCTGGAACACTGAATGACTGGTTATCTGGGAGGCTGGAAAGCCAACCCCATTCGCGAATGCCTTGCCGGCATGGTCGCCACTTTCGCTCTTATCCCAGAGGTCATCGCTTTTGCTTTCGTCGCGGGGGTTGATCCTTCGGTCGGTCTGTATGCTTCATTCGTCATCAGCATTGTCATTGCCTTCACAGGTGGTCGGCCGGCTATGATTTCCGCCGCCGCGGGTTCAGTCGCGCTTGTCGCCGCAGGACTGGTTCACGCCCACGGCATCCAGTACCTGCTGATGGCGACGCTCCTGTGCGGCGTCATCCAGATCGTGTTCGGACTCCTCCGTCTGCATGTGTTGATGCGGTTTGTGTCCCGACCGGTGCGGACCGGCTTTGTGAACGCGCTGGCCATCCTGATCTTCTCGGCGCAGTTGCCGCATCTGACCGGCGTATCATGGCAGACATGGATGCTGCTCGCGATCGGGCTTGTCATCATCTACGGTGTCCCACGATTTTTTACGGCAGTTCCATCGCCTCTCATCTGCATCGTGGTGCTGACAGTCATCACAGCGTTGTATCCAATGCCGGTCGCACGGGTATCCGACCTCGGGCACCTGCCGGATGGTCTGCCCCTTCCGATGCTGCCGCACCTGCCTCTCACATCTGAAACACTGGCAATCATCTTCCCTGCGGCGCTCGCCATGGCGATGGTTGGATTGCTGGAAAGTCTGATGACGGCACGTGTGGTCGATGACCTCACGTCTACTTCTTCCGACAAACGTCAGGAATCATTTGGTCTGGGTCTCGCCAACTGCGCTTCCGGCCTGTTCGGCGGTATCGCAGGGTGCGGCATGATCGGACAGACAGTCGGTAATGTCCGGTATGGCGGACGCGGGCGTCTTTCGACGCTTTTCGCAGGTGTCTTTCTGCTCGTTCTGATGGTGCTGCTGCGTCCTCTGGTCGCGCAGGTGCCAGTCGCCGCTCTGGTCGCCATCATGGTCATGGTGTCAGCCAGCACTTTCTCATGGTCTTCCATCAAGGAGCTGACGTCTCACCCACCTCTCGCCAGCACGGTCATGATCGCAACTGTTGTGGTGGTCGTTCTGACACACAATCTGGCAGCAGGCGTTGTGGTTGGCGTCCTGCTGAGTGGGGTGTTTTTTGCCTTCAACGTGTCGTCAATGCTGCGCGTGGAGAAAACTCACGATCCTCTGACGGGCTCGGTGCATTATGCCGTCGTGGGTGAGGTCTTCTTTGCTTCGGCTGAACTTCTGGAGGATTCCATTGAGTATGGTGAGCCTGAAACGGGCAATGGAACGTCTGTCACCATCGACCTGAGTCAGGCGCATATCTGGGACAGCACCGGTACGGGAGCGATTGAAACGATCGTCACCAGCCTGAGGGAACGGGGATATGCCGTTCAGTTGACGGGACTCAATCAGAAAAGCAGCAGCCTGCTTGAGCGCTGTTCGTCCGTTCCGGGTTGAGAAGCAGCGCAGAGCAAAGAGTCGTTGCCTGCGCAAAAATGCAGCGACTTCTTCCGATCAGGCTCTCTCGAACCCGGGTCTTGCAACCCGCTTTTTATGATGATGAAATGTTTTTGTGCCGTCTTTTCTGAACCGCGACACAGAACAAATTGCATTCAGTTCACTGGCTGATTGGCTGGAATCTTGTACCAGCTAGGCGGGTACATTCCGTGATGGTGTCTGGAGTGGAAACCATATTTTCCATCAGCGTCATCATCGGCGCAGGCAGTGAGAGAACAGGCCAACATAAAAAATATCAGCCCGCGCCGCCATCCGGCAGAACCTGAAGTCAGAATAGCGTTCTTCATGGTGTGGTTTCCCCAGCTTTGAAGGGCTGTATCCTGGCCAGTGACCCGGCCTCCCGCATATATTGCGCGGCCAGAGGATCAGCCTTGGTATCTGTTCCGGCTCTCGCTCCGAGGCTTTGCGCGGCCTGAACCAGAAGTTCGTTCGCACGACTGCCCTGCCCTGCCTGACGCGCTGCCTGCGCTTCCAGCGCCAGAGCACGGGCCATCGCCCTGTAATCTCCCGTCTCACGACGCAGGGAAACAGCATCGGCCGCATGGCTCATGGCCTTTTGCGGATTACTATTCAGAGAATAACAGGCCTGAAGCTCGGCCAGATCACCCTTCTGGACCGCTGATTGCGGTGGCTTGGCTGCCTGTAGCGTCCCGATCGCCGCCATCAAAGTCGTCGTGTCACTCTGTCGGGCTGCGACCAGTCCGCTGACAAAAGCACCGCGCAAGGCGACATCCGTATCCGGCGACTGAGTGGCAATGCGGGCTTCGCGCGCAGCAGTGCCGAGATCGTTCAGGCGAAATGCTGACGCCGCAGCGACAAGGCTGAGCGCGCTGGCTCCAGCCTCCACAGTCCCGGCCCCATGAGAGCTTTGAGGCAGCCCTCCCGTGGCCGCATGAGCCTCTCCGCCCTGCCGCATAGCCAGAGCGGAGCGCGCGTTCTGCACGGTCTGAAGCGCATCCGACGCATGATCCGCGGCAAGCTGCGTGACAGCCAGATTGTAGGCAGCATCACTGATCGCCCCTACATCATCCCGCCTCAGGGCAAGCCGTGTCGCTTCACGATACGATCGCTCCGCAACGGAATAGCGTTCGATGGCGAGAGCCTGCCTCCCTGCATCCATGGACTGCTGGTAGGCCAGATCCTGATCCTGAACCGTCTCGTCCTTCGTGGCCCCGGAACAACCGGACAGCACCGTGCAGAGAAGCAGCGCCACGATGAGAGAAGTCTTTTTCATGGCGCCACCTTTCTGGCAGGCAGGCGGTTGTGGTTCGTCTCCTTGTGGCCACCCAACAGCCACAATCCCTTCAACTGATCTGTCAGCTTTTGCAGACTGTAGAGCGTCGTCTGAGCCTGCGTCAGCATGGCCGGCACACTCGACAGGCTGTCATCCACATTCCGGGTGATCGACGGAAGCCTCGGCGTGGCGTCCTTCAGATCATGCGTTGCGGATTTCACGTTGGCCATTGTCGTATCGGTCTTGTTGAGAATGGCGTGCAGTTGTTCTTCTTCCGGACGCAGGCGACTGATGACTTCATTCAGAGACACAATCATCGCCTCGGATTTCCGGACCAGTTCGTCATTTGTCAGCAACTGTCCAACGCTGCCCTTACCTGCATGCATGTCCGTGATGGCTTCATCCAACTGGGCCGTCATGTGGCGGGCGCTGGCGAGGGCTGGCATGATCTGGGCCTGGATATCCTTCAGGGTCTGGGTGATCATGTCCGTCGGGCTTGGTTCGGTGATGGCGTTGATGACCGCGTAATTCCAGTCCATCGCCTCGCCTGAGCCACGGGTCAGATCCAGATAGCTTGCGCCCGCCACGACAAATGCCTTTCGGATGACGGCCTTGCTGTCACGGCGAAGAAAGGGTTCCACCTGAGGATCAAGATCGACAATGGCGTACATGCCTCCGGTTGGATTCAGTTTGATGGCGCGGATCGTGCCGGCATGAGCGCCGAGGATCTGCACGTCTCCTCCCACGGTAAGGCCGCCCACGCCTGTCTCAGGAAGCACGACACGCAGACGGGCGGGAGGGCTCAGCCAGTCGCTCAGCACGCCTGCCTCGATAACCGCCGCCGCAAAAAGAACCATGGCGATCAGAACAAGCAGCCCGACCCACTCGTCAGCATACCGCAGATGAATGAGAGGGCGGCCTTTCTGCCGTAACCTGATCTGAAACATCAGCGTATCCGTACCGTTAAGAGACCATCATCCGCCAGCCGCCACAGGGCGCTGACCGCCTTGCGATAGGGCTGCCACACACTCGAATCACGTACAAACCAGACGACAGACGCCCCCCTGTCACGTGCTTCTGTCAGGCATTCAAAGAATGCTCCTGAAATATCCACGGGACTTCCCTCCAGAGGATCTTCGATCAGAAGGAGTTGGGGTTGCCCCAGAAAAGCCCGAACGCAGGTTACCCGCACCAGATCCGCGCTTGAGAGACGGCGCGGCGTTTCAACCGGGATACCCGGCAATCCGAACCGGGTGCACAGACGGACGGTTTGCGACGTCAGATCCGGCACCGAGACCGTCGTGTGATGCAGCTCCTTGAACATGATACCCACGTGGGTGCCGAACAGATCCGTCCATATCGGCCTGCGGGTAATGCGTCCGATCCGGCCACGCAGGGCGTTACGGTGCCGGTCATCCAGATCATCCCAGCACATGCCCATGAAATGCGCACTCCCGTTACGGAGATGTACCATGCCGGAACACAGATCGGAGAACATGGTCGCTCTCGACATGTCCCGCGTTTCGATGACGACACATTCTCCCGACATCACCCGCATGGAAAGCGGCACAGGCGGCAGACTGCTCTCATCAAAAACAGGCGTGGCGTCAGCCAGCTCAAGCAGGGGGCCATTCAGGCGCTTCATGCGTCTCTCGCATCGGGAAAGACCGGCTGACTGGAGCTTTCAGAAAACATGCTTTCCGGCCTCCTCACACCTTGAGACTGAAAAGAACGCTGACCGTCATCACGATCAGAATACCACGGGAGAAGCCACGAGGAAGCAGCGTCCCCAGAGAGTCCTCATTGGAAGCCGTCAGGCCACTGACGCAGCACCCGAGCCCCACAAGGAACCCGACAACCACGAATTTGAGCGGAATCAGCAGATAGTCCGCTGGAGTCATCGCCGTGACCACGTCGTAGAAAAACGAAAACAGCGAATTCGATAATGCGCCCGATGCGCGGCTGATGATGTAACCCGTCGTCAGGGATGCGATGGAAAACATGATACCCAGCGTAAAGCCGGCGACCGTGAAAGCCAAGGTTCTGGGCAGCACGAGCAGCAGGAATGGATCGAGTCCTTCCGCCTGCATGGAGCGGATCTGCCCACCTGTCGCCAGCATGCCGACTTCAGCCAGCGACAGCATTCCGCTGCGTCCAAGCATCAGGATACCGACCAGGATGGGAGCCAGTTCGCGCACAATGACACTGACCAGCACCGAGCCTGTCATTTTGGCCATACCGGCAAAACCCAGCCAGTAAATCGCCTGCGACACCACTCCAACGCCCGTCAGGGAGCCCATGACCAGTGTACTGAGGAGACCTCTTCCGGCGACATCCGAGAGTGTAAGCTGGAATTCATACCGGACAGTGCGCCGCCAGGAATTGGGACGCACGCTTTCACGCAGCACGCCCCACATGGTTCCCAGTATGACGAGCAGAAACCAGACCTGCTTGCGGACCAGCGCTCCGAGCGTTCCAAGGAAATAGACGAAGCGCTCACTGATGGTCGCGTTTTCCTGGTTCTCCTCATCCGGATGAAATGTTTCAGGCGGAACGCCCAGCCCATGGGCTATGCTGCCCGGATCGTTCGGCAGAATATCTTCAGGGGCCGCATTGTCGTGCTGCGGTGGGCCGCCCTGCCCTGTCGGCCTGTCTGTCACCGTCTTGTCGCGAGTACGTAAACCCGCCCTATACCGGCGCTCGGTGCGTAGAACGATCCACGACTATGGAACAGATAATGTTCCCGGAGCGCCTGATAAACCCGTTCGGTGACCTCGATCGTGCCGACATCCGGCGCTCCCTGCGCCATGAGTTCAGCAAGAGTGACGGATTCTCCCCAGAGATTGAATATCCTTGGATCCGTACCGAGTTCACCCCCCATGGCCGGACCGTAATCCATGCCAATGCTGAAAATCGGTTCAATATTGTTAGAGGACAGCAGCAACATGCAGGTTTCGCGAAGAACCAGTGCTGCTTCGGCAACTCTCCAGATCGCGGTGGAATCAGGCTCCTTGTTGCATCCCGCCACGCAGATCAGTCTATGGCCAGCAACTTTTACAGAAAACAGACTATACCGCTTAGCAATTTCCTGAACTTCCGACGCAATCCGGTCGATCAGAGGCAGAAGTGAAGACGTGTCATCGCCATTTTCCATGACCGGATCAGAGAAGGTGACGACCATCACCGCAACGCTGGGAAACTGTCCCTGACCGACTTCACCACTCGCCGTTGTCGCCTGCATCAATGCTGCGTCAAAGCGGGGGGGAGCCAATTGCTGGACTTTTGCGGCATCTGCTTCGGCAATTTCATTGGCTTCAGGAAGTTCCGCCATACCAGCAAAACGAATGGCGGTAATGGATGCCACAATTTCCAGGAAATAACTGAACGATAAAGGATCTCGTGCGTCCTCGACCGTGATGACCCCGACACTGTCCGCATGTCCGCCGCTGGTTCCCCTTATGGGATAAAGCATCAGAGAAGACGTGCCGCTGTCACGCATGATAACACGTTCATAAGGCGCTGTCCGGTCGTCCTTTGCCGCCAGAGGCACTGTAACCGGCACACCTGTATCGACCAGCTTGAAGAACCCCTCCATGTCCTTGCGGGACAGATCGAAACCACCGGAATGCGCTTCCTGCCGAGCGTCAAAGCTGTCTTCACAGATCAGCGCCATACCATCATGCAGCAAGCGCCACAGGGACACCCTGCTCGCCAGCGTGATGCGGGCAAGCTCCTCCGTCAGGGCCAGCGCTTCACCGTTGACATTGAGAAGATCAGGCGTAACGGCAATCTGCTGTAGCGCGGAAGTCTGTGTATTTATCAGCGCTTTTTCGTGAATGAGTTCCTTCGTCACACGTTCCGTACGGCGGCCCTGCCGCGCCAGCAGCGCCGCCAGAATGCTTGCCAGAACAATGATGATGACCGAAAACTGGAAATTTTCCCGACCGCTCTGTCGCGCAAAGCTGGCGAAATCATTTTCGGGAGCGACAATCAGCAGAACCCAGTGATCGGACGATGGCAATGTCTGGGCCATGCCGATGTAGTTCTTGCCCTCATAACGAAAGGGATGGGATCCAACTCCACGTACCCTGTACGTGTCGTAAACACGCTTGAAAGTGCCCTGCGTCGCGGGATCAAGCGTCATTCTTGTCGGATCACCCTGCGACCGCTCTACAACGGACTGGAATCCATGTCCGGCAATAATACGACCGTTACTATCCAGAATGATCGCGGTTCCGTTCTGACTGATTTTCAGGGCGTCCAGAAAATCACTCAGTTCATTCAACGAAACATTGATTGCGAAGACTTTCTGAAGCCCATCCTCGCCCACGAGAGGAACGGAGCCTGTTACAACCAGCTGTTTTGTCGATGCGTAAATGGTGGGCGGGGTCCAGGCGAAGCCTTTTTTCTCGACGGCGCCCTGATACCAGGGACGGACACGAGGATCATAGTTGTCTGAAGGATTTTCCTCTGACCTGATCTTTTTGCCTTTTTCATCATAGAAATCATGATGAAAAATCGCTTTTCCGTCTACGACCCGCAGATCGGTATATTCCAGTCCCTTTCCCTGAGGAGCACGCTCAACCAGCAGGAACTCACCATTCTGATCCCCCATGTAATAGGACTGGATCTGTGGGACGAGCCGCAGCATCGTGGCGCCGTAAGAATAGAAAGCGTTACGGGTTACGGCCACAGGCGCATGACTGATGAAGTCCTGCGCAAATGATCCGCCCAGCGTGGCGGCGCCCATATAGCCTGTAACATCCTGCACAACATAACGCTGCACCGACTGTAACAGTTCATGTGTCAGCTTCAGAACACCAGCACGGGTGGTGCGATAATTGTGCCAGCCGATGCCACCGATAGCCAGAAGGATAAGCAACACCGTTGCGATAGGCACCACGACCTGAATAAACTTCTGGCGCAGGGAGACGTCTTTCTGCTCCGTCGGATCGACTATCTCATTTGCAATCAAAAGCTTCGCATTCCTCTCGGCTCAGACGCACAATGCCACATCACATGTCTGATGTGTAACAGATCAACCTATTCTTAACAAAATAGTTTCCGAACAACATTTTCATTGCACGGGCGAAAGTGACCGATGGCGCCAGCATATGGCCCAGTACGCCACAGTACCCAGAAAAACCGCCGAGAAGCTGGTTGTATAACCAAACCACACTCCCCACGCGCCGTAGTAATGCGCAAACCAGTAACCAGCGGGCAGTTCCACGAATGCAATGCAGCCCAGCATGATCACCATGGGCGCAACAGAATCACCACTCGCCCGCATGGCCGAACCAAGAACGCCACCAAGAGAAAGAAGAACAGCACTTCCCATAACAGCTCTGAAAGCATGTGACGAAAGAGCAATCACGCGCGGATTGGACGTAAACAGCAGCGATACCGTCTCAGGAATCAGAATGACGATCGTTGCCAGTGTTCCTGTCATGAGCAACGCGACCAGAAACCCTACCCTCAGTATATCACGGGCACGCTGGGCATTCCGTGCACCGATTGCATGGGAGCACATGACTGAAACAGTTATGCCGACGGCCATTCCGGGATATTCGATATAGGTCAAAGTCTGAGTGAACAGGCCGTAGGCGGCCGTCATCTCGGAACCGAATCCATTGATGCGGCCGACCAGAACGATCTCGGCAAGCCCTTGCGTGGCGACTTCGACCATTGCGGGAAAGCCAAGGCTGATGACTGACCAGAGAACCTTACGTTCTGGCAAAAGCTCTCTCAGCATTCCCAGTCCCGGAGCGAGTTCATGCCCCGACCGCCTGAGCCATATCCCTGCCAGAACCAGCGCCAGAATCCATCCGAGAATGGCGGCAAAAGCGGCTCCGGAAAGCCCCAGAGAGGTTGTCAGCAGAACTGGGGTGAGAACAAGCGAGACGACGATCTGCAAACCCATCATCACAAGCGGGCGGATGTTATCTCCGGCGCCACGCAATGTGATTGCTACGGTCACCACCAGAATCAAGGCCGGCGTGCCTGCCAGAAAGACCCGGCAATATTGCGCTGCATGGTCGGTGATGTTGGCGGGCACACTGAAGAGATGGAGCATGGGCAAGACAGCCCATTGTCCCGCAACCGCAACCACCCCACCCAGCAGGACCGAGACCGCTACCGCGGCTGACGCCATGACGCGAGCCCGTTCCGGATGACCTGCCCCCCACAGTTGTCCAACGAGAACGCTTGCTCCGGTTCCGAGGCCCACGCCACATGAAACGAGAATCAGCAGTAACGGATAGAACGTACTCGCTGCCGCCAGATCATCAGCACCCAGCAGGCGGCCGATATAGATATTGCCGATCGTGCTCGCGATTGACTGAAGAACACAGTCCATCAGGACGGGCATCATGAAGATCAGGAAGGATTTCAGAAGCGGCTGCGTGCTGGCGTCGTCAGCCCGGATGAGGCTTTCGCATGATTCGGATTTCTGGATGGAGAGGACTTCCCTCGGCATTACGTGTCGCTCATCGCTTCAGTCCATCCCGGAAAGAGCCATCCGGGATGATGGAACCTGCCGTATTGCGCCAACCGTGCCCGGATCAGACATTAGGACATTGTATAATATATTATATTATTTTCTCTTTTCAGAAACATAAAATGCTCCAAGAGACATTTTGTGGATGCTGAATAATTTTGATTTGCAGAAAACTGGTGCTGCTGGCGAGGATTGAACTCGCGACCTCTCCCTTACCAAGGGAGTGCTCTACCACTGAGCTACAGCAGCGCTGCGGGTGGGTTCCTACCGTCAGAACGCGATGACGGCAACCCCCTAAAAACCTTGGGGAACATTTTTTTGTTCCCCGCATCGTCTCAGTCGTCGCGGTGAATCTTTTCCATCCGCTCATGACGTTCCTGCGCTTCGATCGACAGAGTGGCGATCGGGCGTGCTTCCAGACGCTTGAGACCAATGGGCTCACCCGTCTCTTCACAATATCCGTAGGCATTGTTTTCAATACGCAGAAGCGCCTGGTTGATCTTCCCAATCAGCTTACGGGCGCGATCACGGGTGCGAAGCTCAAGAGCGCGATCCGTCTCGACGCTTGCCCGATCCGTTACATCGGCTTCGTGAATGCCCCCCTCGGAAAGGCTGGCGAGTGTGCCCCCCGCTTCTTTCAGGAGTTCACCGCGCCATTTGACAAGTTTCTGGCGGAAATATTCAACCTGCAGGGGATTCATGAACTCTTCCTTTTCAGAAGGCGCATAATCCGGAGGAAGTGTCAGCATAATATGTGTCTCCGTTCCCTGAGGCGAAGCCCCCTTGACGAATGCGCGGCTTATAACCGCGAGGACTGAGACAGCCAAGCACGAATCCACTTTTTTCTTTGAAACATTCCTGTCACGTGTTTTTTCGGAAATTACATGCGGCTGTTTCTTTCTTTGATCATTCCGTCTCTTTCCTGTCCGTCATGAGCCGCTTCATCTTGGCGACCTCAATGGCGACACGAACTTTTATGGACATGGTCAGACTCCTGAAAGCCGGAATCTGAGCAGTCGGCGACTGTTCGGAAATCGCTTCCAGCTCGGATAGAAGCGTCATTGTGCCGGCATTTCCTTCGAGAAAGGCTAACTGGAGCTTCCTGAGCGCATCAAGAGCCTCCCCACCCCACTCAATGACCACCTGCCTCTCTGAACGGGGCTGAAGCTGGCGGCCGCTTTCTTCCTGGAGAGACAGCAGGCACGGTGCGGTCACGGATGTAACAGGCTGATCACTCGCAACCTCCTGCTCAGAAGGCACTGAAAATGCTGAAAGCCCCTTTGACTTCCGCGCCTGCGTAAGGGGCTTTCCCCGGCTCACATAGCCGATCGCGCCAATTCTGTTCACCTTGCATCTCCCTGAGCCAACCGAATCTGGCCCTGTGCGGTTCCGCTTCAAAGCTCTGAACAACGCTTTGCTGCGGACTGTTCAGGAATTGTTTGCTCTTCGCGTCGATAGTGTGGGCTCGAAACATTGACGAGCGGCAAAGAGCGGCATGACCTTTTTTTCTTGCAGGCCTGATACGGAGCGGCGGAAGGTTTTTCACCTTCTGTCTTTCCTGTTTCTGGCAGGCTTCCTGTTGATACAATCCTTTGCTGCCCATGCGGCGCTTGTCCGCATCAAGGATATCGCTGACTTTGAAGGAGTCAGGACAAATCAGCTTATCGGCTACGGTCTGGTTGTGGGGCTGCATGGCACGGGAGATAAACTGACAAACGTCCTGTTTACCCGTGAAACACTGATCAGCATGCTCAATCGTCTGGGTGTGAATATCCGTGATCGTGAAATTCAGCTTCAGACACATGATGTCGCGGCTGTCATGGTGACGGCTGATCTCCCTCCCTTCTCTCATGGTGGCGGCCGAATCGACGTTACTGTCTCGGCAACAGGCGACGCGACGGATCTGACCGGCGGAACACTGCTTGTCACCCCGCTGATGGCTGCCGATGGAGAGATCTACGCTGTCGCCCAGGGCTCGCTTGCAACCAATGCTTTCAGTGCAAGAGGCGCTGCTGCTTCGATAGTACATAACATCCCGACCAACGGTCACATTGCCAATGGCGCCGTGGTGGAGCGCGAGGTGCCGGTTGATCTGGCCAACCGCAAGCAGATGCATCTTTCGCTGCGCAATCCTGACTTCACGACAGCGGGACGGATCGCACAGGCGATCAACGGCAGTCTGGGAAGTAATATTGCCCGCGTCATGGACCCGCGCACCATTGCGCTTGATCTGACGTTACGTGACAGCATCCCGGCGTTATCCCGTATCGGAGACCTGATGGTCGAGCCGGACACTCTGGCGAAAGTTATTGTCGATGACGCCAGCGGCACCATTGTGATCGGCAACGACGTCCGTATCAGCACAGTCGCTATCGCTCAGGGCAACCTGACCATTCAGGTCACGGAAACCCCAATGGTTTCACAGCCCGGACCGATGTCCAATGGCACCACAACGGTGGTTCCACGAACCAGTATCAACGTCAATAATGGCAACAACGCCAAACTGGGAATTCTACGTAACGGGCCGGCCCTGAGTGACCTTGTCTCTGGCCTGAATGCGATGGGAGTTGGTCCTCGTGACATGATTTCGATCCTGCAGGCCATCAAGGCAGACGGGGCGCTACAGGCCGATCTGGAGGTCAGATGAGCAACGTGATCAAAAACGTCACATCCACAGGTTATGGAGCGCAGAGTCCGTCGCAACCACAGCCGGTTGACCCCAAGATATGGAAGACCGCATCTGATTTTGAAGCAATGACGATCGGGGAAATGCTTCAGCCGATGTTCGATACGATTGACACGTCTTCCGGCTTTTTCGGAGGCGGTGTGGGAGAATCGAGCTTTCGTCCAATGCTGACGACTGAAATGTCGAAACAGATAGAGAAAAGTGGCGGTTTCGGACTTGCCCCGGCCATTTACCATCAGATGCTTGAAATGCAGGAAAAAGGATCACGAAAATGACGGATCAGACCATTGCCGTCATCGAAAACGCCAATGCGCTGCTTGAAGAAGAGAATGTGTTTTTACAGGAGGGCAATATCCCTGCTGTCGTCGCTCTCCTCAGGCGCAAGGAAGCCGTTCTCGCACAATTAAGCACTGTCACCATTCAGTGCAGGAAAACGTTGAAAGATTCGGGGAAGCCCTGTTGCTCGGAAGAATTGCCGCTGGCTACGGAAAAATTAAACCGCACCATTGAAAATAATCGCACACTGCTCCAGCAGGCCATGATTGCACAGAAACACATTGTGCAGTTGCTCACAGCTTCCCTGTCCCCTCCCGGGAACAAAACACATTATGGCAAAGATGGTTCTTACAATGCGCCACGATCCACAACGGGAAGCGCTTACCGGAAAAACATTTAAGGTTCAGGATCAGAATAATCTGCAAATTAAAAAAGCCTCTTTTCCGTTGCGGAAAAGAGGCTTTTTCATGAATCAGAAAAAATCAGGTACGACGAGGTTTGCGGCCAGGTGTTGCCCGGGTGCGTGCAACCGGACGCTTGCTTGCTGCACTCTCTTTCTCGGCTGCAAGGCGATCCAGACGCTTCTGTTTCCGCGTTTCCTGAGTGATGCGCAGCTTGTCAACAGCCGACTGCTTGGTAACAACTTCCTGTTTCCGGGCGGTGGACTTCGTTACGATTTTTGCTGCGCGCGGCGTTTTTGCAACCTCTTTCGGCGCAACAGTTTTCTCTACAGTTTTTCTGGCAGATTTTGTCGCTACTGGAGCTGCTGCCTTTTTTGCGGCTGCCTTGACTGGGGCTTTTGCTGCCACTTTAGCAGTTGTAGCGACGCGCTGCGTCGTACGGGGCTTTGCAACAGGCTCTTCAACGACTGCCTTGGTGCGTTTTTTGGTTACCACTGGCGTCTCGGCTTTCTGCTTTGATGCCCGTCGTGTCGTCGTCGGAGCCGCCACTGTGACTTCTTTGGTCGGTTTTCTCGCCATATCCCCAATCTCACCCTAGTCAATGTCACAACAGACGCTTTCTCGACGCTGCTGATTTTATAAGCAATGTTTCCAAAGTAAGATTATCATGGAACCAGATATTCGATGTTAAGAATAATCCAGAGCACGACAGTATCCCACCATTTATCAACTGCGTAATATAGATTTATAGTAACTTTTGCAATATCCATATCTTGTTTTTTACAATAAAAAGAATTGCAGCTTTTGCGGCGCAAAAAACAAGAAACATAATTATAAAATTCCTTTTAATTAAACGGAGTTTTCAAATTCCCCCTCCATCACTTTATCTCGCAATCTCAAGACCGTCTTGCCATGCGTGTTTTTCATATCGCGCCAGCGTATTCAGTTACTCGTAATGAACCACGCATCTCGCGGCAGTTTTTGCATAAGCCGCCAGAATGTCATTTGTGAGAGCTGCTTGGCTGAGCTAATGGTTACCTGATTTTTTCCCACTCCTGAGGACCATGCAGCCATGAAGATAAACGGTGTGCCTTATAGAAGCGTCTGGGTAGATCAGACTGATCAACGTACAGTCTGCATTTTTGATCAGACACGCCTGCCGTTCGCTCTGGAGATCCTTCGTCTTTCTTCATCTGAGCAGGTTGCACATGCCATTGTCACAATGCAGGTCAGAGGCGCCCCACTGATTGGAGCTGTCGCAGCCTATGGTCTGGCTTTGGCTCTTTCTGCAGACGCAAGTGACGAGGCGATGGAGCGTGAGGCATCCATGCTGGCGGCAACGCGGCCAACAGCAATCAATCTACGGTGGGCCATCGATCGAATGCTTCAGAAACTTCGACCAGTCAGACCGGAAGATCGGGTGGCAACCGCCTATTCAGAGGCTGGGCTTATCTGTGATGAAGACGTCGCCCAGAATGAAGCCATCGGCAGGCATGGTCTCGAACTGATCCGCGCTATCAAAAACAGAAAGCAAGAGAGAGAAAGAATCAACATTCTGACACACTGCAATGCCGGATGGATTGCAACAGTGGATTGGGGAACAGCTCTGGCACCGATCTATATGGCGCATGATGAAGGACTGGATGTACATGTGTGGGTTGATGAAACCCGTCCACGCAATCAGGGTGCGGCCCTGACCGCATGGGAACTCGGCAGTCATGGCGTGTCTCATACAGTGATCGTCGACAATGCCGGAGGCCACCTGATGCAGCATGGGCAGGTTGATATCGTGATTGTCGGAACAGACCGCGTTACGGCAAATGGCGACGTCGCCAACAAGATTGGCACTTACCTCAAGGCGCTTGCCGCCCGGGACAACGGCTTGCCATTCTGGGTGGCCCTTCCCTCCACGACCATCGACTGGCGTGTGCAGAATGGACTGACCGAAATTCCCATAGAAGAACGCTCTCCGCTTGAGGTCACCACAGTAACTGGCCGCACCGCAGCAGGGCATCTGGAGACGGTCCGTATCACTCCGGACCATAGCACCGCCGCCAATCCTGCCTTTGATGTGACGCCTGCACGGCTTGTCACAGGACTGATAACGGAACGAGGCTGCTGCGACGCAAGTGGGCCGGGCCTACAGTCACTTTTTCCGGCGACTACCCGCCTATAACGAAATGCTGTTGCCAGTCTCCGGCTGGTGACAGCAGCCCTATCCGGCAGCAACGTGGGCCGAAACCCTCATCCCGACTCTGTGTCAGGAAGACCTTCTGGTCGGGTTAACCTCATGATTATTCATCTTTCCGTTCAACCCGCTTGACGTTAAAGAGGTCTGAACGACATGTTCGTCACTCTGTGGGCACGCGGTGTTCACGCAACCGGGGAGCCGGAAGAATATTCTGGCATATGCATGAGCAAGACTGCGGCATTTGGGCCCACTGTGCTTCTTCTGGCTCTTGCAGCCACATCCTGCGCCTCCCATCCAGGCAACAATCCTGTACCGGCTCAAACACCTGTTGCGCAGTATAGAAATGCAGCCGGTCCCCTGGCCTACAATCCCCACGTGCCTGATTTCGCCACCCGCAACTTCACTCCCTTCAATCGTCAGGATGTTGTGGCCATTTCCATGCGGGAATGGCGACTATTCGGCATGCCGGTCGATGACGATGATCCCGAACTGCGACCGGAGCCGACGGTCGCCAGCGTAAAACCTGAACGGGCGCCCGGACTATGGCAACGTGTCGGCGAATACTGGTGGATTGGACAGGATCCGCAGGAAACTGAAGTCTCATGGAGCGGTAAATACGACGCCGACGGCAGGTTGTTCAATTTCGTCCATGACGGGCATTACGCCTGGTCTGCAGCCTTCATCTCGTATGTCATGCGTGTGGCGGGAGCCAATGACCGGTTCCCCTACTCGCCCAATCATTCGACCTATATCAATGCCGCCGCATCAGGTCAGTCGAGCGGCCTGCGGGCGCATGATCCGGGAAGCTATGTTCCCAAACTTGGTGATCTTGTCTGCACCGGACGGGGCGGTAGCAAATCCGTTCGATTTGCAAGCCTGCCTACGTCATTCGGCTTCCCCGCACATTGCGGGATTGTTGTTGCAACCGGCCAGAACGGCCAGCCATTCGGTCATCAGTTGAGCATCATTGGTGGCAACATTGATGACGCCGTCACACTGACTCACGTCCCGACAGACTCCAATGGCGCTGTCGCATCGGCCGATGGTCATAGCTACGACTCACGCTATCCGTGGTGCGCCGTTCTGGAAGTGCTTTACGACGCCGAAGAAGAGCCTGACGCCGGTCAATAAAGACCGGCACCCGTGGCGATATAAGTCTCAGTTCTGCCGCCATGGCAGTCCTGAGGCTTTCCAGCCTGCGGCTTTGCCTCGATGCATCTGTCCGTCCGGCGGGCCTTCAAAACCATCTGCGACGTTGAAAACATGCTCAAAACCTTCTCTGGCAGCAGCCATCGCTGCCGAACGGCTGCGCGCTCCGGACCGGCAGATGAAATAGAGCTTCTGCGTTGCTTCAAGCCCGGCGCGGCGCAACTCCTCAACAAACTGGCTGTTTACAAGTCCGCCCGTCACCTGCCAGCTTATGGGAT
This sequence comes from Acetobacter aceti, assembly GCF_002005445.1. Lineage (NCBI taxonomy): Bacteria > Pseudomonadati > Pseudomonadota > Alphaproteobacteria > Acetobacterales > Acetobacteraceae > Acetobacter > Acetobacter aceti. The sequence continues at coordinate 1,793,870 of NZ_CP014692.1, forward strand.
ACAGCGTGTGTCCGGTCGCAGAAACATCTGGTATCCCAACCAGTTGCCACTCTTCTGGCGTTCTCACATCGATCAGACACGCCTCTGGATCGTTTTCCAGCGCCAGCCAAGTGTCCTTCGGGCTTACATCTTTAACCATCGTTTCTGAACTCCATTTTCTCACCCCTGTTTACCAGACGGCTCCGGCAGGGTTCGATATTCCTTATTCAAACCTGATTGCATGCAGTGCCGACACGCGCTAGCCCCAATGCTAAAAGGACGAAAGGCAGACAGCATGACTCCGACTTCAAATTCCCTGCCGTTTCCCGGCTGGACCACTGCGTCTTCCGACATGGCTGGCGCCATTGGCGGAACGCCGCTCATCAGGTTGACACGCGCTTCTGAGGCAACCGGGTGCGACATTTTCGGCAAGGCCGAGTTCATGAATCCCGGTGGGTCGGTCAAGGATCGTGCTGCTCTGGCAATCATCACTGACGCGGAAAAACGCGGCGTGTTGGCCCCCGGCGGGACGATTGTCGAAGGTACAGCAGGGAACACGGGCATCGGCCTGACCCTTGTCGCCAATGCTCGTGGCTACAAGAGCATTATCGTCATGCCGGAAACCCAGAGTCAGGAGAAAATTGATTTTCTCCGTATGATTGGCGCTGATCTCCGCCTTGTGCCTGCCAAACCCTATCGGGATGAAGGCAATTACGTTCACGTATCGCGGCGAATCGCAGAGGAAAACGGTTTCGTCTGGGCAAACCAGTTTGACAATCTCGCCAATCGGGAGGGTCATCGCCACTCGACAGCGCCTGAAATCTGGGAGCAGCTTGATGGCCGTGTCGACGCCTTCACCTGCGCCTGCGGTACAGGCGGGACACTCGCTGGTACGGCGCTTGGTCTGGATGACTGCGCGCAGAAGGCAGGCGTCAAACGTCCGGAGATCGTTCTGGCTGATCCGGAAGGCTCCGGTCTGTATGGCTGGGTGAAATCCAACGACCTGTCGGTCAGCGGCTCTTCCATCACTGAAGGCATCGGGCAGTCACGCGTCACCGCCAATCTGGAAGGCTCACCGATTGATGACGCCGAGCGTATTCCTGATCCGGAAGCCCTTGAGCAGATCTACAGCCTGCTCATCCATGAAGGACTCTCGGTCGGTGGCTCTTCCGGCATCAATGTTGCTGCTGCAATTCATGTCGCGCGTCGTCTCGGGGCGGGCCATCGCATCGTGACCATCCTGTGCGACGGGGGAGCGCGGTATCAGTCCAAGCTGTTCAACCCGGAATTCCTTCGAGCCAAAAACCTGCCGGTTCCGTTCTGGCTCGATAAATAAAAACCCGCCACTCTCCACGGGATTTTCCATGAATGCCGTGGAGAACGATTGATTTAGGAAGATTTTTTATCTCGCCTGCGTTTTAACCAATAGAGCGCAGCCGCAGTCATCAGACTGTACCCCGTCTTCTGCCATGATGGAAAAGCAATATCATGAGCATACGACGCACGGCGATCATGCGCCGGATCAAAATCACTATAGTTATGCCCTGCCAGATAACTGAACCGCTGAGTGATCGGGTCTGTAATGGGATAAATGGCTTCGAGGGGGCGAGCCATCGCGATAAAATTAAACGATAGAATCCCACTGCGTCCGATAAAATCGTGACTGAATAAAACTCCTTCCCTATCCAATCCCTCGATTGTCCAGTCTGTTGCATACTCCGCAGAATGCGTGACGGTATCGTAACGAGGAGAAAGCAGCAGGTTTTTCAGATGAAGAGCAGGAAGACCTGTCTTTTGACGAATTTTATTCTGTGTAGCCACCACTTTTTCGATTGAACGGGTGATTTGCCGGATCGAGAGGTTTTTGAGTCTGTCTTCATCGACAAACCCAATCTCCTTCCAATTGATGACCACCATCCAGTCAGGGTCCGTATAAAAATTTTGAGAAATGATCATTCCCATGACGGAAAAATCAGGCGAACTACCCAGAGATTCCAGAAATGCCCTGGTCTGTTCAGCCGGGACAAATCGTGTGCCTTCAGGCACTTCAAGCAAACCCTGTCCTGCTATTGGAACAAGCGATGAACTGGGCTGGGTGCTCGCTTCGGCTTCTTTCAAGGCTGTCGCAAGCCGCTTCAGCCGATCCACACTGCTCACTACCTCACGGGAGCAGGCTGCCCCAGATAAGAGCGGCATCAGCAGAACCAGCGCTATGCAGCGACAGGCTGAAAAACGAAACAGCAAACGATACCCCCCCCCGCAGCCCATGAGAAGTGGCATCTTTTCTTCATAAGAATAAAGAAAGGATATACATCATAAGATATATATCCTTTCTTTATGAAGTAACTGGGCAGTCAGGCTGAAAATTCAGTCCGCACTTGCGTTTCAGCCCAATCCAGCCACGGAAGAAGCGCCTCGATATCCGAGGTTTCTACCGTTGCGCCACCCCAGATGCGCAGGCCCGGCGGTGCGTCACGATAGCTGGCGATGTCGTAGGCCACGCCTTCTTTGGCAAGCAGGTCAGCGATTTTTTTTGCAGCTTTCGTCCGGGTTTCTGCGTCAAGCGCCATGAACCACGGGGCAACAATTCGCAGGCAGATAGCTGTGTTCGAGCGGATACCCGGTTCAACAGCAAGGAACTGCGCCCAGTTGGACGTTTTTTCCCATTTCTCGATAGCGGCGAGGTTGGCGCGGCTTCGGGCGATCAGTCCCTTCAGTCCACCAGCCCCCTCGGCCCATTTCAGGCCATCCAGCGCATCTTCCACACACAGCATGGATGGCGTGTTGATCGTATCTCCACAAAAGATGCCTTCGATCAGCCTGCCTTTGGAAGTCAGACGAAAAACCTTGGGCAATGGGCGTGGAGCCGGACCGGCCTCAAGCCGGGCCACCGCACGAGGCGAGAGCGCCAGCATGCCATGAGCCGCTTCACCTCCCAGCACTTTCTGCCATGACCAGGTCACAACATCGAGCTTCTCCCAGGGCAGTTCCATGGCGAAGGCAGCCGAGGTCGCGTCACAGATCACCAGCCCGTCATGCTCGGCTGGAATGGCTTCCGCATCATGGAACTTCACGCCTGACGTGGTGCCGTTCCATGCCAGCACCACATCCCGCGACCAGTCTACCGCCTTCAGGTCAGGCAGTTCGCCATACTCGGCCTTCAATACGCGAGCATCGAGTTCCAGTTGCGCTGTGATGTCATTGGCCCATGTGGCGGAGAAACTCTCGAAGGCGAGAACGTCCACAGGCCGCGTGCCCAGCAGCGACCAGAGCGCCATCTCGACAGCGCCTGTGTCCGACCCCGGCACGATTCCGAGACGCCAGTCTTCCGGCATACCCAGAATGGCTGCCGAGCGATCAATGACTTCGCCAAGCCGTGCCCGGCCTTCCGGCGCACGATGGGAGCGGCCCAGAAGAGCGCCAGAAAGCCCTTCCAGCGACCAGCCCGGCCGTTTGGCGCATGGGCCTGAAGAAAATGCCGGGTTGGCGGGGCGTGTCTGAGGCTTACCCTGCCGGGAGGACACGGGCGCTGCTGTAACGGTCATGAATCATCCGGAATGTCTGGTGCGAGAGGGGGGACTCGAACCCCCATGCCTAAAAGGCGGTCGATTTTGAGTCGACTGCGTCTACCATTCCGCCACTCTCGCGACTGCCTGCTCTGTATCAGCATCCGATCGTTCAGAAAAGATGCCAATCTGCTCAGGCGGCGTAATCGTCCATCAACGCCACTCCGCAGAGGCGTACCATCGTCTGACGATAACGCTCGACCTCAGGCGGGTAGATCACGCCTTTTATCACGGACAGGCTGTGCAGCGCCGCGAAGAGATGAATGTCGTCCATGGAGAGAGCGCCGTTCACCGCTGCTTCGGAACGGATCAACGGAGCCAGCAAGTGCAGCCGGGAGTTGAGTGTTGCGAGGAAATCGGTTCCGTCTTCCAGCAGGAGAGAAAACTGTCCCGCCGAAGGTTCTTTCTTCCGCACGAAATAGGCGCGTGCCGCTGTCGTCGCGAACTCCGGCAATGGGGCGCAGGCCGCGCGCGGCAACATGAGCTTGTAGAGCGGCTTCGAGATGCCTGATATCCAGTCCTCGATGGCAGGATTAGGCTCGCCGCACAGAACTTTTTCGCCGGTATCATCAATATGGGCGATGATATCCAGGCTTTCGCCCATGAACCGCCCATCCTCGTCAAGGATGGGTAGCATTTTCTGGCCGATCATGCCTATCGGACCGGCCTCGTCGTCATTCAGTAGATATTTGATTTCAACCGGGATGTTCTTGAAACCGAAGATCATGCGCGCTTTCACGCAAAACGGGCAGTGCTCGTAGACATAAAGAGTGCGCGTCACAATCAGTCCCCTCAGTTCGGGGAAATGCCAAGCATGAGGGCGATATTCTGGATCGCAGCCCCTGAGGCGCCTTTCCCCAGATTATCCAGCCGCGCCGTCAGCACGGCATGACGGCCTTCTGCATCGGCATGAACCCGCAGTTCCATGCCATCGCTTCCCGCCATCGTGTCCGCAACCAGCGTATTTTCCGGCCCGGCGACAGTGACGAAAGATGAAGCGGCATAATGCTCCTCCAGAATGCGACGCAGATCCTCGACGGTAGTTCCCTTTACAAGCAGATCCATATGCACCGGGATCGACACAATCATCCCTCGTGGGAAATGCCCGACTGAAGGAACAAAAATCGGTCGACGATCCAGCAGCGCGTGCTGACGGATTTCTGGAAGATGCTTGTGGGCAAGATTCAGGCCATAAAGCAGGAAAGCCGGTCCCCCTGCCCGCTCCTGCTCCTCAATCATGGTTCTGCCGCCACCTGTGTAGCCACTCACGGCATTGATGGTGACAGGAAAACTCGGTTCCATCACGCCCGCATCAATCAGCGGACGCAGCAGGGCGATGGCTCCGGTGGGGTAACAGCCTGGATTGGAGACCCGCTCCGCACGCATGATCGCTTCGGGCTGATCCGCCGCCAGTTCCGGGAACCCGTAAACCCAGCCCGGCGCTGTCCTGAAGGCTGTGCTGGCGTCAAGTATCTTCGGCGCACGCTTTCCTTGCGCGCTGAACTGGCCGATCATCTCCACCGCGTCCCGTGACGCATCGTCGGGGAGACAGAGAACGACCAGATCGGCAGCCTGCATGGCCTCGGCGCGGGCCTGTGGATCCTTGCGGCGAGCCGGATCGACGGAATGAATTTGTACAGGCAGGGACAGAAGGCGCTCACTGATTTCGAGCCCGGTCGTGCCTGCTTCACCATCAATAAAAACAACCGGTTCGGATACCATGCTCCGTTTTCCTCATCATGTTCCCGGCTTGATATAACCGGCCAGCGGGCAGTAATACCAGATGTCGATGAACTGATCCTCGTCTCATAGAGGAATGTTTCTGTCTTCAAAGGCTTAGAGAGCCGATTGCCATGGCTGCGGTCAAAAAAGCTTCCTCGCGAAAGATGAGAGGCTGTGCCTCTATGGCTCAGTCGCAAAAATCAGATAAAACCAAGCTGGCGAATTTTACCCGATGGGGGCTTACAACTTTCTTCAGATCAGCACACAGTGCGATCCATTGCCTGAGCGACACATGCCTGTCCCCACCACATCTGGCCCCACCACCTCTGGCCAAAAAGCCAAGCCTGCCTTATTATCAGCAAGGATTCATGGATAGTCACGCACCAGAAAGTTCTTCCGCCACGCAGAAAATGACGCCTGCGCAGCCTGAATGGACTCTTTCCACCAACGAACAGGTGCCGGTACTCCATATTTCAGGCGACTGGACGATCGACGAAAATGTCCCTCTGGCATTTTCCACCGGCACCATGCCAAATCATTTGCCATCAGCCTCACTGGCTGTCGATGCGAGCAGGCTGGGTCAGTGGGATTCGTCTCTTGTCTCGTTTCTGTGGAGCGCGAAGCAGGTCGCCAGCAAAGCTGGACTGACGCTCGATATCAGCGAACTTCCTCAGGGCGTGCAAAGTCTTTCCTCCCTTCTGCCGGAAACGCCACAGGCTCCAGCCCATCAGGATGCAAAGATTCGTAATCCGTTCAGACTAAGCGGCGCCTTTACCCTCTCCACCATCGCCGAAGTCGGCGCGCTGACGGAACTGGGACTGGAAACGGCGCGCGTTTCCACGAAGGCCCTGAGCGGACGCGGCGGCATGCGCCTGCGCGACCTTCTTTCGAATATTTTCGATGCCGGTCCAGCAGCGCTCATCATTGTCAGTATCGTCAATTTTCTGATCGGCGCGATTCTCGCTTTTGTGGGTGCTGTACAGCTTCAGAAATTTTCGGCTGATATTTACGTCGCCAACCTCGTCGGCATTGCCTGCGTCCGTGAGCTTTCGGCCGTCATGACAGCCATCATCATGGCGGGTCGTACGGGAGGGGCTTACGCAGCCCGCATCGCCACCATGCAGGGCAATGAGGAGATCGATGCCCTGCAGGTTTTTGGGATTCCCGTCTCCAGCTATATTCTGGTGCCCGCCGTCATATCGCTGATGGTCATGATGCCGCTTCTGTATCTTTATGGCTGTGTGATGAGTATTTTTGGCGGTTACGTCGTCTCGGTCGGCATGCTGCCTGATATTACCGGAGCCGGTTATATTCATCAGACCTTCAATGCCGTCGCGATGAATCAGTTTGAATTTGGTTTTGTCAAATCAATTGTTTTCGCGATCATGATCGGCCTCGTCTCTTGCCATATTGGCCTGAAAGCTGGCCGCAGCGCCGCCGATGTCGGCACGGCGGCCACCTCGGCCGTGGTGGTCGGCATTGTGGGAGTGATCACACTGGATGCGATCTTTGCCGTCATGGCCAATGCTCTGGGAATCTGACCATGCAGAGCAAAGCTGACCTTCCCCAACCCGCATCGGGCGCACAGCAGAATGATACCCTCCTGTCCCTGCGCGATGTCACCATTGGTTATGGTTCCAAGGTCATCCAGAAAAACATAACAATGGACGTCAAGCGTGGCTCCATCTTCGCGGTCATGGGTGGTTCCGGATGCGGCAAGAGCACCATTCTCCGCAGCATGATCGGCTTGCTTCCACCAAAAACAGGCCGATACACCGTCGATGGGGATGACTACTGGGCTGGGCCAGACAGCCACAGGACAGCTCTCAATCGCCGCTTTGGCGTGCTGTTCCAGAGTGGCGCACTCTGGTCTTCCATGACGGTCGGCGAAAACGTGGCGCTCCCACTTGAGATGTTTACCCGGCTCGATAAAGCCATGATCCGCAATCTTGTCGAACTCAAGCTGGGGCTTGTCGGTCTGTCTCAGGCCATTGATCTCTACCCTTCCGAGATTTCAGGCGGAATGAAAAAGCGGGCCGGACTGGCGCGGGCGATAGCCCTTGATCCCGACGTCCTGTTTTTCGATGAGCCCTCGGCCGGCCTCGATCCGATCACGTCGGCGCGTCTGGACGATCTCATCCTCAGTTTGCGGGAAGGTCTGGGAGCGACAGTCATCATCGTAAGCCACGAACTGCCGAGCCTGTTCGCTATCGCTGATGATGGTATCTTTCTCGATGCCCAGAGCAAGACACCGATCGCCCACGGCTCTCCCCGCGATCTGAGGGATCACTGCACCGATCCGCAGGTTCATGCCTTCATGCACCGCGACGCTCGGGTCGACTCAGCGCCCGCTGAACCAGTCAGGAAAGGCTCATCTCACAATGGCCAATGAAACAGGCGCAGCCCGTCAAACGATTGTCGGTCTGTTTGTCACGGGAGGCATCGCCCTGAGTGTGCTGGCCTTCATCTTTTTTGGGAACACCAATTTTTTCTCAAGAAACACGCAGGCCGTCATTGTGTTCCAGGATTCCGTCGCCGGACTGTCCGTCGGTGCGCCTGTGACGTTTCGAGGCGTTCGTGTCGGGTCTGTCGACAAGATCACCCTTCGGTATGATCAGTCGACAGGGACTCCCTACATACCGGTGGAAATCACGCTCGATCCGGCTCAGGTTCATGTCATTCGAGACCCGAAATCGTCCGATCATATCAATCTCCGCGAAGTCATCGATCGTGGATTGCGCGCTGAACAGAATGTCCAGAGCTTCGTGACAGGCACAGTCAGCATCAACCTCGATTTTTTCCCGGGTTCTCCCGCCGTTTTACACCCGCAGGTCACCAGCCTTAGAGAAATTCCGACTCATGCATCGGCTATCCAGAAGATGAAGGAAACGCTGTCGGATCTGCCGCTCAAAGAGCTGGTTTCCAATGTCAATGACGCCGTTCTGTCCATTCGGGAGGTTGCCCAAAAGCTCAACGTCCAGTTTCCGGCCCTTGTGGACAGTCTTCAGGAGAGTTCCAGAGACGCGCAGCAAACCCTGAAAGCGGCGACAGCGACAGTCAAGGATATGCAGGGAAAACTGAATGTTACCCTGCTCGACATTGATCGGGTCATGCAGACGGGTAATGCCCAGTTGCAAAGTCGCGGGGCCGATCTGCACGCAACATTGACCAGCGCCACCAAGACGGCCGATGAAGCCAGAAAGACACTGGAAAATGTTGAAAGCATCATTTCCCCCCGTTCAGCAAACCGGGATAACCTGGACTCAGCCCTGCGTGATATAGCAACGGCCGCCGCCGCCTTGCGGGGTTTTGCCAGCGACGTTGAAAGAAATCCCCAATTACTTCTCATGGGACGGCGTCAGTAAATCCGATGCAGATGGTTTTACACAAAGGGAAGTCTATGTCCGGGAAACAAAAAAAGCTGGCTCTTGTGGCTGGCCTGGTTTTCGCTGTGTCTCTGGCCGGTTGCGCCAGCCCCCCCTTAAGGCTCTATACTCTTGAAGGCGCCGCAACGGTAATTCCGATTACATCAGGGCCTGTCGCTGAAACCGGCCCTGTTCTGGAAATAAGCCGGGTTACTCTTCCTGACTACCTCGACTCACAGGACATTCTGACGCGCAGAGGAAATACTGTGGAGCGGAGTCCGAACGGGCGCTGGGCTGAACGTCTCTCTAGCGGAATCACCGATCTGATCACTGCACGCATCAGCGCTGCACGCCCAGATGTATTTGTTACAGAACAGGCTCCGATAGGCTCCTTTGCCAGAGCTCGTTTGCGTATTGTCATCACACGTCTGGATATCTCCACATCTGGACCAGCTTCTCTTGACGCAAACTGGACGTATATCTCAGATAATGATCATGGGCCTGTAAAAACTGAACGGGCTCATTTCACCTCTTCGGTGTCAGGCAGCGGAACTGACGAAAGAGTTGTTGAGATAACAAATGATCTTGTAAATCAGTTGAGCAGAACAATTGCATCTTCTCTGCCCGGATCTGGAACTCCATAAGAAAATACTTTTGTAATCACAATGATTACACAACCTTCTGTCTTATTTTTTGATCTCTCCGGGAAAATTCCGTCTAAAACAAACGCTGGAAATTGTGAAAATTACAGACAAGGCTTGCCAGCACTCTTGAGAGTTGCTGGCTCATAAGGCAGCAACCCCAACGCTTTTTGTACTGAAAAGCGCAGGTCTAGGCGGAGAATGCCTGATTTCACGTGTTTTAAGATATGCCAATCGATCATCACGCGTTTCGATATGACGAGTTTTATCTCTCTACTCGAACTGTTCTCAATCAATGACTGAGAACAGTCATATCGCTCTGGAATCGTCGATAACTGTGAATATAAGCGTCCGCGACTTTTTCGATGCCATAGCGTGCGCCGCATCGCAGTGCTGTAGCCGCAAAAGATTCACGCATATCAGCATTCATCATTTTCTTTACAGCATCAACAATCGAAGACTGAAAAGTTTCATCATCAGCATCCATCGGCAGCAGCAGACCCGCCTGATTTTTGCTGTCATCAGTCAGCATGGAACGGACAAAACCAACTTCTGTTGCAATGGCAGGCGTGCCAACCTGAAGAGCCTGAATCAGCGTCAGAGGGAAAGATTCACCAGGAAATCTGGTTGGTAGCAGCATACAGTCAGCCAGACGGTAAAGCCCATTGATGCATTCCTGATAACCGAGGAAATGTATTTCTGGCACCTCTCCATATTCCGCCATAAGCCCGTCAAGCGCCTCTCCGGTTCCACAGAGAAGAATATGAACCCTGCTCCCAGCATCCATTTGGTTGAGCTGGAGGACAGCTTCACATGCCTGCTTCCACCCTTTTTCAGGAATGCAACGGCTGGCTACTGCCAGAACAAAATCGGTTTCAGTCAGGCCCAGTTGAGCCCTTGTCATTGGAAACGGCCGATTATCCAAAGCCATGCCATTGCCTATGAAAGAAATATCGCCAACAGGCAGTTCTCCACGCCGATCGCGCAGGTGCAATAGATTTTTTTCAGTCAGGTAGACCCACAATGTCACGGCTTTTTCCAGTCGCCTGATAATGCTTCTGGAAAAAGCCACGCATTCATAAGAACCATGCAGCGTCACCAGATAGGGCAGCACCGGCATTGTCGTATCATCAGGGAAAAACAGCAGTTCACAGAAGCAGAAATGCGAATGAATCAGATCTGCGCGCAGATCAAGAACATAACGCCATATCCCGACCATACGTGCCGCATCAGCCGAATAGACAGGGACTGAGGCATCCAGAAGCGCCCGTATTTTTGGATCTTCGCCCGTGTGCTCATAAACCAGAAACGACACCATGACACCCTTCTGGACAAGGGCATTGGCAAGCTGGATCGGGAAAATTTCTCCTCCTCCCAGTTTGAAACCGAGCACAGCAAAGATGATATGCTGTTCTTCACGTTGGCAGGCGAGCACCTGTTCCAGATTGAAGACTGTTTCAAACGGCCCCAATATCTGCTCGGCATTCACAAACGTGAAAGTCGATTTCAGAGCCTCTGTGAAACGCATGACATGCGCATCATCCACACCCCATTTACGGCGTAGATACTCTATCAGCTCCTGATGCTCCTGATAGAAACGAGCTTTTCTGAAACTGTTTACTGATGTGTTGTTTTCATGCTGCCTGAAATAGGCCACTGCGTCAGGCGAATAGGCAATCTGACCGCCAGCGGCCCACTCAGCATAAAGATACCAGTCGCCCAGAACATGGAATTGCTGTGCCTTTGCCCAGACTTCATCCCGAACATTTCGCCGGCGGATAAGACATCCCCCTACATTGGGAATGACATTGGACACAGCAAAGGCGTTGGTAAACCACCACCCGGCTGGTCGGACCTGTGTGTCACCCCAGATTCCGGAGTGTGCACGTTCCCTGTAGCCATCCAGACCGTCCTGAAACTCTCCCGCACGATTACAGTACTGAATGCGACCGAAAGCTATCTGAACGCTCGGATCAACAAAATATCCTACCAGTTTTTCCACAAAATGTTCATCGGCAAAATCATCGCTTTCACAAATCCAGACGATCTCACCTTCAGCGGCATCAGCACCTTTCCGCCATTGCCGGAATACATTTCCCGAGTTGGAATCATTAGAGAAAATTCTTATCTTTTCTGGGTATTTCTCTTTATATCTTTCTGCGATTTCAAGACTTCCATCCTCTGAATTATCATCAAGAAATATGATTTCTATATTATCATAGCTCTGCCCCAGAATGGTTTCAAACCGTTGAGACAGGAATTCCGCATGATTATAGTTGGGAATAATAGCAGAGACCAAAGGCCTGTAAGAAATGAATTTCAGGCGCTCTGTATAGGGTAGCGCGGGACGTCCTTCACGACGACCGTGCAAGACCCAGTGCCAGAGCGGATGCATGCCAGCGTCTATGATATCTGGATATCTTGTCTTATAGTAATTGGTGTTAAAACTTGTACAGGGATTCAGACCTTCTTCGTAGCCTGTAGTCAGGTAATGTCCCGCCGCAGTAATATTGTCCAGACTTTCTAAGGGTAACCCTGATTGTTTGCTGTAATAGGCAACGTCAAAGAATGGCGCGATGTCCCTTGCGATCATCTGCTGTGTTTCATCAAGCAGATATTCGGTTCGATGGGCGCTCCCATCGGCTTCGCCCGTTGAGTCATCCCGTGCTGGCACGACGACCTGGGAACTCCCGGCGCGATGACGGGCGCGACGGGCAGCGGCTCTCGCAAAAGGCATTTTTGCAATCAGGTTCCGTGCGGGCCTGGTCATGCGCCATATGGTGCTGTTTTCAACCGCACCATATCGCTGTTCGGCATAGGCAAGTTTTACCGTTAAATCCTGCTTTTCTGCGCTCAGGGCATTCTTTTCCCGTTCACGATCATCGCAAAGCGCCGCCAGCAGATTGGCATTGTGACATTGCGTCGCAACATCCCTTGTGAGAACAGCATTTTTTTCACGCTCCTCAAAGAGAGTCCGGGCCAGATCAATGACCTTAACCTTCTCTCTGTCCAGCTCGTTTTCCAGCCTTGTAACGGAATGTTCTGTCTTCGACATGCCCTGGAAAGCATCGCTGGCCGTCACATGGTCAATGCAAACCCCGCGCACGGCCAGAGGAAGCTCTGCTCTGGATGCGATGGCGATCAGATACATTGGCTCCGGAACGTCTTCAAACCGGGCAATATCGCCTTCAGCAAGGGAGAAGCTGACATCCCGGCTCGGGGCGTCGGGAAAATCTATGACCGTCCCGAACATGTTTCTCTGACCACCAAAAACTACATTGGTAAAATATTTCTGCATAAGCTGCTGAAACTCATGACTGAAAAGCTCTTTTACATGAAACTCATTGGAGTATCCGGTTATCATCGAGTAACGATATTTATCGGGACTGGAAATGATCACCACACCTGACGGTTTCAGAACACGAAGAAATTCTTCGAGCATTTTTTCATGATCGGAAATATGCTCAATCGTCTCGAAACTGACAATAAAATCGATGCTGGAAGACGGCAATGGCAACGCGCATACGTCCCCTGTGAGGAATCTGACGCGATCATTGCCGTATTTACCTTGAGCATGTGCAGCCGCTTTCCGGGAAACATCCACGCCGATAACCGTTGCCGCCTTTGCACTGAGCAGAGCGCTGCCATAACCTTCTCCGCACGCCACATCGAGAACCGCACTGCCTTCGCTTATGACCTCACGAGCGAAAAGATAACGATGCATGTGCTCGAGAGCGGTTTCTCCACTCATTCCAGGCATGAACCGTTCGCCTGTGGCATCCAACGTCATGGTAATTCCTCAGCCCCGAATATCTGCCGGTGATCGCGCAAGGCGCTATTGTACTCTGTCTGCGTTTGTTAGGAGAGGCGGCAAAAGGCGTCAAGCGACTGACTGACATAGGAACTCAATGAAATGGAGTGTAAAATTCTACAAAAATCTTCTTTTTGAATGCCGCTTTTGATACGCGCGCGATTGCGTGGTCTCTGCGGGGATGGTGGTCTCGCTGGAACTGAAATATGATGCGCGCCAGGAGAAGAGGACGCGGCGTGTCAGATCATGCGGTCGCAGCATGATGCCGGGCATGAAATATAAGGCTCCCTCCCCCTAGCGATCACCCACCGGGATACGGCATACCTTACTGATGAAACTTCGTTTTGCTCCCAGTCCGACAGGCATGCTCCATGTCGGCAACGCACGCCAGGCCATTGCCAACGCGCTCTTTGCCCGTAAGCACAACGCGACATTTCAACTGCGGATTGATGATACGGACATCGATCGGTCCAAGGAACTCTATGTCACCGGCATCCGGACTGATCTTGAGTGGCTTGGAATCTCGTGGGATGAAACCTTTCGTCAGACAGAATGTCTGGATCGCTATGCGCGGGCTATTGAGACCCTGAAGGCGTCCGGTCGCCTTTATCCCTGCTTCGAGAGCGAGCAGGAGCTCGCCGCGAAGCGCGAAATGCGGATCAAGCTGCGCAAGCCGCCACTTTATGATCGCGCCATGCTCAAGATGACAGCCGCCCAACGCGCTCAGGCGGAAGCGAACGGCAAGGTTCCCTACTGGCGTTTCAAGCTCACGGACTCCAGCAAAAGCTGGCAGGATCTCGTGATGGGCAACTGTTCGGTCAAGCTGACAGCCGTTTCAGACCCTGTTCTTGTGCGGGCTGACGGCACCATCCTTTACACGCTGGCGTCCATTGTGGATGATCTGGAAACGGATGTAACCCATATCATCCGTGGTGAAGATCATATCACCAACACCGGTGTTCAACTGGATATAGCGGAAGCTCTTGGAGCGAAACCCAACCGCTTTACGTTCGCGCACCTCCCTCTCCTGCTGGATGAAGGCGGCGGAAAGCTTTCCAAGCGCTTTGATTCCATGTCGATGAAAACACTGCGGCGCGATGGTATTGAAGCCAAGGCCATAACGACGTACCTCGCCACGCTGGGCAGTTCAAAATCACCTGAACCTATGGGTTTCGACGCGCTCGCACAGGATTATGACCTGTCCTGCATCTCGAAATCCGCGGCACGCTTCGACATGAAACAACTTCTGACGCTCAACAGGCGCATTCTGGCTTCGGCTGAATTTCAGGATGTCAGAGCACGTTTGCCTGAAGGAGTCACAGAGCAGTTCTGGCTGGCAATTCGCGGCAATATTGAATTGCTTGCAGAATGCCATCACTGGTGGGATGTTGCGCGTGGAGAGATCAATCCTCCAGCACAGCCGGAAGAACTGGATTACCTCAAGCAGGCCGCTGACCTCCTGCCGGAAGAGCCATGGTCGGAAGAGACATGGTCTGTCTGGACAAAGGCGATTACCGAAGCGACAGGGCGTAAAGGGAAGGCTCTTTTTCTTCCCCTGAGGCTGGCTCTCACGGGTGAGGAGCATGGTCCGGAGTTGAAAATGCTTCTGCCCCTGATTGGTCGGGAGCGTGCAGTGAGTAGACTTGCTATCGAGGTCTGAATTTCGGCGCCCTTGAGAATGCCATTACGGCCTCAAGGGCGCTCCCTATCCTGCCCGTATAACCTTGGGCAGGATAGCGCTGGCGTAAGCTGCTTGTCCCATTGCAAAAACTGGTGCGAAAGCGGCTAGGTTCCGGCAGTATCGATTGCCAACATGCTGTCCATAACAAGACATTTCATCATGTGTGCCCATGCTCTGAACGGACTCAAACAGTACCTTTCATGATGCTGTTCTGATATACTCAAGTCTTCATCACTACTTCATATCCAGCGCCCGCTGGTCCACTAACTGCGGGCGCTGCTTGCTATGGTATTTTTAACTTGAGTATAAGTTGCGCCATTTTGGAATAGTGTCATGGCTGCCGCAAGCTCGGCATCAGTCGGTGCCCGAGCAAAACTGGTCATATAAAATTGCGTAATAATGGCTTGAGCTTCCACGCCATGCGCCAGCGTGGAGACAAAGGTCGCATAGGTTACTCCATTGGACATTGTGTCCTGCCAGGCGCTGATCTGGGCAGATGAAGCCGTTATATTCAGAATTTTCTGATACGCATTCGTAATCATGCTTTGCGCTTCGACACCATGACTGATGATGCTGACCATGGTGCTGTAGTTACCACCGGAAGCAAGGTAAGACGCCCATGCGTCTATCTGCGCCGAAGCTGCGACAATTCCCGTTTTGTCCTGATACACAGCAGCAATGACCTGCCGCGCTTCATTTCCCTGAGAAACGTTACTGACAATATCACGGTAAGTGGCTCCCTGTGCGAGGTAATCCTGCCAGGCATCTATCTCGGTTGCTGACGGGGTAATCCCAATCTTCTGTTCATAAACAGTCGTTATGGCAGTGCTGGCTTCACTGCCATGCGAGACCGCATTGACGAGATCGGTATAAGTGAAGCCACCTATGAAAGCATTTTCCCAAGCCGAAAGAGCATTGCTGCTTGGATTAATACCCGTTTTTTGCTGATAGACATTGGAAATGACTGATTGGGCCTCTCCTCCCGAAGAGACAGCCGAGATGAGCGAATTATACGTTGCGCCATTTCCCAGCGCATCTTCCCATGATGCTATTTCGTTACTGCTTGGCGTATAGTTCAGCTTGCTTGAATAAACAGAAGAAATAACTGCGGCAGCCTCAACGCCATGCGTTACAGCCTGGGTAGCCGTGGCAAGTGTGGCTCCCCCACTCTGCATCGCGCTTTCCCACGCAGAAACCTGATTGCTGGAAGCTGTAATCGTTAAATCGAGTTTGTCATAATAAAGGGAGATAATAGCATCACTCGTCTGAGCGCTGGCGATGATATCATTTTTAAGACTACCCAGACTATCCTGACTGGCCAAGAGCGCCTGACCTTGCGTAATAATGCTGTTTAAAGCGTTTTTTCCAGTGTAATCAACAAAATAGGAACTCAGTGTCTGATAGGCTTCACTGCTGTTTGCGAGGGTTGTGACCAGACTGGAGTAGTTTGAATACATGAAGCCATTGGACCCAAGTGGAGATGTAGTCACCTGGGAAGCATAAGTTGCCAGTTCGTCAGTCGTTGGATTTCGTCCCAGCACTGACTGAAAAGCCCATGACACACCTTGGTTAATCAAGCTTTGCTGGTTGTTCGCAACAAAGAATGGTCTAACGGGCGCCAACGAAGAAGACCACGTAAAATTGGTATCGTTGATTGTGTCATCAGCCATAGTTGGTGATGTCGCAAGCAGGGCCGAACTTGCGCTGAGAAACTGTATTGAGCCTGTTGACGCCGTTCTGGCTACTGTACTGGTTGCGTCGGAACTGGTCGCATTTGATGTGGTGCCTGATGAAGACAGGATGGTCGCTGCGCTACTGAGTTGGCTACCTGTCTGAGCATAATCACTCGAAGCAATGCTGCCGGATGTCGTTGTGTCAGTTGACGACGAACTCGCATAAGCCGCAGCAAGAGTGTCCGCCATGGACGACGTGGGAACAGTAACTGCAATAACCTGATCGCTGGATGAGGCGCCAGTTGTGCTGCTCGACAGCAGCAGGGAGGTATCGGTCATTCCCAGCCTGTTCTTTGTATAATGCCGAAATCTTTTTATTTTCACAAAGGATTGCGGATTATGTTAATGATTTTTTAGCGATACATAAGAACCGATCTCTCAGTCAACAAAACATTTGTATAAAATACTATAATTAGGTCTTTTATTTTATTTTTTATAATAAATATTCTTAAACAAGAAAATAAATTTATGTCTAATAAAGTACGTATTTTCTTTATTGTGGTCTTCTCTGAGGACAAGAACTCATAAATTAGTCTTTTATAAAATATTTCAAGGGTTTATACAGAATCTCACGGTCGTCCGGAACGGTGATAAGGATGCCCTGCCGCTATGGCTCGGGCCCTGTAAATCTGCTCCACCAGCATAATTCGAACCAGCATATGCGGCCAGGTCAGGCTGCCCAGAGACAGCGATGCATCCGCACGGGTGACCACTGTCGCGTCCAGTCCCTCTGCTCCACCAATGATGAAGCAGACATCACGGCCAGCTTCGAGCCACTCGCCAAGTCTTTGCGAAAAAACTTCGCTGGAAACAAGTTTTCCCGCCAGATCAAGAACGACCACAAAAGCCCGATCAGGCAGGACGGACAAAATCGCGTCCGCTTCCCGACGCTTGATTTCTGCCGGGCTCCCTTTTCCATCAGGGAGTTCCGTAATCGTCAATGACGGATTCAGCCGCTTGACATAACGATCCACCAATGCCCGTTCGTGGCTGTCCTTCATCCGCCCTACTGCGATCAGGCGCATTTCAAAAACGATTCCTGATTACGGGCAGCATTACTTCGTTCCGAACAGTCGGTCCCCGGCATCGCCCAGCCCCGGACAGATATAGCCGTGATCATCCAGTTCACGATCGATCGAACACGTAATAATCCTGACGTCAGGATGGGCTTTCTGAAGACACGCGATGCCTTGGGGAACAGCAAGCAGGCAGACGAAGATTATGGAATTGCATCCGGCGTTTTTGAGACGATCGATAGCAGCGACTGCACTATGCCCCGTCGCCAGCATAGGGTCCACGGCAATACAGATACGATCACCAATATCGTCCGGCAATTTGATGTAATATTCAACCGCCTCCAGAGTTTCCGGATCTCTGAACAGGCCAATATGCCCGACACGCGCGGATGGAATCAGATCGAGCATACCATCCAGAATACCGTTTCCCGCCCGCAGGATCGACACGAAGCAGAGCTTCTTGCCCGAAAGCTCCTCGCCCTCCATCGTTTCCTGCGGTGTTTCTATTGTCACCGGCTCAAGCTTGAGATCCCGGGTCGCCTCATAAGCAAGCAGCAGACTCAACTCACGCACCAGCCGTCGAAAACCGGCTGTCGATGTCGTGCGGGCTCGCAGATGGGTCAGCTTATGACGCACCAGAGGATGAGTAACGACAGTGACCATATCAGTCGGCATGCTGCGGCTTTCGGTTGACGTCATTTCAAATGGCATCTGAATGAGTGGAATCTTCGGGCTGGAAATCCAGAATCAGGCCGTTCATGCAATAGCGAAGCCCTGTTGGCGGGGGGCCATCAGGGAATACATGCCCGAGATGGCCTTTGCAGTTGGCGCACAGAACCTCGACACGCACCATGCCAAGACTGTCGTCTTTCCGCTCTTCGATCGCTCCGGGCAGCACATCGAAAAAAGAAGGCCAGCCACTTCCGCTCTCATACTTGGCGTTCGCCGTAAAAAGAGGATTTCCGCACCCCGCACATCGATACGTCCCCGGACGTTTTTCGTGGTTGAGCGGGCTGGAGCCTGGCCGCTCTGTCCCATGCTCACGCAGAATGCGCACCTGATCCGATGTGAGAGATCCACAAACGGCTACGGGGGTGGATTTTTGAACCATTACTGTGCCTTCCCTGAAACCGCACACTTCGGCAGCATGCTCGCTGTAACGCTATCGTCAGAAAATACACAACCCGAGTCAAACAGGAGATCTTAATTTCAGCACGGAATCGTGATGCTGCAATTATTTTAATCAGCAACTCTCTACCCAGACCGCGTTGAGTCTCCGTAGGCACTTTCATGAAAACAACCGGAGAGCGTGAGATGAGTGAGAAAAAACCTCCCGTATGCGGGACATCAAGCTCCAGCAAACCCATAAATGAGATTCTTGATGACGAAGGGAAAGGATCTTTTCCAGCGAGCGACGCTCCGTCATCCGGGAAAATCACTGGCGCGAATGACTGTGTCGACGAAGACACTGTCAAGGCCGGGAAAAAGAAGGACGAGGCTCCACATAAAGAGCCCTGAAACCTGCCTGTGTTAATGACCCTGTGTTATTGGGGATGACTTGGAAGCTGAGGCGTGTGGTGCCATATTTGAGTCAATAATAAAGGCACAAACAGAAGAAGGCCTGCAGAATGATGACCACCTCATCCCCACCCCGCCCCGTCATGCTGGTCATTCTTGACGGCTTCGGCTGGCGGGAAGACGAATCCGACAATGCTGTCCGTCTGGCGTCCACGCCTGTCTTCGATGGTTTGTGGGATAAATGCCCCAGCACTTTTCTGGACACGAGCGGCCATGATGTCGGTCTTCCGGATGGGCAGATGGGCAATTCCGAAGTCGGACATCTGAATATCGGCGCGGGTCGTGTGGTCATGCAGGAGCTGCCCCGGATCGGACAAGCGATTCGGGACGGCAGTCTCGCCAAAAACGAGGTTCTGACGGCTTTTATCGACACGATGAAAAAGACCGGCGGCACCTGCCACCTTCTGGGCCTCGTTTCTTCAGGGGGCGTACATTCCCATCAGGATCATGCTGTCGCTCTCGCGCATATCCTCACCGATGCGGGCGTGAAGGTTGCATTCCATATCTTCACGGACGGCCGCGATACGCCGCCCCAGTCCGGTGCCGGCTACATTGAGAGTCTGACGAAAGCTCTTCCCAAAAACGTCGGGATCGCCTCGATTTCAGGGCGGTATTACGCCATGGATCGGGATAATCGCTGGGAGCGTGTATCCAGAGTCTATGATGTCATCACCAGCGCTGAAGGTCCACGCGCGGCTTCTCCTCTGGAGGTGCTGGAGGCCTCTTATAAAGCGAACGTCACGGACGAGTTTGTCATTCCCACCGTGCTGGGCGACTTTCAGGGGGCCAAAGACGGTGACGGCATTCTCTCTTTCAACTTTCGGGCCGATCGCATCAGGGAGTTGCTGACCGCGCTTCTGGAGCCGGATTTCAGCGGTTTCCAGAGGAAAGTCGTGCGTCATTTTGCGGCGACAGCCTGTATGACCCGCTACAGCGATGAGCTTGCGAAATTCACGACTGTCCTGTTCGCTCCGCAGGATCTCCGCGAGCTACTGGGAGACGTTGTCGCAGCCGCCGGGAAAAAGCAGCTTCGCATGGCGGAGACCGAGAAATATCCCCACGTCACCTACTTTCTGAACGGTGGCCGGGAAGAGAAATTTGAGGGCGAGGACCGAATTCTCGTTCCCTCACCCAAGGTCGCCACCTATGACCTGCAGCCGGAAATGTCCGCGCCGGAACTGACGGACAAGGCGGTCGCGGCTATCGAGAGCGGCCAATATGATCTGATTGTTCTCAACTACGCCAATCCTGACATGGTGGGACATACAGGCGTCCTGTCCGCCGCCATCAAGGCCGTTGAAACGGTGGATGCGGGTCTGGGCCGTATCGCCGCCGCCATCCGGAATCAGGGTGGCGCCCTGCTCGTGACAGCCGATCATGGAAATTGCGAGACCATGAAAGACCCGGAGACAGGCGGTCCGCATACATCGCACACACTGAATGAAGTGCCCTGCGTTCTCATGGGAGCGGGTAATGTCAGGCTTCATCATGGCCGGCTTGCCGATATTGCTCCCACCCTTCTCGGTCTGATGGGCTTGCAACAGCCTGCCGCCATGACCGGGAAAACGCTGATCTCTGCTCAGGAGGCCTGATATTTCCTTCTGTGTTGAGATGGTGTTGGCAAGGGAGGAGGCGTGAGACCCGTCAAAGCGATTCCTCCCGCTGCAAGAAAAACAGGCCACGTCAACAGTCGAAAGAAATGGGGATGCCTTGTTTTAACGGGAAGCACGATTTTCCTGACATGGCCACACGTGTCATATGCTGCATCCAGCAGGCAGGTCCGGCACGCGCCCTCCTCACATTCAGGCTCCCACTCGGCAAAGAAAGCACTGACGGTTCCTTCAACGTCAACGCGGGCGGCGCTTGAGGCTGCGCAGGCGCGGGAAACTGCCCTGAGAACGCAGGCGAAAGCAGAAGCCGCACGACTGGAGCAGGCGCGCAAACAGAATATGGCGGCAGCGGCGCAGGCGGCTCAGGATCACGCCCGCTCCGTCGCGTTGTCCTCCGCAACAGTCGCTGCCGCTGAACAGCTTCAGAAAACAGAAAACAGAACCCAGTCCATTCAGTCGGAGGTCGAAGATCTCCGGGCAGACCAGAAGGCGACGCAGGCTGACCTGCAATCAGATGCAAGAGCTTTGGAACCCATGCTCCCTGTGGCGCAGCGCCTGTCGCTTTACCCCATGGACGCCCTGCTGACTGGAGCCGGTCCAACGGAAGACGTGGTGCGGGGACTGCAGGTCATGCGGGGGCTGGGAAACCTTCTGGAAACACGGGCGGAATCCCTCAGGAACCGACAGAATGACCTCGTGACGATCGAAGGAAAGCTGTCCCGGCAGATTGCGGAACTCAGTCGGGTTGAAGCGATCCAGAGTCAGCAGCGAGCCGAACTGGCAAAGCAGGCCAATGCAGCACGTATTGCCCAGATTCAGTCAAACGTCGCTGCCAGACTGGCCTCCAGCAATGCCTCGCAGGAAGCGGAAAAGCAGAAGGCCCTGCAGGCTGAGCTCAACAGCGTGCTGGCAGCGGAAGCCGCAGCCATGGCGCAGTTGCAGAGAGAGGCTGAGGCAGCCGAACGCGCTGCCAGAAAGGCCCGGGAAGCTGCCGAGGCGCGCCACAGAGCGCAGAGCACCGCTGCGGCGGCAGCCCGCATCTCTGGTCATAATGTCATAAGAGAAGCAGAACCACTGCCAGCAACAGTTTCCTCCGGACATGGCGGCGATGGTATCGTGGCGGGGCGACTTCTGACGGCCTGGGGGCAGCCTCTGGAAGGTGGCGCGGCATCGGGCAATACCTATTCAGCAGCTCCCGGCAGCAGTGTTCGGGCCCCCTGTTCCGGAACCGTCGAATTCGCCTCGCCATTCCGGAGTTATGGCGAGATGCTTATCCTGAATTGCGGACACGGCTACCGCTTTGTTCTGGCCGGTCTGGGCAGTATTGGTGTCGCAACGGGGCAGTCTTTGGTGAAAGGTTCTTCTGTCGGCTCCATGCCCTCATCTGGAGGCGCACTCCTTGTGCAGCTTCGAAACGGTGCGCGATCGGTCAACCCCAGGTCGCTTTTGTAACTGGTATTGTTCCCCTTATGGAGCAAGCCGTGGCACACGCGGGTTGGCGTGCCGGATGAGAGGCGGTATTCGTTTTGGTAAGAACCTTGTTGGATGATACGCCCTGACTGGGGCGATTCGTGCCGAGAGAGACAGAAAGCTGACTGCCAAGCGGCGCAGTCCGGCAACAGGAGACTTCACTTTATGACGTTCCGCACCGCTCTGCTGTTCGGAGCCGCAGTTCTTTCCGGACTGACGCTCGCGCCTGAGTTTCCTGTTGCTGGAGGAAATTACGGCGTCGTGGCAGAGGCTCACGCCGAGACAGCCCCCGCGTCCTCTACCGACCCGAAAATCAGTCACGCTGAAACCTACAAGCTCCTGACCCTGTTCGGCAGCATCTTTGATCTCGTGCGCGCCAACTATGTCGATCCGGTCTCGGATCGCGAACTGATCACCAATGCCCTCAACGGCATGCTGAGTGGCCTGGATCCACACAGCTCCTACATGACTGAAAAACAGTATGCCGACATGCAGGTCCAGACGACCGGCAAGTTTGGTGGACTGGGGCTGGAAGTCCAGGGTGAGGATGGTCATGTCCGCGTGGTCTCCCCGATTGACGGAACGCCGGCATGGCGGGCCGGAATCAAGCCGGGTGACTATATTGTCGCCATCGACGGGCATAATATCGACGGCAGTCCTCTGAATGACGCTGTCGAAAAGATGCGCGGCAAGCCTGACACGAAGATCACGCTGACGCTGATTCGGGCAAAAACACCCAAACCGGTCATTGTGACCCTCACGCGTGAGATCATCCATATCGAGGCCGTCAAATCGGCTCTCTATGACAAGACCGGCTACATCCGTATCCCTCAGTTCACGGAAGACACGTCCGAAGAACTCCACAAGGCTTATGATGAACTGCTCAAGAAAGCCGGTGGAAAACTGACAGGTGGGCTGGTTATTGATCTGCGGAACGACCCAGGTGGTCTGCTGACGCAGGCGATTGATGTCTCGTCTTCCTTCATCAGCAATGGTGAAATCGTTTCCACGCGCGCCAGACACCCCAAGGACAGCCAGCGTTGGGATGCCAAGGGGCATGACATAACAGATGGAATGCCAATCGTCGTGCTGATCAATGGTGGTTCGGCTTCCGCCAGTGAGATCGTGTCCGGTGCGCTTCAGGATCATCATCGCGCCGTTCTGATCGGCACCAAGAGCTTTGGTAAAGGCTCCGTGCAGACGATTATGCCCATTCCGGGAAATGGCGCGGTTCGTCTGACTACAGCCCGCTACTACACACCGTCGGGACGCTCCATTCAGGGACTGGGAATCGTTCCTGATGTCCTGGTGAAGGAAAGCCGTGAGGAGCCAGCCTTCAGCATCCGTGAGGCTGATCTTTCCCACATCCTGAAGAATCAGGGTGGCAACCAGACCAAGCCGCCGCAGCGTTCTGATTTGCCGGCTCTTGCGTCCAAGCTCCCGGAAGAGCCTCCCGCCAACTGGCCTGCTTTCGATGTAACCAAACCAGCAACGGACTTTCAATTGCAGGAAGGACTTCGTCTGGTACGGAGCATGGCTAATGTGGCGGCGCCTGACCCGGTCGCCTCCCTGCCTCCTGTTCCAGCACCCGCTTCTGAGAAGACAACGCCAGTAAAGAATGAGGCCTCCCATCACTAACGACGATCTTCATCTGGCAGCCGAGGCGCTGGAAGGTGTAACTCCAGCCAGCCTCTGGCAGCGTCTGCCACGAAACGGACGAATTTTCGTTCGTTTTTGGGGCGGCGTGTCGTTACTGGCGCTTCTGGCTGGTATTGGGCTGCAGGAATGGGCTTCCAGACATCATTCGGCGATAAATACCGCCCCACAGAACAAGCCGAATGTCACAGAGCAGGCTCCGGTGGTTGCGACCGCGAAAGAAGCGGCTGAAAAACCTCCTGTCAGTGTGGCGGATAACACGCAGCCCGATAAGCCAAAAAGTGAGTTTTCATCTGAAATCACACCCGGCGTCGCACCTATTTCGCAACCCATGCCGGATATGCTGGAAGCTGTAGCTGGTGACCCCGGCCATAGTCTGCCCAAACGTGGCCCGAACGGGGAAATGCCCCGTAATGTTTATGCGGCGGCTGTTCCCCCTATTCCGGCGGGAAATGCACGTATAGCCATTCTGCTGGACGGTTATGGCTTGTCTGAAGAGATGAGCCTGAACGCGGCGCGAAATCTCCCGGCCATGGTGTCATTCGCCGTTCCCGCTTACGCTCCGGCCAGATTGCCACTGTCCGAAACGGCAAGACTTCGCGGACATGAAATTTTCCTCTCCCTCCCAATGCAGCCTTCGACGGCGCCACTCGATGATGAGGGACCGCGTGCTCTTGGCTACGACCACACGGCAGCGGCGGACAAGGACAACCTGGAATGGGCCCTGTCCCGTTTTAATGGATATGTCGGCGTAACAAACGCCTTTTCAGGTCTGGATGGAGACGCTTTTGCCCAGTCTCCCGATTTCGCCATGGTGAGCCATGCTCTTGAAAGCCGGGGTCTGCTTTATCTGAACGCGACTCCTGGCGCTCCACGCACTGGTCCGGTGATGGGGGGGGACGCCTCTCTCACCATGGATACCAACACCGACGCGGCCGGTGTCGATGGCCAGTTGGCTCGCCTTGTGGCAATGGCCAAATCCCGTGGCACGGCCATTGCCGTCGCAGGCCCGATGCGCCCTGTATTCCTGCAACGGCTGACTGAATGGACCCATACTCTTTCCAGTCAGGGCGTCACGCTGGTCCCGGTCAGCGCGTTAAGCCGGAATGCAACACTTTCTCCAAGCCTTTCGGATAGCAGAACTCTGCATGTCGCCGTCCCGATGGCGTCGCCGCAGGCATCTGTGCCTTCAGTCGTTCCAAAGCCTGCAAAGATCGGAACGGCGTCAGGCAAACGTTCCGTAACGGAAGCTCCTCTTGACCCGCCTTCTTCGGCACCTGCTCGGGACAATACGCCCACATCTCCATAAACTGGTGACTATTGCGATGACCGATCCATCATCCCTGCCCTACCGCCGTAATGTGGGAGCGGTTATTTTCAATAACGCCGGAGAGGTCTTCGTCGCACGCCGCACTGACATGCCAGGTGCAGGCGGTCCCCCGGAAGAAGGTGTCTGGCAGTGTCCCCAGGGTGGCATTGACGATAATGAAGCAACCGATCGCGCGGTCTTCCGGGAGGTTGCTGAAGAGACCGGGATGACTTCACTCACGCTTCTGGGCGAACACCCAGAATGGATGAGCTATGATCTGCCTGCGGAGCTTATTGGAAAAGCTCTCAAGGGTCGTTACCGTGGACAAACGCAGAAATGGTACGCGTTGCGTTTCACAGGGCCGGAGACCGAAATTCGGCTTGACCTTGATGCTCATCAGGAATTCGACGCCTGGAAATGGGTTCCACTAACCCAGCTCTCAACGCTAAATGTTGGCTTCAAGAAGCCTATTTACGAAAATCTTGCTGTTTCCTTCTCACACTTTTCTTGATTTGCTCCACAGACCCTATATCCGCTGACAATAAAGATATCGGCCAAGGGTATGAGAAGCCTTTGCAATCCAGACCTCGGCGCTCAGACGATAGCCATGCAAAGCGCAGCCAATAACCAAGGCTGCGGCAACGCTGAGAAACGCCGCCTGAGGCGATAACGGGTTACGATGACGCCCCAATAAACGATGCAGGATGATGACAGCGCCCACACCAATCAAGGCGCCGACGACAGCTTCCGTAACGGTGTGAACGTGCAAAAACACACGTGAAGCACCAAAAGCAATGGCCAAAGCACACGCGCCAGCAACGACGATCGTGCCGTTTCGACATAACAGGGCGAGAAGCCCGCCATAAACCATGGTTCCACCCATGGTATGACCACTGGGACTGTAAATAAGACGCTGGTGAGGAATACCGCAGCGTTCACACCATAGTTTCAGAAAAAGCATGAGGCATGAGGCCGCTGCCATGATGCCGCCCCATACCAAAGCATCATGCCGCCGACCGACCAGAATCAGAATCAGAAATATCGCAATCTCGACAGGACCAACGACGGCCTGATCGGCGAAATCACTGAACGCACCGATCACTCATGGCACTCCGGAGCGTGTGGTCGGGTCGCTAACGGCTGCCGGCTCATTCGGCCCAATCGCCATAGCGCCGAAGTCTGTTGTCGAAGTCGTCCGACGGAGCACAATATTGGATACCCAGATCAGAACTCTCCAGACACGATAGTCTTTCAGGGTCAGCCAGAGAGTGGAAAGCACGACATCCACCTGACAGAAGGCTCAGGCCGCTGAAAAGAATCCAGAAACCGGAACCAGTTGCAGAAGATGTTAGGGTTTTGACCAGAAAGCAAGACCGAGAGGGATGAGGCTTGCTCCCATAAGAGGAAGCATCAGGCGAATTTCCCTGTATTTTGTCTGCCTGCTTTTTTCGAGCGTCTTTGACTCTGATCTCTCCGCATTCTGAAAAGAAGCAAGCAGACTTCCTGAGTGTGTTACCTAAAAACCTTCCGTTAAAATACGATCAGTGAGATCTATGATATGGGAGCGAAAAGCGGCTTTCGAAAAGCGAAGCGCATTATCCCTGCATCCCTGATCCGATATCTTATCTCGTATTTTTTCAAAGTGCTCTATGGTTTTCATAATTGAGTCAGCCGATTGTTCGTTGAACAGAAGGCCTGTGGGAGATTCTGAAAGGGTGTCATCCAGAACAATATCCAGTGCTCCACCGCGCCCAAAACTGATAACGGGCGTTCCGCAAGCCTGAGCTTCCACCAGGGTAATCCCAAAATCCTCTTCAGAAGCGAACACGAAAGCCCGTGCATTCTGCATCAGCGAAAGGAGCTCTGAATGAGGCACTTTTCCTTTAAGAATAATATTCGGAGCTCCGGCGGCTAGAGCACGGATTTTTGCATTTTCAGGGCCATCGCCTACCACAATCAGCTGTCTTTGCGGCATACGGCGAAATGCTTCCACAACAAGATCAACGCGCTTGTAAGGAACCTGTCGTCCGGCCACCAGATAGGCATCGCGGTTTGCCGGATCGGCCGGCAGGTTGAACGCATCCGTATCGACAGGCGGATGAATAACCTCCGCATCGCGCCGATAGACTTTTCTGATACGGCGGGCGATGTAGCGCGAATTGGCCACAAAAACATCTACACCGGTTGCCGAGCGTACATCCCAGTTTCGAATGCGATGGAGCAACCAACGGACAAACAGTCCTTTCAGGCCGGTCGTCAGACCGCTTTGCTTAAGATAGGCAGCCTGCATATCCCAGGCGTAGCGCATCGGAGAATGGACATAACTGATGTGATACTGATCAGGCCCCGTGATGATGCCTTTTGCGACAGCATGATTGCTCGAAAAGACAAGGTCAAACCCACTGAGGTCAAGCTGTTCCACGGCAAGCGGCATCAGCCCGAGATAATTCCGGAAATGCTTTCTTGCGAATGGCAGTTTCTGGATAAACGTCGTGGTGATTTTCCGACCGCCAAGAAAAGCGCGCTCCTTCTCCGGGAGAAAATCGACAATGGAAAAAACCTGCGCCTGAGGAAAGACAGCCAGAAGTTCACCCACCACACGTTCTGAACCAGCATAGTGCTCAAGCCATTCGTGTACAATGGCAACTTTTACGGTTGATTTGTCTGTCGTCACAGTTCTTTCCTCTTGCTTCGAATTTCAATCATAAAAAAGTTACAGTGAATATTTTTCGGCGCGAAACCTGTCGTACCAGCATTTCGTTAAGAGTTTGATCATCACTATCTGCCACTAGTTTTGATAAAGAAACTGATTTGGAATCTTGTAAATGACACCCGTTTCCTCTCCCACGGACCGTGGTCATACTTTCCCCTCGTCTGCGCCACAGACGTTACAGCGGGCAAATAATCTTGCCCCGGCTCGAGGAATTTTGCTCGCTTCAGTCACTGGCATTGTCGTCTGGACTTCTGCAATCACTGTTGTGCTCACATCCATCCGCTAAATTCTGCGGATAGGGTGCTATCCGACGCTTACTACCGCACACCAGGTTTGTAGCATTTTTTTTATAGCTTTCAAAAAATACCAGCATTTTTTACAGTAAGATCGCTTTTTCTGGCTCCTGCCATTAAAATCATGCGCGCGTTCTGTGCGGCAGCCGAATTTCGAAACATATGACAATGCTGCGCATTCATGGCAAGATGAATACCAAACCGGGCGTTCATCGTCTGAGCAAAGTGTCCGCTGAGAGAATTGACTGCCATACCGCTGCCAGATGGCTGACGCTTTACGTCACTGATGTAAAGTTCCCGTCTTTCACTGTTTGCAGCACTGCACCATACAAAAACACCCCCGCGTGCCCCCTGAGACAAGGTGGTGTCATCTTCTGAGCTCAATGCGGGAAAACTCTCCTGAGCCCGCACCGGGATACTCACAGGATAAATGAAACTCAATCCCATCAGGAGCAAGGCATACCTTGACCTCATTTCATGTCATCTTTCGCTATGGCAATTAGCATTCGGGCAGCTTTATCCCACGTGAAATATTGTGCCCGCTTATCTCCCTTATCCCGCAGGCTGGCTGCAAGCTGAGGGTCGTCCAGAAGACTGCAGATTACATGGCTGATGGATTGAGGATTACATGGATCGACATATAACGCCGCGTCCGCGCAGACCTCTCTCAACGCCGGAATATCTGCCGCGACTACAGGGCAATGACAGGCCATGGCCTCGATTGCAGGCAACCCAAAACCTTCATAGTGGGATGGAAAGACAAAACAGGAGGCTGCTGCATACAATGCATGCAGTTCTTCATCCGTCACCCGGCCAGTATAGAGTGCTGACCTCGGCAAATTGGTCTTTCCGGAGAAAACGCCTTTATCAACCCCACCGCTGATGACGAGAGGTACGCCGCGCTGTTGTAAATCCTGGGATAAAACATTGAGAGCGCCAAGATTTTTATGTCGCGCAAGATTCCCGACGGCAAGCACAAAAGGCCGTCCTACAAGATTATGGCGTTGAAGAATGGAGGTATCTGGAGCGACCCGCGATATATGCTCACATCCTTCAGGAACAACCTCAATACGTTCAGGACTGACTTTTAAATGCTTTGAAAGCTCCTGACGGGAAAATTCCGAAACAGTCACGATCCTTGCTGTCGTATGGCAAAGGATTGTCTGCAAAATCTTATACCAGACACGGAATTTCCACGAATACCCTTCGGGCTGAGAAAATACCGCAGCATCATGCAGGACGACCAACTGATGACGCCTGAAAACAGGAGCTGTATTGCCAGGATTGATAAGAAATCGATCCTGAGAACAGCGGGGAAGATCGAACTGCTCCCACGCCTGCCCTTTCAGACGGCCACAATGCACAACGGTCAGCCCCAACCCGTCTGGCGTGGTTGACGTCGTGTGCGGTGACAGCAGGATGGGCTGCTCTCCTGCTTGCCAGTCCAGCTTTGCGATCGCTCTTGTCAGTTCGCCAGCAAATCTTTGAACACCACTCTGAATCTGCGAAAGATAACGCCCGTTAATGGCGATCCTGACCCTGTTTTGCGTCTTCATCACGAGGCCAAAAGTCCATAATGCCGGTAAACCTGCAAAGCCGCCCCGGACAGGCCGGATGCGCTACCAGCAGGAACCTGTGTGAGCACAGCACCAAGTGTACGGGCATCGTATGCTTCCAGCTGGCGCATCGCACCTTTCAGATTTTCCTGCGTGGTTACGCCCCATTTTACCACGAGAACGACGCCATCGGTTTCATGGGACAAAACTGCTGCATCGGGAAAGGCCAGAAGCGGCGGCGCATCCAGAATGATGAGATCGTAATGAGGACTGAGTTCCGACAGCACAGCCTGGATAACGCCAGGTGCAATCATCTGGTCGCCAGTAGATTTCCAGCCATTCATCGTCATGACGTCCACCCCGGGCAGAACATCCCGGCTCAATCCATTATAGTCCAGACTGGTGATCAGACTGTTGTTATTCGTCTTCCCTTTGGCTGGCGTCTGAAAGGCTTCCAGCGCGGAAGGACCACGTGTATCACAGTCAAGAACCAGGGCTTTCTTGCCAGCCCGACCTGTATTGGCGGCCAGAGACAATGCAAGCACTGTCTTTCCCTCTTCCGGTCCTGATGATGTGATGATAATCGTTTTCGCACGGAAACGATTGCGACCGAAAGAAAGAATGGTTCTTACAGCCTCGACGGCTTCGATATAAATCGAAGGGCGGCTTGACTTGTACAGTTCCTGAAGAGAGCTGGAAAAGGAAGGTATCATGCCGAGCGTAAACAGCCCCGGAACAGAATCAATCTCTGTGCCCTGCCTTACGCCTTTCTGCATCCGCTCCAGCAATATGGCTACTCCAACCCCGGCAAGCCCTGAAAACAGAAGAGCAATAGCGATAAACTGGGTGCGAGGGGGGCCTGACACGCCCAGAGGCTGTTCAGCGCGACTGATCAGTTCGGCCTCTGGCTCCTGCAAAGCAGCAGCCGTGGAAGTCTGGGCATAACGACCAAGGAAATCCTGATAGACCGCGCGGGCAGCAGCAGCTTCACTCTCAAGTTGCTGCAATGTGACATTGGCGTCGTTTTCTCTCGCGACGTGCTGCTGAAGTTTTTCCACCTCATCCTTCAGAGCCGCGACGCGCATCTCGGCGCTACGGAGATCCTTGTCCGTACTGGTTGTGATTTGTGAAGTGATCTGGCTGATCTGAGCCCTGACATGCGCTGCTGCGGCACGCGCTGCCTGCAATTCCGGATTGGCATCTCCCGCCGTGCTTGCAAGACTGGCCACACGGGCGTTCAGCATCGCTTGCTGCCCCTGAAGCTGCTGGATGATCGGGGACGAAAGCACGTCTGTCGTACTTGCCGTGTCGCCCGCCATTTGATTCGCCCGGGCTCTCTTAGCTGTCAGGTCCGCCTGCGCCGCAATGAGTGCACGATTGATTTCCACAAGCTGCTGATCGGTTACCGTCACACCAGACGGCGCATTCGGACTGCCGGAATGGGTGATTTCAGCCGCGATCAGGCCGTTTTTCTCGCGATAATTTTCAACGGCCTGCTCTGCCTTACGCAGCCGTTCCCGCAAAGGAATAATCTGTTCATCGAGAAGTGAGTTGGATCGCCATGTTGAGGCAATCTTCATATGACGCTTGAAGTCCAGATAAACGTCGGCAAATGCATTCGCGATGCTGGCGCTGAGGTCAGGGCGTCCGGTTCTGACATTAACCATAATGAGATAGGATCGCCCATCATTCAGAATGGTGACATTTCGTCCAAGAAGATCTCTTACAACCTGTAGCTTTTCCGCTGGAGTGAGCGGTTTCTCCGGCAAAGCGCTTCCGGTTACTTTACTGATCCAGCCAGAAATTCGTGTTTTGAGAGATTTTTTTTCCATCTGCGCACGAAAATATGGATCATCCACCAGCTTCAGCCGCTCAGCAACGGCTTTGGCTATGGACTGGCTCTTGATGATTCCAACTTCCGTATTGATCGCCACCGCATCGACATCCAGCGCGCCCTGAGTGGCCTGCAGATCCCGGAACTCCGCCTGACGTGTGCCGATCATGAGTGAGGAAGAGGCATCATAATAAGCCGGCAGGGTCATAACGACAGCAAGAGCCGGCACAGCCAGAACCGTTGCAACGAGGCTTATGATCAGCCAGCGTTCCCGTATGATTTCAAATATCTTAAGAGGTGAGACCTGCGATAAATCCGGTGGAGGCTCGGAAATCCTGTCAAACGAAGTAGGCTGAACGGCATTCATAACGGCGCTCCACTGCGCAAAAGGAAAAAGCTACAAAGAGCGTTCTTTCTATAAACAGAAAAGACCATTTCGGGTAGCAGGCGGCTCAGCGTGCCCCTTTCTGCATCATAACAGCAGGTATGGTTCGACAAAGAATGGAGAAATCAAGCGCCAGACTCCAATTCCGGACATAATAGCTATCAAGGTTAACGCGCTCGACGTAACTTGTGTCGCTTCGACCACTGACTTGCCACAGACCTGTAATGCCGGGACGAACAGCCTCATAGTAACATAAATCCTGTCCGTAATACTGCAATTCGCCCTCGACCACCGGGCGGGGCCCCACAAGGCTCATATCCCCTTTTATGACATTCAGAAGCTGAGGGATCTCATCGAGACTGGTTCGCCGCAGAAAACGACCAATTGTAGTGATGCGAGGGTCATGCCTCAGTTTGCGGGTAGCATTCCATTCATTAGCACAATCTGCATCCGTATCGAGAAGCTGCTGCAGGACAGCATCCGCATTGGGGACCATTGAACGAAACTTAAGGCATCTGAATGGGACACCGTTCCTGCCTATTCTTGTATGGCCGTATAATACCGGACCACCATCCAGTGACACCATCACCCAGGCGAGCAGAAAA
This sequence comes from Acetobacter aceti, assembly GCF_002005445.1. Classification (NCBI taxonomy): domain Bacteria; kingdom Pseudomonadati; phylum Pseudomonadota; class Alphaproteobacteria; order Acetobacterales; family Acetobacteraceae; genus Acetobacter; species Acetobacter aceti. The sequence goes on from NZ_CP014692.1 coordinate 1,826,393, forward strand.
ACCGGCATTACAACTATCAGAAGACAGGATGCTACCACCACATCAAGCAGTAACTTTATTTTTCGAGCTATAGAGCGACTAGCCCTACAATTTTCAGGCATTTGTGTTCCGACCCGCTCTCGTCGTGAAAGTTCATTGCGTGCATATATGCCATTAGCATTTTTCGTAATAGTCATTTTACTTGAAAAATCAGAAGCATTAGATGCCTTTCCTCTGATTTCAGAACCTGATGCGCTCATTACTCACCGCCAAACCGTAACTCTGTCATTGCTTTAGAGAAGATTTGTGACTTTACAGTGATGATATAAACAAAATTAAATAAAAATCAAAGCGTAAATTTATTTTTGAGATTTTAATAATTCGTTAAACTGAACATTTCAGCTTGAAATTAAAAACTCTTAATAATCTCACAAAATTTCATAATATTTATTTATTTTAGTAATAAAATTTCCAACTTAAAAGCCGGCAACACTTTTTGTGATTTGTGAAAAACAAGTCAAAAAACCGATAATTAAAAAATAACACCAAGTCTTAACCGCAATACGATCAGTCTCCCGCTAAAAACTGCCACCGAAAAAATCACGTTAATGAAAAATTTCAGTCCAGATTTAGTGCAGCACATGGTATTTGAGCTGATTCACCTACTGCCGAATCTCTCGCGGGATTTCATTCCTGACAGCACTCGTGGCTTGTCGCCTAATCATTCAGCATGACAATCATATGCAGGAAAAAGACACCATTATCAATTCCCTCTTGACTTTGTGATGTCTCGGTTACGGCGTTACTGTCGTAATAACGATAATATAATTCAAAATGCAAAAATTACGATTGTTGCATGACGGCAAGTTTATGTTGGCGACAAATTCAGAAGTTAATGCTAAAAAGGTCAGGTTATGGAGACCCACAGCTTAACCAATGAATAAAGTGTTTTACCTGCTCCGAGCGGCTGCAATCGTCTGGATATCACTTCCTGCAGCGGCATACGCGCAGGTGGTGACGCAGTATTTTCCAGGATTGGGTTCCGGAGCGGGCGAACTGAGCGAAGAACCTGCCCAGGTGAAGGCTACCAGTTCGTATCAGCCACTAGGCTATCATTCGGGGCCGCTGACGGTTCATCTGGATGGCGATGAGCGCGCAGGATACACTACCAACGCGGACCAGCTTCAGCATGGCCGCAAAAGCTCCATAATCAATACGCGAGGTCATATCGGGACTGTGTATCTACTTGATCGCAATGATCAGGTCCACGCAGATATCAGTGTTTCCGACGTGCGCTATCCGACCCGTTCCCTGCAAAATCGAACAACCTGGACGGCCAATATAGGCGGCACAAAGCACTTCGGTCGGGATGAACTTGGTGTAGCCTTCACCCACCTTTCACTGGTCCAGATGCCTACCGAGTCGGGCGCTCTCCTTATTCTAGGGCCGGTTCCCTACACCCTTGATGATGGACGGGTCAGCTACCTTTTAACGACCCACGGAAGACTGAGCTTCCAACCTGAACTCTCCGTTCAGCATTATCAGTTCGGCAAGCCTCAGCTCACCGGCATCTCGGAGTTTCAGAACCAGAGTTACCGGGACCGCGTTATCATCAACGAGAACCTCACTGCCCGATATCAGATGATGCAGAACAGTCATCTGCTGCTGCTGCTGCAGGGAACCCAGATCGATTATCAGTCCAGCTATATGGGATTCCCTGCCCGCAGCTCGAACGGCTTCTCTATTCTTGGCGGATATAACTGGAATGAGGCCGGGCCGTTCCAGTTCCGTGTCATGATCGGCTACCAGAGACGAATTTTTTCTTCCGCGCTCTACGGTTCACTCAGTTCTCCCATCGCGGAAGCCTCCCTAAAATGGTCCCCGACCCGCCTGACAACCGTGTCAGCTACGGTCAGTCATGGTATTGAGGATGCCGCCTTCGAAGGCGTGGTTGGTTATACCACCACGAGCGCCAGACTGAGCGTCACCCACGCCTATTCACGAAATATTGTGTTCGAGGCACACGCAGGACTCCAAAAATCCCACTACCCGTCCAGTTCCCCGGCCCTTCTCTCGACTCCCATTGGGCAGGTCGCGAACAGCCAGAGCAGTTATGGCGCCGGCGCAGGCGTTCATGTCTACCTCAATCGCCATGTCAGCCTTGAGCTGAATTACGATTTCTTTAGCCAGAGCGCGTTTCTCGGTCCTCTTTTCCCCACACACGTTGTTATGGCAGGCGTACATTTTGCCTTGTAACAATGCAGCTATTCCTGCTTCCGGGGCTCCGGCGGCAAGCCATCACACCACCTTTCTGAATGACAGGATTTTTCAGAACATGACACCAGGGTGCCCTTCTCCGCTCCGCCGTATGCGCTCGCTTGTTGCTGCCGGAAGCCTCGCCATTTCCCTGGCGGCCTGCGCAGAAGGAGGTAGCCTGAAAACTGTCCCTCCCTATGACCCCGGCACTTATACGCTGGGCGTCGATGACCAGATCAGGGTCATCACCTATGGGCAGGATCAGTTGACGTCTGATTTCCGGGTAGACAGTACCGGCAAGGTCGCCTTTCCGCTGACCGATGGCCTGCAGGCCGCGGGCCTGACAACCACACAGTTCGCTGATGAAGTCAGGCAGGCGCTTGAACACTCCAGAATGTTGCGAGATCCGAAAGTCTCGGTCGAAATCACCGCCTACAGGATGATATCGGTTCTGGGCGAGGTCGCGCGCCCCGGTCAATATCCCTACCAGCCCGGCATGACCATGCTGACCGCCGTGGCGTCGGCTGGCGGCTTTACCTACCGCTCACTCGAAAGCCGGGCCTATGTGATCCGTCAGGAAGGCGAGCAGAGCGTAGTGGGCAAGATCAAGCCGCAGGACTATGTGAAACCGGGCGACGTCATCAAGATCTACGAGCGGCATTTCTGACCCTTCCGCTGGCGGTGACTGAAAGACGGCAGACGGAATCTGTCCGCCGCCTCAGCCCCCCAGAACGCTCTTGAGCGTGCTACCGAGCTCAGCCGGCGTTGGAGCAATATGCACTCCAGCCGCCCGTAGCGCCTCGATTTTGGCCTGAGCCGTGTCGTTTCCACCCGAAACCACGGCCCCGGCATGACCCATGCGGCGTCCCGGTGGCGCGGTGATGCCGGCGACCAGTCCAACCACCGGTTTCGTGATCTTGCTTTCCTGCAGAAACTGAGCGGCTTCAATCTCTGACGTGCCACCGATTTCACCGATCATGATGATTGAATCTGTCTCGGGATCAGCCAGAAAACGATCAAGAATATCGATGAAATCGAGCCCCTTGATCGGGTCGCCACCAATGCCGACGCTGGTGCTCTGTCCCATTCCGAGAATGGTCGTCTGCGCGACCGCTTCGTAAGTCAGCGTTCCCGAACGGGAAACAATTCCGACGGAGCCCCGACGATGGATCGGTCCCGGCATGATCCCGATCTTGCAGGCGTCAGGAGTGATGACGCCCGGACAGTTTGGTCCGATCAGAAGACTTTTGGAGCGGTCCAGCGCTGCACGAACACGCAGCATGTCCTGAACGGGGATTCCTTCCGTGATGCAGACGATCAGCGGCATCTCAACGGAAATGGCTTCCAGAATAGCGTCAGCGGCCCCGGCTGGAGGCACGTAAATCACGCTTGCATCGGCTCCGGTTTCACTGACAGCCTGCTCCATCGTATCGAAAACCGGCAGGCCAAGATGCGTTCTGCCACCACGTCCGGGCGTCACACCGCCGACAATGGTCGTGCCGTAAGCAAGGGACTGTTCCGAATGAAAGGTGCCCTGAGCGCCTGTGAAGCCCTGCACGAGAACCTTTGTGCCCTTATCAACAAGAATGGACATCAGGCAGCCCTCCGTGCATGCACTTCTGCGACAATCTTTCGGGCCGCGTCTCCCAGGTCCGTCGCGATGGTGATGTTGAGGCCCGATTGACGGATCATCGATAGCCCTTCCTCAACCAGAGTTCCGGCCAGCCTGATGACGAGTGGCACTTTCAATCCCTCTTCCTTGCAGGCATCGATCACAGCGCCTGCAATCAGGTCGCATCGCATGATTCCGCCGAAAATATTGACCAGAACCCCTTCAATCTTCTGATCCGACAGAAGGATACGGAAGGCCGCACCGACCTTTTCCCTTGATGCGCCGCCGCCGACATCCAGAAAATTCGCCGGGGCCTCTCCTTCTTCGTGAATGATGTCCATGGTCGCCATGGCGAGACCGGCTCCATTGACCATGCAGCCGATGGTCCCATCAAGACTGACATAGGACAGGCCGAAGCGGGCAGCCTCCTGCTCACGAGGGTCTTCCTCATTAGGATCGCGCAGTTCAGCAATCTGAGGGTGTCTGAACAGGCCGTTGTCATCGAACGCCATTTTGGCGTCGAGAGCCATCAGGCCGCCTTCCTTCGTGACCACCAGCGGATTCATCTCGATCATCGACGTGTCGAGGCTGGTGAAAGCCGAATAGGCGCTCCTGATTATGGTGGCAAATTCATTGATCTGCGGCCCCTGCAAGGCAAGGCCGGTGGCGAGAACCCGTGCCTGATAATCCCCGAGGCCCAGCTCAGGATCAATCCAGATTTTCTGAATTTTCTCGGGCGTCTTTTCCGCAACGTCCTCGATACTCATGCCCCCGGCCTGTGAAGCGACGATCATGATCTTCCGCGCACTCCGGTCGATGAGCATGGAAAGATAAAGCTCCCGTTCGATCGCACAGCCTGCCTCGACATAGAGTTTATGTACGACACGGCCTGCCGGACCTGTCTGACGCGTGATCAGCGTCTTGTTAAGCATCTGATAAGCCGCATCCTTTGCCTCATCTGCATTTCGGACGAGACGCACTCCGCGAATTTCAGGGTGGTCTTTAAAATGACCAGCTCCACGCCCGCCCGCATGAATTTGCGCCTTGACGGCACAAATGGGCGTTCCAAGAGAGCGAACAGCCTGCCGGGCTTCCTCCGGAGAATGGATGAGCACTCCTCGGGGTGTGGGCACACCATAAGAGCGCAACAGCTCCTTGGCCTGATATTCGTGGATATTCATTGAGACTTCTCCGCCATAAGGAGGACACTGCAGACGGTCATCGCTCACATGACGAACATCTGTTACGGGTCAATCTATAAGCCGGCCTGATGAATCAGCACTACACGGGATGCTTCAATCTTTAGTGCCCTATAAAATATGTCCTGTCTCGAACCTCACACCATGTGAAACTGATTTAATAGAAAAATACAATAACACACTGATAATAAAATATATTTTTATTATATTTCAATTCAGTCTTCTATGGCGCTTCTGTCTTTTGGATAATCACTTCCCACCTCAAAGACGTGTGACTGGTCGTGAGCGCATCATCCGCCTACCGTGAAACCCAACACGACAAATCAAAAATGAACGGGACAGAACGCCATGGCTTCCACCATTCCTGATGAAATGACCGCCATCATTCTTGATGAACCGGGAGGTCCGGAGGTTCTTCACACCGACAAAGTGCCCACTCCCTCACCAAAGCCGGGCGAAGTTCTGATCCGCGTTGAAGCCAGCGGCGTCAATCGCCCAGACATCATGCAGCGCAAGGGGTATTATCCACCACCACCCGGCGCCAGTCCCTTGCTCGGGCTGGAGATTGCGGGGACTGTCGTAGCGCACGGAAGTCCACTCTCAGGCACTGAATTTCCAGCAATAGGGAGTAAAATCTGTGCTCTCACTAACGGTGGAGGATATGCGGACTACTGCGCCGTTCCCGCATCCCAATGCCTGCCCTGGCCGGATCATTATGATGCTGTAAAAGCGGCCGCCATTCCGGAAACTTTTTTCACGGTCTGGTCCAATCTTTTCACGACAGCGGACCTGAAAAAAGGCGAGACCGTTCTGATACATGGTGGCGCAGGCGGCATCGGCACAGCAGCCATCCAGATCGCCAAAGCCATGGGCGCCATTCCACTCACGACCGTCAGTGATCCCGAGAAAGGCGAATTGTGCGAGAAACTTGGTGCGATCGCCATCAACTACAAGACAGATGATTTCGTTGAAAAAGTCATGGAGCACACCGGCGGCAAAGGTGTTGATGTCATTCTCGACATCATTGGTGGCCCCTATTTTTCACGAAACCTCAAAGCGCTGGCCATGGATGGCCGGCTCGTCATCATCGCTTTTCAGGGAGGAGCGAAGGTGGAAGAATTTTCGCTTACACCTCTGATGACAAAGCGCCTGCATGTCACGGCGACCGCCCTGCGACCGCGCAGCAAGGAGTATAAGGCGACCGTTGCTGAGGCGCTGAAGACCCATATCTGGCCCTTGCTCGATAGCGGCGCTCTGGAGCCGATCGTCCACACAACTTTTCCTCTTGCGGAAGCAGCAGAAGCGCATCGGCTGATGGAGAGCAGCAATCACAGCGGCAAGATCATTCTGACGCATTGAGCGCCATAATACAGATCTGTCAAACGACATCATTAATCAGGATAATATTCTGTTTTTATAATATTATTTTACGAAAAGAGAATGATATATGCTTCTTCACGCTCTTGATCGCGGCCCCGAAAACCCGTCCGGAAACGCCACTCCCATTGTTTTCATCCATGGTCTTTTCGGCCGGGGACGGAATTTCGGCTTCTTCCAGAGACGACTTGCGGACACACGGCGCACAATAGCGCTCGACCTTCGCAATCATGGCGAGAGTCTCCACGGCCCCATGGACTACTCCACCATGGCCGAAGACGTTTACGAAACACTGAACCACCTTGGAGTTCACTCCGCCATCATTGTCGGTCACTCGATGGGGGGCAAAACCGGAATGATGCTGGCTCTGCAGCATCCCTCGATGGTCGTGAGGCTGCTTGTCGCGGATATTGCGCCCGGTGAAGGTGGCTTTGCGCAAGGGCACGACCTCGCGGCAAGGCTGGCGGCGTTGCAGTTTCCCGAGCATCTGAGCCGGGTAGAAGCCGATACTCTACTGGCGACTGTCATCAGCGAACCTGAAGTCAGAAATCTCATGCTGCAGAATATTGAACTGGGGGAACATCCTCACTGGCAGATCGGGATCAGTGAAATCGCAATGGCGATGCCGCAGATCATCGGCTGGCCGGATATTCCTGATGGCGAGACTTATGACGGACCAACACTTTTTGTGGCAGGCCAGCGTTCCCATTATATCGCTCCGGAAAATTATCCGGTCATGAAAAAGCTCTTCCCCCGATACACGCTGAAGACGATTGAAGGGGCTGGCCACTGGGTTCATGCGGAAAAACCGAATGAATTTTATGAAATACTGTCAGATTTCATCAAGGAGACCTGAGGGAGTGGCAGTGAAAACACGTCTAAAAAATATACCGAAATCCGCTTTTTCCTGCACTGCAAACAGGAATCGTCATCAGGGCAGACAGCTTGATCCGGTGACGGCATAATTCATCCATGACGATCCCTTCCGTTTCCCCATCTCCAGCATCTGCCCCCCTCCTGTCACGCAAGGAGCGTCACCAGGAAGGGAGGATGCTACGTCAGTCAGTCCCCAGATCCTCCCACGCGGAGTGGTCTCCTGCCAAAAACCGGTCTGACCCGCTTGACCTGCTCACCCGACAGAACACGCACCGCATCACCAGCCTGATCGCGGTCCGTTACGAACGGATGAGGGCGTCTCCCTTCGCGTTTCTGCGTGGGTCTGCGGTCGTGATGGCCTCAGACCTGTCAGGCACCCCCACAAGCGGTTTAACGGTGCAGGCCTGTGGCGACTGTCACCTTGCCAATTTCGGAAGCTACGCCTCGCCCGAAGGTATTCCGGTCTTCGACATCAACGATTTCGACGAGACATATCGCGCTCCCTTCGAATGGGACATCAAGCGTCTCGGCACATCTTTTGTCCTCGCTGGACTGGAGACCGGCCTCTCCTCTCATGGCGCGCGTGACCTCACTGATATCATGGCCCGAACCTACTGCGGGGAGATGCATCGTCTTGCCAGACTGAGCCCACTTCAGGTCTGGCTCAATCGCATTGATCTCAGGGACGCGATCGAGCATTTCGATGATGCAAAGACACGGCGCACCACGGAAGCGCTGTTGAAGAAGCGTCTGAACAGCACCAGTAAAGGCTTTGGTCTGATTGGTGATGATCGCAATGCGCCCTCTCTTCGGGAGCGTCCACCACTGGTGATGCGTCTGCCAGATCAGGATGATGCCACCCGGCAGGCTTTCGCCCGCTATGTGGCCACGCAGCCGCCGGAACGTCTGGCTCTTCTGAAGCACTATGCTCTACGCGACGTGATCTTCAAGGTCGTTGGGGTTGGTAGCGTCGGCACGTTTTGCGCCATCGGCCTGTTCACTACAGCGGATAACGAGCCTCTGCTGCTTCAGATCAAGGAGTCTCAGGAATCCGTGCTTGCGCGTTACACGGCTTCAGCACCTCACATCCATAATCAGGGTGAGCGTGTTGTCACCGGCCAGCGCATCATGCAGGCGGTTTCAGATTCTTTTCTTGGGTGGACGCACAGCGCAGGCGACGATGGGGAGCAATCCGAAGCCGATGCGGATCTGCCGGCAAGCCAGTCGAAGCGGCAATTCTATGTGCGCAGGGTGAAAGATACACGCCTCGCGGCAATAGGCGCAGATTTCGCGCAGGAAGGACTGGAGGACTATGCAAAGCTCTGCGCACGTGCGCTTGCCCGCGCCCATGCCCGGTCAGGCGATCCAGTGGCGATCGCAGCCTATCTGGGCAAAGGGACAGCCTTTGCCGATGCTATCGCCGCATTTTCGGTCGCGTATGCCGCCCAGACCAAGCACGACTGGAAGAAGTTTGTAGCAGTGACCACCGGCAAGTCGGCGCCGTCAGCGGACAAATCGTCCCGGACATAAAGTCCTGCCTGCTTTCCCGCGATTCGTGCGTGGAAAGCAGGCTTTATCACCGCAGGCAGAAATGGCGCGCTTATGCCTGCCCAGCCTCATGAGACAACACGACACGACCGGTCGGCGTGTCGATCTCATCCAGAACAACCCGATACCCCCACAGATCCGCCAGAGCGTTCAAGGTCAGTTTCATGTCGTTGTCAGCCAGAACCTGGCCTGACTTGGTGCGATGCTCCAGTCTCAGGGTTCTATCGCCAAGTGTATCCACATCCACGATTTCTATCTCGGTGTACCATGCCGAGGGATCGTAGGAAGCCGCGACAGTCCGGCGGATATCACGATAGCCCGCCTCGTCATGAATGGCGTCCACCAGCAGATACGGATCGCGGGTATCGTCCAGAAGCCGGAACATGCGGAAGTCCCGCATCACTTTTGGCGAGAGGAACTGAAGCACGAAACTCTCATCCCGATACTCCGCCCAGGCATGACGCAGGGTCGCGTAAGCGTCTCCGTTACCCGCGATATCCGGCTGCCACCGTCGATCCTCCTCTGTCGGATCAGTGCAGATGCGCTCGATGTCCTTCATCATCGCAAAGCCCAGCGCATATGGATTGAAGCTGGTGGAGCCCTGCTCATAACCGAACTGGGCGATGACATTCGTGGTCGAGTGGATCACCTCCATGAAGGCTGCGTCGTCGATAAGACCTTTCTCATGCAGGCGACTCATGATGCGGTCATGCACCCACGTCGCACATCCTTCATTCATCAGTTTGAGCTGAGGCTGTGGATAGAAATACTGGGCGATCAGGCGGACAATGCGGATGATTTCCCGCTCCCACGCAGTCAGCCGTGGGGCATGTTTCTCAAGGAAATAGAGGATATTTTCCTCGGGCAATCCAAGCCGACGGCGAAGCGCCTGCTTTTCACCATCCCCGAAAAATTCCGGCTCACTCCCCTGTGGCAATGTGCGCCACAGATCGTTGAAAGATCTGTCCTCGTAAGCCCGACGTTCACGCGCCCTCGCCTGCTCGTCCTTCAGGTCGACACGCCGTGACCCGCTATGCCGATTGACGCCCTGTCCCTGCAAGGCGTGCGCGGCGTCCAGCACGCGCTCGACCGCCGCCTGTCCATGGATTTCCTCACAGCGGGAGATATAGCCGCGGGCAAACTCCAGATAGTTCAGAATCTGCGAGGGATCGGTCCATTCCTGAAACAGACGGTTGTTCTTGAAAAAATGGTTGTGGCCGAAGGCCGCGTGCGCGATCACCAGCGCCTGCATCGTGGCGCTGTTTTCCTCCATCAGGTAGCTGATGCAGGGATTGGAGTTGATGACGACTTCGTAGGCAAGTCCCATAAGCCCCCGGCGATAGGCGTTTTCGTGCCCTGCGAAACGCTTGCCATAAGACCAGTGGTGATAATTGATCGGCATGCCACTGGCCGTATAGACATCCAGCATCTGCTCTGAGGTGATGACCTCGATCCGGTTTGGAAAAACGTTGAGGCCAAGCTCCTTTTCCGCAATCTCCTCAATGGCGTTGTAGCAATCGCGGATAATGGTGAAATTCCAGTCCGCGCCCTGATAGAGCAGCCCTGTTCCCGTCATGCGTGGCTGGCCTCCCCGGTTGTCTTGCGTGCAAAAAGATCGCGGAAAACAGGAAAGATTTCCTTCCGGTCACTGACCTGACGGATCGCGAGATGCGGCTGTTTTTCAGCAACGCTGCGATAGGCCTGCCAGAGATCCGTCTCTCCCCGAATGATCGCCCCTGAGCCCGTGACCTCGATGTAGGCGTAATACTGCACAAGCGGCAGGATCTCTTCACCAAGCAGTCTGACGACCTGAGGAGTATCCGATGGAGAGTTGTCTCCATCCGACGCCTGAGCGACGTAGATGTTCCATTGCTGGACTGGATAACGCGCCCGCTGCACCTGCAGCATCTCTTCCAGTGCTGTGGAAACAACGGTGCCGCCGGTGCGTGGATCGTGGAAGAACGTCTCCTCATCGACCTCTTCAGCCGTTTCCGCATGCCGGATAAAGACAACATCGAGTGTCTTGTATCGTTTTTCCAGAAAGACATGCAGTAGCAGGAAGAACTGCTTGGCCAGATCCTTCATCCGTTCCGTCATGGAGCCGGACACATCCATCAGGCAGAACATCACCGCTCTGGTGGAGGGTTTCGGTGTCGGAGCAAACCGCCTGTAACGCAGATCAACCGGATCAACCCACGGAATACGGTTCATCCGTTGCCGAAGGTTTCCACGCTTTTCACGAAGCTCTTCCAGTTCCTCAAGCTGCGCCGAAGAAAGAGGACGCACCTCTTCCAGTTCTGTAATTCTGGCTTCAATCTCATCAAGCTCGGCAGGTTTCGGACGCCCCAGCCCGATACGTCGCGCCATGGAATAACGAATGGTCCGTCCCAGATCGAGTTGCGAAGGGGAGCCGTCGTTACTCAGGCCTGCCCGACTTGGGGCGGCCGTTTCTGTGGCGGAGATTTCCCTCTTTATGAGGTCGGGAAGTTCCAGATCATCAAAGAACAGGTCGAGGAACTCATCACGCGAGAGGATGAAGCGATAGGCATCCTCGCCGCCGCCATCGGTGCCGGCCTGTCCGGGTCCACCACCCTTCCCGCCTCCGCCGGAGGGTGGTCGCCGCAGTTTGTCGCCACGGGAGAACTCATGGTTCCCCGTCAGAATAATATGTCGTTCTCCTTGCGTGAAAACGCGATGAAACCCCGGTTCATGCAACGCATCAGCCGGAATGGAGACAGCCTTGCCGTCTCCAATTTCACGGATTTTGCCGTTTGCCACGGCATCCCGCACGGCCTTCTGAACCGCGCCTCGTGCCCTTTCCAGAGCACGTCGACGGTTTTCAAGGTTTTTGCCATGTGGATTGGATCGTCTGTCAATAATGTCCAAAGCGCACCCCTGATCTGTGGGCGTATGTCAGGCAGACTGTTTTACCCGCATGTACCATTCAACGAGCCGACGGACCTGACGCTCCGTGTAGCCGCGCTCCATCATGCGTTCGACGAATTCGTCATGTTTGCGTTCGGTTTCACCGTCTTTCTTGGAACCAAAGCTGATGACGGGCAGAAGATCCTCCACCTGACTGAACATCCGTTTTTCAATCACGTCGCGGATTTTTTCGTAGGATGTCCACGATGGATTCCGTCCTCCGTTGGACGCCCGCGAACGCAGGGCGAACTTCACCACCTCGTTGCGGAAATCCTTCGGATTGGCGATTCCTGCCGGTTTTTCAATCTTTGTCAGCTCTGCATTCAGAAGATCACGATTGAGCATCTGTCCGGTATCAGGATCCTTGAAGTCCTGATCCTCGATCCAGGCATCCGCGTAATCAAGATAGCGGTCAAACAGGTTCTGTCCGTAGTCACTGTAACTTTCCAGATAGGCTTTCTGGATCTCGTTACCGAGGAACTCCGCGTAACGTCCCGCCAGTTCGGATTTAAGAACCGCGAGATAGTTCGCCTCCACTTCCGCCGGGAACTGCTCACGTCTGACGGCGTGTTCAAGGACGTACATCAGATGAACAGGATCGGCAGAAATCTCTGTTGAGTCATGGTTGAAGGTTGCAGACAGCACCTTGTAGGCGAAGCGCGTGGAGATACCATCCATACCTTCATCCACACCCGCAGCGTCCCGATACTCCTGCATCGTGCGGGCCTTGGGGTCTGTCTCACGGATATTCTCGCCGTCATACACCCGAAGCTTGGCGTACTGCGTTGAATTGGGGTGTGTTTTCAGCCGCGACAGCACAGCAAAGCGAGCCAGCATATCAAGCGTATTGGGTGCGAGCGGCGCTTCCTTGAGAGCCGATGTTTCCACCAGCTTTTCATAGATTTTGGCTTCTTCCGTCACGCGCAGGCAGTAAGGCACCTTGATGACGCAGACACGGTCAAGGAAGGCTTCATTGGTCCGGTTGTTACGGAAGCTCTGCCACTCCGCCTCGTTGGAGTGAGCCAGTATGACGCCAGTAAACGGAATGGAGCCGATATTCTCCGTCCCGACATAGTTGCCTTCCTGCGTCGCAGTCAGCAGCGGATGCAGCATCTTGATCGGCGCCTTGAACATCTCGACAAACTCGAGAACACCCTGATTAGCGCGGTTAAGGCCGCCCGAAAAGCTGTAAGCGTCCGGATCGTTCTGGCTGTAATGTTCGAGCTGCCGGATATCGACCTTTCCGACGAGCGCCGAGACATCCTGATTGTTGTCGTCACCCGGTTCGGTCTTGGCGATGGCAATCTGGCGCAGCTTGGACGGGTTCAGCTTGACCACGCTGAAGCGCGACAGATCACCGTCGAATTCATCCAGACGTTTGAGCGCCCAGGGGCTGGCGATCCCTGTCAGAACACGCCTGGGAATGCCGTAATCACGCTCAAGCGCCTCGCTCATGGTGAAAGGATCGAACAGACCCAACGGGCTTTCAAAGACAGGGCTGAGGTGCTTTCCCGCCTTAAGCACATAAATCGGCTCATGCTCCATCAGGGTCTTGAGGCGTTCGCCAAGCGAGGATTTACCGCCACCCACAGGACCAAGCAGGTAGAGAATCTGTTTCCGCTCTTCCAGTCCCTGGGCTGCATGACGGAAGAAGCCGACGATCTGCTCGATCGTCTCTTCCATGCCGTAAAAATCCTTGAAAGCAGGATAGATGCGAAGCGTGCGGTTCATGAAGATCCGCGACTGGCGGGGATCGCGGGACGTATCAACCATGACCGGCTCGCCGATGGCCTTCAGCATACGTTCTGCCGCGCTGGCATAGCAGGATGGATCAGTCCGGCAGGCTTCGAGATATTCCGAAAGGCTCATTTCAGTCTCGCGGTGCCTATCTCGCATCGCGGTTGCCAGGGAAAAAACGTCAGAGACAGAAGCCATCAGTACCGCTCTCCGGAAATTTCAGAAATCAGGATCAGAAATGTTACGCGATAGAAGAAAACCTTTCGGACATCGGGTATCCCCTCTGTAGTCATCGCTCGTTCAGCCTGCGTGTCCCATTACAGCATCGCAATGAAAAGAGAGTGAACGAGCCCGTTCCACATGACAGTGTCGGAAATCAGGACTTGTCAGTTTGCCCGAAACAGGGCAAAAAGCGCGGTCATTTCCGGCTGTAAGACTACGCTATCGAACCGACGACGATATTTTCAAGAGAAATCGCTATTCTTTCTATTGGCGACGCACTGCGTTGGCAGATTCTCAATAAGTTTTTCTTTTAAAATCAGAGAATTATAAAAAACCTGTCACATTCATGAGGAACTCGTCACATCCGTAGCCGCTATCAGGACGCACAGCTCTCAAAGCCCTGAAAAGGGCCGTCGATCGCGGTTTCTCTTGATAAACACCTCGAATCTCGCGATTCGGGTCAGAAGACGGTCAGGCCGGCGTCTCGAAAATCAGACCATCAAAAGCCGCCTCAACGCCTACGGGAAGTATTCTTTCCAGAGTCGCCCAATCCATGAACGGCCCGAGATGCGTGAGGATTGTCCGCCGTGGCTGGATACGCTCACGCCACTCCAGAACGCGGTCGAGCCAGGCATGGGCCGAGTGAGGCTTCATCTGAAGGCAGTCCACCATCCAGGTATCGACGCCCTCAAGCAGGGAAAGAACCTCATCGGTCAGGGACACGACGTCCGTGCAGTAGGCGAAACCTCCGCAACGGAAGCCAAGAGAGCTCAGTTTTCCGTGGTCCTGTTCGAAAATATCAAGGACCAGACCAACGATCTCGTGCCGCTCGCCCCCCTTGATAAAGCGCGGCTCCACGCCGGGGCGGAACGCATCTTTCGGTGTCCACGGACGGAATGCATAGTCAAAGCGCTCACGGATCTCGGAGAGCGTCGCCTCCGTGCCGAGCACCTCGATCGATCGCTCAAGCGCCCAGTTAAAAGGGCGCACATCATCCAGACCAGCAATATGATCGGCATGGGCATGCGTGTAGAAAATCGCATCGGCATAAGGAATGCCGTTCGCGATCAACTGATTGCGCATATCCGGCCCGGTATCCACGAGAAGACGGCGCCTGTCCGGAGCCTGTATCACAATGGAGGCGCGTGTCCGCCGGTTGCGCGGCTCATTCGGGTCACACTCGCCCCAGGCGCCCCGCCCATCGGCGCCACCAATAAGCGGCACACCGGAAGAACCTCCACAACCAAGAACGGTGATGGTGAGCGCGGTGTCAGTCACGATTGGTCTTCCCCGTGTATTGGACGACTGGATCAGTGTGCGCGGGTAAACAGACGACGGAAATTGGCCGTTGTCGCCTCAATGAAGGCCCTTTCTTCCATGCCCCGCGCCTGCGCGACTACTGCAGCGGTGTAAGCCGTGTAACCCGGCTCATTCCGCTTGCCGCGACGCGGAACAGGCGCAAGGAACGGAGAGTCGGTTTCGACAAAAACACGCTCCAGCGGCACGCCAGCAGCGATATCACGCAATTCCTGACACTTCGGAAACGTCACGATTCCCGAGAAGCTGAGATAGCCGCCCAGTTCCAGCGCCGTCTTCGCCAGTTCCGGACCGGACGCGAAACAATGCAGCAGAAACGGAAAAGCGCCCCGCGTTTCCGTTTCTTCCCGCAGGATCGACGCCATATCCTCATCAGCCTGACGGGTGTGGATAGCCAGCGGCAGACCGGTCAGACGCGCCGCATGGACGTGCTCGCGAAAGCTTGCCTGCTGCGTGGGCCGAACCTCTTCCGCACCATGAAAATAGTCCAGACCACTCTCACCGATCGCCACGACTTCCGGATCTTCCGCCAGTTTCACGATGGCGTCAGCATCCATGGGAGCCTCTTCCATCACGTGATCCGGATGCGTGCCGATGGCGCACCAGATCGACAGGTCCGGTCGGCTGTATCGGGTCAGAGCTTTCTGCTCCGACTGCCGCGATAGCCGCGTGCCGATGGTCACCATCCCCTCCAGACCGAACTCCTTCGCCCGGTCCAGCAGTCCCGGCATTTCCTCGTCCGAGAAATGGTCGAGATGACAGTGCGTGTCGATCAGTCCGGTCATTTTGCCTCACCAGCCTCCGGTTCGACGAAGCGCGGGAAAATCCCTTCCGGCTTCGGCAGCTCGCGGCCAGCGGGAAGCGGCATTTCCAGCGCGTCGAAGTCGCGCTCATCCGGCTCGACACCAAGCTGCGTCAGCATCTTGTCCATGCTCTCCGGAATGTAGGGCTGAAGAACCGTGGCGATGGAACGCAGGGCATCGGCCAGAACACGCAGAACGTCAGCCATCCGCTCGGGATCGGTCTTCTTCAGCGCCCACGGAGCCTGATGGTCGATATAGGCGTTGCAGGCGCGGATCAGTTTCCACGCTTCTTCCAGTGCGTCCGTCAAAGCCACGCGGGCGATCTGCGCCTTCATCACGTCGGGCAGCACGGCCGCCTGTCCCAGCAGATGGGCGTCCGCCTCGGTGTGTTTGCCCTGCGCGGGCAGGATGCCGCCGCAATTGCGGGCGATCAGGGACAGCGTGCGCTGACCAAGATTGCCCAGGTCGTTGGCCAGTTCGACATTCAGGCGGTTGATGAGGGAGCGACGCGACAGGTCACTGTCACCGCCGAACGGCACTTCGCGCATCAGGAAAAAGCGGACCGGATCGACGCCGAATTCCTTCACCAGATCACGCGGGTCGATGACGTTGCCGAGTGACTTGCTCATCTTCTCGCCTTCGACCGTCCACCAGCCGTTGGAGAACACCATGTCCGGCAGGTCGATCCCGGCCGCCATCAGGAAAGCCGGCCAGTAGACCGTGTGGAAACGGGCGATATCCTTGCCGACGATATGCAGGTTCGCGGGCCAGAACTTCATGCGTGGCGCATCGACGTCGGGATAACCGAGCGCGGTCAGATAATTGGTCAGAGCATCGAACCACACATACATGACGTGATCCGCATCGCCCGGAACCGGCACGCCCCACTTGAAGCTGGTGCGGCTGACGGACAGATCCCGCAGGCCCTGCTTTACAAAGCTGACGATCTCGTTACGGCGACCGACGGGGCCAATGAAATCCGGATGTTTCTCGTAGAGTTCGAGCAGGCGATCTTCATAGGCAGAGAGCCTGAAGAAATAGGACGGCTCGCGCATCCATTCCACCGGCGCACCTGTCGGAGCGACCTTGGCGCCGTCCGGACGCGTGGTGATCTCGTCCTCGTTGTAGAACGCCTCGTCACGCAGGGCGTACCAGCCTTCATACGCGCCGAGATAGATGTCGCCGTTGGCCGCAACCTTTTCCCATACGGCCTGAGCGCCTGCGATATGGCGCGGCTCGGTGGTGCGGATGAAATCGTCATAGGAGACGTTCATCGCATCGGCCATGTTGCGGAAATCGGCGGAAATCCGGTCGGTGAACGCCTGCGGAGCCTCGCCCGCCGTCTGTGCCGCCTGCTCGACTTTCTGGCCGTGCTCATCGGTGCCGGTCAGGAAAAACACCTCATCCCCGCACAGGCGATGGAAACGGGCGACGATATCAGCGGCGATGGAGGTGTAGGCATGGCCGATATGGGGCGCGCCGTTCACATAATAGATCGGGGTCGTGACGTAAAAACGGCCGGTCATGTCCTGCTCTTCGTTAAAACTGCCAGCCTGAACGGGCAGTAGGGTGGAGGCTCGCTCACCGTGATGAGACGCCGCGTGATCCTGACTGATGGTGCCCTATCCATATCGGATCGGCGTCCATGACGCGACCCCCGGCGGCGGCAAATCCGCCCTGCCGATTTTGGCGATCAGTTCCGTTGCTCAGCTCTGACGCGTCTGTCCTGCGACAGTCAGCGCCTCAATGATCGCCTCCTGCCTGTCGAGGTTGAAATTCTCGGTTTTGGACCGGATTTCCGCGACTTCGCGCCATGCGTCGGCCAGCCGGACACCGATGTGCAGCCCATCTTTCGACTCAGCGCGCGCCTCCTCGGCAATGGCGCTGCCCAGCAGAGTGAAGAACAGTCCGAACCCGCCTTCTCCAGCCCGCGACAGAGTCTCCGCCGCATCCAGAATACGCCCCGTGGACATCCCCTGAACGGCTTCATGGACCAGCGTGTCGATAGCCCCGCCCTTGTCCGCCAGAAGTGCAATCGCCCTTCCCGGCGAGCCTTCGGCCAGCGGCACGACGCGCTCGATCTCACCGGGCTCGGCGTCAGGCACAGTCGCCCTCAGCACGGCTCGGACATCGCCTTCCCGGAGCGGCGCGACTGGCAGCCTGCGCACGCGGCTGCGGATGGTCGGCAGCAACGCGCCGGGAGTGGCGCTGGTCAGGATCAGAATGGCGCGAACGGGTGGTTCTTCAAGAATCTTCAGCAGCGCATTGGCTGCATTCCGGTTCATCGCCTCGGCGGTATCGACAATCACCACCCGCCAGCCGCCTTCCGCCGCCGTGCGATGCATGAAGGCGTTGATGGGCCTTATGTCATCGGCGACAATTTCACCGCGGAATTTTTGCTTTTTCTCGTCGAAAGCGCGCCCGACCGCCAGAAGATCGGGGTGCGAGCCCGCACTCACAAGACGGCCGGCTGATGACTGCCCATCCTCTGCGCCGAGCAGTCGGCGCGCCATACGGAACGCCAGTGGAAGCTTGCCGATTCCCGCCGGTCCGGTCAGCAGCCAGGCGTGATGCAGTCGGCCGGACGCAAAAGCCTCGTCGAACGCGCTGAAAGCAGCGTCGTGACCCACAACATGCAGCGAGGCCGCACGGGCCGCATCCATCGGCGATACAATCGCGTCAGGATCAATTTCAGCTGCGGATGTAGCGCGGCGGGCCGCCATCACTCAGCGCTTTTCGAGGAAGGTCTTGAGCAAATTCACCACCCGGTCGGTGATGGCGGGCGCATCTTCGCTCTCGGATGAAATCCGGACAAAACGCTCGGGCTCGGCATCGGCAATCTCGCGGAATCCTGCCGCCAGACGGGCGTGAAAGGCACGATCCGCGCTTTCATACCGATCGAGCGGAGCATCCTGCCCGGACAGATCCGCCGCGCGTGCCGTAATACGACGATGGCCGGTATCCAGACCGACCTCGAACAGCACGGTCAGATCCGGCTTCAGATCAACAAGATTGATCAGGGAGCGGATCATCCCGATCAGGGCTGGGTCACCCTCTCCACGGCCGTAGCCCTGATACGCCATGGTGGAATCGAAAAAACGGTCACAGAGAACGATCTTCCCGGCTTCCATGGCGGGCCGGATGACCTGATCGACATGATCACAGCGGGCCGCGAAGTGAGTCATGATCTCGGCGCGCGCTGAAAGATCGTGCTTTCCGAAGAGCAGCAGCTCCCGCAGGGCTTCCGCACCGGGGGAACCACCGGGCTCGCGCGTCGCCACAACCTCATAGCCGAGCGCTTCGAGACGAGGCGCTACAGCCCGGAGCTGGGTCGATTTACCGGCGCCTTCTCCTCCTTCAAAGGTGATGAAGGCGCCGGGGCTTTTGCCTGCGACGCTCACCTTATGAGTGACGCTTCATGCCAAGACGCGCGGCGATCCGGCCACCGAAGCCCAGTTTGGACACGCTTGAGCCTGCTTCCACCGGAACAGTGATGACCGTTGGCTGCGGAGCGGTCGCTGCAGGAGCAGCGACCCCCACTACAGCCGCCGGAGGCACCAGAGCCGTCTGACTGCCAGGAAGTGTGATGGTGAGCTGGCCGAGTGACTGACCCGCTGTCACCGGTGCGGCGACAGGTGAGAGATAATCCACGGAAATATGTACGCGGGACTGCCAGCCGTGCGGCAGCAGGAATGTCACGTCACGGGACGCCACGACAGGCACGGTCGCGTCCTGCCCCATCCAGACCGGAGCCTGCTCAAGCACCTGCCCTTTACGCGCAATGACGGCCAGCTCGAAATTGGCGAAAGCCCAGCCGAGCAGACGCTCGCCTTCGTGCGCGCGGATGTTGGTGCTCGCCATGCCGTTGATCGCCATGACCACACGGCGACCATCCCGCTTGGAAGACGCGCAGAGGCCGAAACCGCCCGCATCCGTGTGACCGGTTTTCAGTCCGTCCGCGAGCCCCTTGTCGACCAGAACATTACGGTTGCCCTGATTGATCTTGTTGAAGGCGAACGAAGTCTCGGAGAAGAAATGATAATATTGCGGGAAGTCGCGGATGAGATGCGTCGCGATGGTGCAGACATCACGCGCCGACATGTAGTGGCCTTCAGCGGGCCAGCCGGTCGTGTTCATGAAGTGGGAATTGCTCATTCCCAGCTTCGCGGCCGTGTCATTCATCACGGCGACAAACTGTTCTTCCGAGCCGGAAATGCCTTCAGCCAGAACGATGCAGGCGTCGTTGCCGGACTGGATCAGCATACCCTGGATCAGATCCTGCACCAGAATGCTCTCGCCCAGCGGCACGAACATCTTCGAGCCCTGCATGCGCCAGGCTTTCTCGCTGACGGGCAGCATCTGGTCGAGCTTGATACGCCCCGCATTCAGCATGCCGAACACGACATAGGCGGTCATCATCTTGGTAAGAGATGACGGCGCCATATGATCGTCAGCCGCTTTCTCCAGCAGAACCTGTCCGCTGTCGAAGTCGGTGATGCAGGCCCAGCGCGCGACCGTATCGACCGGGCCGATCGGCGTCATCGCGGGCGTCGCATCAGCAGCGACCGCCGGGGCTTCGGCAGGTGAGGCAGCTTTCCCGCCATGCCTGGAAGCATGATGAGGTTTTGCCGCGAGCGCCGTGCCTGACAGGCCGACACCATTGAAAAGGCCCGCGCCACCGGTGATGGCGGCCGCGCCGCTGGCAAGAAGTATCCGACGGGTCTGCACGTTCCCAATCCTATTCGACGACAATGTGGGCCCCCGTTAACCCGAGGGCCAGGGCATGGTCCAGTGCTGCATCCGCATCAGCAACACCGGAAAATGGTCCGACGCGAACGACCCAGCCGGGACCATTGTTGTCAGAGGCGTAATTCACCGTTCCACCGGCGCGTGCCGCTTCTATCGACGCATAGGACCGCTGTGTAAATCGACCGACTTCAATCCAGAGGCTTCCTGCGGTCGCCCACCCCTGCGTGTAGACCACGGGAAGGGCCGGAAGAGTAACAGGCTGCTTCTGTTGTGAGCCGATCTCGGACCGGCCAACCGAAGCCGTTTTCGGCATGGCGGGTGTGTCAAGCGATTCGGTCTGGACCGTTCCGACTGGCGCTGCCTGCATCTCCAGCAAAGGGCCGCCCGGCAACGTTTCAGCGAAGAGTCGGCTGGGCAACTCATCCTCGATCACCTCAACCCGCGCCGGATCACGACCCATGCCGAGCGCAAGCGCTGCCTGTGGCGTAAGCGAAATCAGCCGGCCGCGCTGCTTCGGACCTCTGTCATTCAGACGCACTTCAATCTGTCGGCCATTATCCAGATTGCGGACAGTCACCTGCACAGGCAACTGAAGGGTCGGATGCGACCCTGTCATGGCTTTGGAATCGTAGACCTCGCCGTCCGCCGTGATATGCGGCGAGATGTCTGCATCCACCACAGCCAGACCGGTCTCCCGCCAGGCAAATTCCTGCCGTGGATAAAGCCAGACACCATCCTGATTATAGGCGGCGCCGACTTCATAATGAATATGGGAAGGCGGCAGGGGTGGAGCCGGTTTATGACATCCTGCGAGAAGGATTGTCACACCCGGAATCAGCCACCACGCTCCGGTCTGCCTTCTCATGCAGCCAGACCTGAGACTCATGTTGCAAGATTACCCATCAGTCCGACGCCCAGCGCATAATAATCCGAGGGGTTGTAGCGGCGGATCACGTTGAAATTGTGATACACCATGAAGGCTTCACCACCGACTCCATCGGGGCGGACAATGGCTCCCTCCACCTCCGGTCGCCCGAAAGCCGTTCCATCCTTGCGGCGCACGCCCACCGCCATCCATGCCTGAAGCGTCCGCGGGTGCTCGCGGCCCACAGCGGACTGCGCGAGAGAATCCGGAACACTGATTTCCTGTCCCCATGGTTCGCCTGTCTTCCAGCCGGATTTGGCCAGATAGTTCCCGATGGACATCATCACATCGGGAATATTTTTCCAGATATCGGCATGCGGTGAGCCGTCAAAAGCCCGGGCATATCTCAGATAGGCGCTCGGCATGAACTGCGGCTGCCCCATCGCGCCTGCGTAACTCCCCGTCATGGACGCGGGAGCAATGCGGCCCTCGCCAAGAATCTGCAGCGCTTTCAGAAGTTCGGAGCGGAAAAAAGCGGCCCGGCGGCCGTCGAACGCCAGTGTCGCAAGCGCGTCAATCACGTTGAAACCACCTGTGATCCGGCCATAATAGGACTCAAGCCCCCAAATTCCCATGACGGGCTGGCGGTCCACACCGGTTGCGGCTTCGACTCTCACGAGCGAACCATGCTGCTTTGCGTAAGCCGCACGACCTGCGTCGATCTTGGCCTGTGTCAGCACCTTTGCCCGATACTGTGCCCAGGTCAGCGTGAATTCCGGCTGATGACGATCAAGCTGCAAAACCCGCGCATTCGGCTGGTGGGTCTGGGCAAGGGCTTCACTGACCAACTCGTCCGGCAACCCCATCCCGATCGCCTGGCTGCGAACGCCTGCGAGAAACTGCGCGTAAGATCCCGTCGCTGCGTGAAGAAGTCCGGGACGCAGGGAAACGGCAGAACCGAGCCCACCGAGAAGCAGACCTCGCACTGCGGAACGACGGTTGATCATGCAAGTCATACCGGCACATTCTCCAAAATGCTGCGCTGCCTGTCGGCACACAGGGAGAACATTCCCTCCGTGCTCATTCACGCTTTCCTTTACTGCGATCGCAGAGGCTTCTCCAGAGGGTTGATGAGCCTATTTTACAGAAGGAGCATCGGGCTTCAGGAGACGACGTTCGGCAATGCCAAAGAAGATGAAATGTTCGAACGGATTTGTATCGGGACCGACATCCGGATTGGCAGCCAGATAGGCGTGTGAATCGAAGTGGGGGTTGGGATTTCTCCCCTCCCGCCAGCCTGTCTCGATATAATGGCGACTGGGATCGATATTGGCCTGACGCACATCCGGATGCTGCTTCAGATACCACTCACGATCAAAAAAACGCACGGCGACGGGCAGTGCTTTCGCTTCTGCTTCGGTCATCCGGGCGACTGGACCGACCGTTTTTCGTGATGATGGAGCTGTGGATGAGCCGGAGTGTGTGGCCGATTTCATCATGGGACGGCGACGCACCGCCAGAGCGGCCGGTGCTGGCCGATTTCCAAGAACGCTCCTGAGGGCGGCCAGTCGCGCCGCGCCCGTTGCAGGCAAGTTCGGAATTTCGCGGGCAAGTTCGGCCAGGGAAAATAGTTTTTCTGACATGCGCGAACCTTCCCGCTCTATTAATTGGACAGGGCACCCTAACCGCAAATACTCGGAAGTTAAGTCTTTTTTAACAAACAAGCTCCCTCGGAAGTCAATTGTCTATCCGCTGTGCGTTTTTGGAAACTGGAGTTCAGCCCCGGCTCGTGCAAAGAAGCGCCATGCCTTTCAACCTGTCCAATATTCTGACCACCGGCCTGACAACAGCGGCGCACACCCCGTTATGGCAGGCTGTGACGATCATTATCGGGACGTTCATTCTTGAGGATGGCGCGACTATTCTGACGGCCATCGCCGTCGGAGATGGGGCCGTGGCCCTCCAGCTCGCCCTGCCCGCTCTCTATGTCGGAATCGTTGCAGGAGATGCCGGATTATACGGGCTTGGACGGCTGGCAGCCCTCTGGCCACCAGCCCGGCGCTGGGCACCGTCCCAGGCCGGAAAAGAGAACAGCCCAGGGGCAAAATGGTGGCGTGGCGCCGCTCTCTTCCGGGTCATTTTTGTGTCCCGTTTCATTCCCGGCTCCCGCCTCCCGATCTACACTGCCAGTGGTTTTTTCAATGCCGGTTTCAGGGTTTTCATCCTCGCGACTGCTCTGGCGACGCTTTTGTGGACAACCGCGTTATTTGCACTGTCGCTGAAAATGGGTCAGATCCTGCTGGATGAGCTTGGTGTCTGGCGCTGGCTTGGTGTGGCAGGATTCATCGTGGCGATTGTTCTGGTGGGACGTCACATCGCCCGCATGCAATCGCCATCTGCACGGGGTTAAGGCGATAATGGATCATTTGGATGGAACGGGTCTTGCCGACCTTGACGCGGAGGACACTGTGACATCAGTCCTCGTGACGGAGCCCTCTTCACGCAGTACGCGTCCCCACAGCCATATCTCCGGCGGTTCAGGGGCGCACAACAAAACATTACGGCCCGCCATCCTGCACCACGAAGGCAAGAAAAGGTCTTTCATCAGCAGTCTTCTGGCCCATCTGCGTGGCCGGAATGTGGAGAACGCAGAGCCCGTCAGTTTTTTTGAGTTCTGGCCGGGCTGGCTCTTCTACACGCCGATTGTCGCCTACTGGCTCGCGCTGGGCGTACGCTACCGCGATATGGGCCTGCCAACGGCGGCAAACCCCCTGATTGCAACCGGCGGTCTCTGCGGCGAGAGCAAGAGTTCGATCCTTGATATGGCCGGCCCGTTCGCAAAAGGCTTCATTGCGCCCTATGTGATTCTGGACACGGATCGCGACGATCTGAACCGCGCCGAAGCGGCGATGAAAGCTGCGGACATCACCTGCCCTGTCGTCGTCAAGCCCGACGTGGGCTGCAACGGAACAGGCGTGAAGCTCGCCCGCACACGGGCTGATCTGGAACAGATTCTTCAGGAATATCCCCGGGGAGTCCGTCTCATGCTCCAACGGCTGATCCGTTGGGAACATGAAGCCGGTCTTTTCTATATCCGTCACGCCGGAGAAAAGCAGGGACGCATCACCTCCGTCACCTATAAGGATGTGCCCGTTCTGCTGGGTGACGGGGAATCGACTGTTGCCGAGCTGCTCGACCGTGATCCCCGGACAAAACTGCTGCCGCATATCTACCGGCCTCGTCTGGCAGACCGTCTGGACGACGTGCCTGCTCCTGGCGAAGGTCTTCCGCTGGTCTTTACCGGAAATCACTGCAAAGGCTCGGTTTTCCGCAACGGTGCGGCTGACATTACACCTGAACTGACCGCGGTTCTGGACCGTATCATGCAGGACATTCCGGAATTCCATTTTGGCCGCGTGGACGTGAAGTTCAGGTCTCCAGACGCTCTTCGGCGCGGTGAGGATTTCGAAATCATCGAGATCAATGGCGTGGGATCGGAAGCGACACACATCTGGGATGCCCGCACCAGTCTACGGGAAGCCTATGCGGCGCAATTCCATCACTATGGCGAGGCGTTCCGCATCGGCGCCGAAAACCGCAAGCGTGGCTGGAAATCCACTCCCCTGCCTGCAGGGTTTCGCCTCTGGTTCGAACAGCGCCGGCTACTGCGTTCCTATCCGCTGAACGACTGACAAGGGAGAGTAGCCCCTGATATCGTTACCGATATCAGTTTACGGGCAGACCTCCACTTCCAAAGATGTAATTGCTCACCTGCTGCTCAAGGCTGACGGGCTCACGGGTGTTGTCGAGAGCGTCACCGGCCTTTGTAACCTGACTGGATTTTCCGGGTTCGATCATCAGGGCATTATCGCCCGACATGGTCATGGACCCGACGCTCAGAACGCTGTCGATTGGAAAATGCAACGTATCGTTGACTTCGAATCTGACGACAGCCAGTTGCGTTTCGGAATCAAGGCGTACATCGGAGACACGCCCTACAACCACTCCCGCCATGGCGACCGACGCGCCGGGGTTGAGACCATTCGCGGAAATAAAGCTGGCTGAGAGCGGATAACGGGAGATACCAAAACTGGTCTGGGTTCCGTGGGCGTAGACGGCAAACCCTATTGCAGCAGCCAGAACGCCAAAACTGAAAACAATGGTGCCTGTCTGTCGGTTGCGAGCCATTCCTGCGTCCTTTTATCGAGCATTTCTGAACGCTCGTCATTCTTCAATAAGGCTTCACGACCCCTTACGGTCAAGCCGATGGGAAAAAAGAATAACGGCCTGATACCAAAACGATCATAAACGCAGTATCCCTGCCTGATAAGGCGCGTTAATTTTACCGCAAATGTGCGGGCGACTCACTCCCGTATCACGCTTGAGTCGTCAGGCTTTCAGGAACGGGTTTAATCTATGTCTTTGCTGCAGGCCCTCATCATTGCAATTCTTCAGGGGGCAACAGAGCTCTTCCCCGTCAGCAGTCTGGGGCACGCGGTGCTGCTGCCTGCCCTTCTGCACTGGCCCTTCGACGAAAACGATCCGACCTTCCTGCCTTTTCTCGTCATGCTGCACCTTGGAACATCCGTCGCGCTGTTCGTGTTTTTCTGGCGTGACTGGGCAGCCATCATTGGCGGCGCTCTCGGACTGCATGGCAGACGTTACCGCCTTGAGAGTTTCCGCATACTCTTCCTGCTGGCTATCGCCACTGTCCCTGCCGTTATCTGCGGCGGCCTGTTCGAACATCTTTTCCGTCACCTGTTCGGCTCTCCGCTGCCGGTGGCGGGCCTGCTTGTCGCAAATGGTGTCATGCTCCTGCTCGTGGAACAACTGCGTTCACGAATGGCTCCACTTCATGGCGAAGACCCTGAGGCCGGACGACCGATAGCCAGCCTGACGGCACGGGACGCGCTGTTCATCGGACTGTTCCAGTGCCTTGCCCTGTTCCCGGGCATGTCCCGTTCCGGGGCGACCATCGGAGGGGGCCTCCTGCGCGGACTGCATCATGATGTCGCCGCCCGTTTTTCGTTCCTGATGGCTGAGCCGATCATTCTGGCGGCCACAGCTCACCAGATCCTGAAAATGCGCCACGTTCCTGTCACGCATGAGCAGATCCATCTTGGCGTCATTGCCGCCTGTGTCTCCGGTGTGACCGCCCTGATCTGCACCGCTATCCTGATGCGCTTCTTCAGACAGCACGATCAATGGGCCCTGGCTCCTTTTGCCTATTATTGCATCGTGCTCGGACTGGGTTCGCTCGCCTACCTGAGTGGCGTTCTGTAACGCATACGCTCGTTCCCCATGAGCTGACAGTCCCATGAAGGATTGCGGATCATGGGGAGAGCAGCCCCGTAACGGCGACTCTCCCGCCGACAGTGTTTTCCAGACAGAACAGATCGCCTCCGAACATGACAGAACCACGACGCAAAACGGTCGAGCAGGCTGTGCAGGCCAGCGAAACGTCCGGATTGCGACGTACGATGGGGCCTTTTCACCTGATCATGCTGGGTGTCGGCTCAACCGTTGGTGCGGGGATCTACGTGATGGCCGGTACCGCAGCCGCCAATTACGCCGGTCCCGCCGTCATCCTCTCTTTTGTCATTGCGGGTCTCGCCTGCCTGTTCACGGCATTTTCATACGCTGAACTGGCTTCCTCCATCCCGGTCGCCGGTTCAGCCTATACGTACGCCTACGTCTCCCTTGGCGAGCGAGCCGCCTGGTGGGTCGGCTGGCTGCTGCTGCTTGAATATGGCGTATCCTGCGCTGGCGTTGCGTCCGGATTTTCCGGTTACGCCGTCAGTTTTCTGCGTGATCTGGGCATTGTCATCCCCAATTTCCTCCATGTGTCGCTGATCACCGTATCCATGACGACGAACGACACAGTACTCTCAGCCGGATGGCGCGTTGACCTGCCCGCAACGGTTTCTGTTCTCGCCGTAACGGGCATGCTGATGCGGGGTGTGACAGAATCCATCACCATCAACACGGCTATCGTGCTGCTCAAGACGATAACTCTCCTGATCTTTGTCGCAGTAGGTCTGACCGCAATCCATCCGGCCTACTGGCACCCTTTCCTGCCTCCTTCGCAGGGCGCTTTCCGCTACGGCATGGCAGGCGTCTTTCGAGCGGCTTCAGTCGTGTTTTTTGCCTATGTCGGTTTCGAGGCCGTTTCGACCGCATCGACCGAGGCCCGTTCACCCAGACGCGATATTCCCATCGGGATCATAGGGTCGCTACTGCTCTGCACCCTGATCTACCTCTGCGTCGCACTGGTCCTCACAGGGGTCGTGCCCTGGCAACAACTCGATGTCTCTGACCCTCTGGCGCTGGCCGCCGATGCGATCGGCTCGCCGACTCTCGCGGTACTGGTGAAGCTGGCGGGAGTGATCGGGCTATGTTCCGTTCTGTTTGGTCTCCTCTACGGACAGAGCCGGATCTTTTTCACGATGGCTCAGGATGGACTTCTGCCGCCGGTCTTCAATCGATTGCACCCCCTGTTTCACGCTCCGGTTGCCGGTTCGCTGCTTCTGGGAACACTCGTGGCTCTGACTGCCGCCACACTGCCTATCGATATCATCAGCGATCTTGTCAGCATTGGTACGGCAGCCGCATTCGGCGTTGTCAATCTGACGGTTATCAGAGATCGTTCAGTGCGCCCCGGAGCGGAACGCCCCTATCGGGCGCCTCTCGGGGGCGTATGGGTCGGTCGCATCTGGATAGGACTTACTCCCCTGCTGGGAATCACGTTTGCCATCGTGATGATGGTGCCTCTCCTGATCGAGCTGATCCACGGCATTCTCTCGGGCAATCGGCTGCCGGCGATTCTTCTGGCCGTATATTTCGCTTCCGGCGCAGCAATTTACCGTTTTTATGGCCAGTCTCATTCAGAATTTGCCCGTAACACGAAGGATATGGCGTCCTGACCCCTGATATGGGTTGACGCCGCTGCCGCATCTGGATATTTCAGCGCTCACCGGCGCGATGGCGGTGTAGCTCAGCGGTAGAGCAGGGGAATCATAATCCCTTGGTCGGCGGTTCAAATCCGTCCACCGCTACCATCGGCCGGTCTTTTCTCTCAAAATAAATATGCGGTATCATTCCAGCTACTCCTTTGGAATGCTGAGAAAATCTCGCGTTACTCCTCCCCTTACCGTCCCGCAGTCAGGCCAAAGATCTCGCTGATCGGAAGATATGCTTCGCCTACCGTCTCTTCGGTCGACGGGATATCGTAGCCGTTAAAAACTGAGCATCCCCGTTGAGGATGACGGAAAGCTGAGGGACCAGAAAAGATATCCAGAGCAATTCCACTGAACTCTGGCCCAGTGGAATTGCTCTAATTCATTGTTTATCGAGCATATTCACCAGTTCGAATGTGTCCATTCAAACTGGATATGCTCTAGCCACGCAAACCTTGTTATCCCGCTCTGGTTTCTCTCGGGACGGATAAAGCGCTGGCCCCTGGAAACAATGAATTTCTCGATGAAGCATCCAGAGCGCCGTACAGGAACCATAGCAACGCACCGGTTTTGATCGTTACCGCATTTGCCCCGATGCAGAGAGAAGTCGAGAAATAAACAGCCAGCATTGTTTTCATGATGGCGGCTTCTGGCGAAGAATTTCGGTGAAAGGCTATGAGTATCCATAAGGTTACCGTCAGCAGAACGCCGAGATTATTACACAGATAAGCATAACCGGTATCCGCTGTATAAACCGGCGACGGCGCCAGCCCAAACCACGATGCAAGGCTCCAGTCATCAAGCAGCCTGCCTGAAAACAGGAGCCTTCCCTTAAAATCATCCGAAAGAATGCCTGGATGCACTCCGGGGATTTCGTGTGTCGATCCAACCACAGTCAGTATCGTCATGACCAGAACCGGCAGCCCGATTACAAACAGAGACGAGCGTACCAGAGGCGTAAAACGCAGCATCACCATCAAAAAACAGCAGCCGGTTGCGAACCGGGAATCTCCCAGAATGATACAGAGAAATCCGAGCGCCAGAATGACCAGCATTTCGCTCCCGGAGCCTTTTTTCCAGAGGCTCAATCCCCATGCAAACAGGATGGTGGCATAATTGCCAAGGGACACAGGTTCCAGAAATACGGAAGAAATACGGGCGGAACCAAGAAGCGATGGAAAATAGGTGCGTGCATCCGCAGCACGGTTTCCACTCAAAAAAGACGTTGTATTCTGGTAATTGATAACATTTGTGCCCAACGCACCTTTATCTACATAATACTGCCATACATTAAAGAACTGACCATACACATTAAAAGCGAGAAGCTCGAAGAAACCAAAAAACAGAACAAAAACTATAGATATCCACACTGTTGTCTTTGCCGTTTTCAGGCTTGAAAGCGTTCCCAGCAGATAGAAAACATACGGAATCCAGAGATCATGAAGAATCTTGAGGCTGACAGTAGAGTTAATGAGGTGAGCCCCCACCACATAAGCCGAAATGATTAAAGCCAGCGTGATCGCCAGAGTTTGCATTTGCTGGCGAACATACCAGGTACCTGCGAAAATAATGATCAGCTCTGCAAGCGCGACTACTCCACTTGAGGCGTGCAGAAGCCCTTTCGTATCAAGGAAACAGAGCAGAGGGTTGAACATGATCGCCGCGATAACGAGCCATTTGCCCGCCACAAAACGCGATGAGGCAACAATTTCTCTCTGAAAAACAGGTATTCCTGCGAATTCGGGGGGTTGGGAAACGGCAACACTCATGGCACCCCGCAGACAATGGAAGGCTGTCGAAACAGATCAGGAACGATCAGATCTTGCGTCTATTTCCGAACCTAGAACGGCTTCAGAAAGAAAACCACATCACCTTCAACAGACAGCCTGTGTCCCCATGTCTGACGCTCTCCTCTGCATGATGAAAAGGCATCTCAATCTGGAGCCGGGTAGCTACGTGGATAGATAATCTGGCTATCTGGTCCCGGAGGATGAGGTGTGCCCTTCTTGCCGCAACCCGCAAGAGGCAGCGCGATACAGACCAGCGCCACGAACGCTGCAAATCGACGGATCATGAATGCCCCCGCTCTTTTCCAAGTCGTTCAAGCCAACCCTCAGCCTCGCGGCGTACATTGCTGCCCGCTGTGCCACCTTCGCTCACACGCGAGGCAATCGAAGCCTCAACGGTCAGCACGGAATAGAGGTCCTGCGTGATACCCGGCTCCACGGACTGCATTTCCGCAAGGCTCAGATCCGAGAGATCAACCCCCTTCCTCTCCGCCATTGCCACCAACTGGCCGGTGACATGATGCGCCGTGCGGAACGGCACCTTGAGAACACGAACGAGCCAGTCGGCAAGATCCGTAGCGGTCGAGAACCCGGAACCGGCATATTTGCGCATCTGGTCCACATTCGCGGTCAGATCGCGCACCATGCCGTCACAGGCCGCCAGCGTGAGCGCCATCGCTTCCGTCGCCTCGAACACAGGAACCTTGTCCTCCTGCATGTCCTTGGCATAGGCCAGCGGCAGGCCCTTCATGACGGTCAGCAGGCTCACCATCGAGCCCAGCACACGCCCCACCTTGGCACGCGCCAGTTCGGCCGCGTCAGGGTTGCGCTTCTGCGGCATGATGGACGAGCCGGTGGTGAACGCGTCCGTCAGACGGATGAAGCTGAACGGCGATGAGCACCAGATGACAATCTCTTCCGCGAAACGGGACAGGTGCATCGCCATGATGGAGAGCGCCGAGAGATATTCGAGCGCGAAATCGCGATCCGACACGGAATCGAGCGAATTGGCGGTCGGACGGTCAAACCCGAGCGCAGCCGCCGTCATCTGGCGGTCGATCGGAAAGGACGTTCCGGCAAGAGCCGCCGACCCGAGCGGGCACTCGTTCAGGCGCTTGCGGGCGTCCGCCAGACGACCGCGATCACGCGACAGCATCTCGACATAGGCGAGCAGATGATGACCGAACGTGACCGGCTGGGCGGTCTGGAGATGCGTAAAACCGGGCATGGCCGTATCGGCATATTCCAGAGCCCGTGTGGCGAGTGAGCGCATCAGAGCTTCTACCTGCCCGCTGATCCCGTCGATGGCGTCGCGCACCCAGAGGCGGAAATCCGTCGCCACCTGATCATTGCGGGAACGGCCGGTGTGCAGACGCTTGCCCGCCTCGCCGATCCGGTCGCTCAGGCGCGCTTCGATGTTCATGTGGATGTCTTCGAGCGCCTCGTCGAACGGGAACGACCCGGATTCGATCTCAGCCCCGATTTCGGTCAGACCACGTCTGATGGCGGCTTCATCATCGGTGCTGATGATGCCGACCTTCTTCAGCATGGCGGCATGAGCCAGCGAACCCGCGATATCCTGCCGCCACATGACCTTGTCGAACCCGATGGACGCGTTGATCTCGCGCATGATGGCGGATGGACCGCCCGCAAACCGACCGCCCCACTGCACGTTCGCGCTATTTTCTGCCGGGCTTTCTGTCGGCTTGCTCACTGCGTTCTGCTCGTCCACACTCATCAAATGCCTCAACATCACTTTCGCCCCCGCGTCTCGACCGCGAAACTGAAACTGCAGCGGCGTTCCATCCTCATGCTGGCGGGCACCCTAATCGCAGGCATGACACCGCGCAAACCTCTTCATGCGGAAGATATCACGGATGCTCCGCTTTCACTGGCGAAGCTGACGCGAACGCTCCCGCAACCTCTCACCAGCCAGACCATAACCGATGGAGACGGAATCGAGCACTCTCTGGGCGATTTTCGTGGCCGACCCACAATCGTGCATCTTTGGGCGACATGGTGCGGTCCGTGCATTCAGGAGATCCCTGCCCTTGCCACGCTCATTCCATCCCTGACAGCGCAGGGCGTCACCGTGCTGCCCGTTTCGGTCGATCATCGGGGGCCTGAAGTGGTTCGGCCTTTTCTCTCGAAACTGCACAGGGAAGATTTTCCTTCCTTCTATGACCAGAGGCGCGTCATACCGAACAGTCTGGAAGAAACCACCCTGCCCCTCACTCTTTTTCTCAATCGCCAGGGAGAGATCATCTGCCGTCATGCAGGCCCTCTTCAGTGGGATGCCCCTGATGCAGCCGCTGTTCTGCTGCGTCTGATGTCATGAAGGAAAGCACCATGAAACTCAGCGCCCGCAACCAGATCCGCGGCACAGTGACAGCGATCGCAAAAGGCGCCACCACGTCTCACGTCAGCATCGATATCGGTGGATCAATCGTCATGGCCTCCATCACCAACGAAGCGGTGGCCGATCTTGATCTGGTGGTCGGCAAGCCTGCCTACGCCGTCATCAAGGCGTCAGATGTAATGGTGGGCGTGGAAGACTGAAGCATCGGAACGCAGGAGAAACTGCCCCGCTCCGGATCACAGTCTTGACCGGGCCGGTTGGTCCTCTTCATAACGTCCTGCCCCTTATCGGGACAGGACGTAAGTCCATCATGAATTTTAGCGAATGACCAAGCGGGAACGATGACCGGATCGGACAAGACGAACACGAGCAACGCTGAGGCAGACGGTTTTCGCGACACCGTTTTCCTACCGAAGACCTCGTTCCCGATGCGCGGCAATCTGCCTGCGCGGGAACCGGAACTGCTCGCCCGCTGGCAGGAGCTGGATCTCGACGGTAAAATTCTTGCCCAGAGTGAAGGCCGACCGCTGTTCGTGCTGCATGACGGCCCTCCTTACGCCAACGGCAACCTGCATATCGGTCACGCCCTGAACAAGATCCTCAAGGACGTCATCAACCGCAGCCATCGCATGACAGGTTTTGCGGTCCATTACGTTCCCGGCTGGGACTGTCACGGTCTTCCCATCGAGTGGAAGGTTGAAGAGGAGTATCGCAAGGCGAAACGCGACAAGGATTCCATTCCTGTCCTTCAGTTCCGCGGCGAATGTCGTGCATGGGCCGCGAAATGGCTCGACGTGCAGATGGGCGAGTTCCAGCGGCTCGGCGTGCAGGGCGAATGGAACCACCGCTATTCGACGATGGACTACAGTTCGGAGGCCGCCATCGTCGGTGAAATCGGCAAGTTCCTGCTGAACGGCGCGCTTTATCGCGGCCTGCGTCCGGTCATGTGGAGCCCGGTCGAAAAGACGGCGCTGGCGGAAGCCGAAATCGAGTATCACGACCACACCTCCACGACGATCTACGTCGCTTTCCCCATCATCACGGACCCGACTTCGGCAGAGGCGCTCCGCGATGTGTCGGCCGTCATCTGGACCACGACCCCGTGGACGATCCCGGCCAACCGCGCCATCGCCTACAATCCGGAAATCACCTACGTCGTATTCCGCGCCGACGAGACCTCGCCTGATGCGGCCATCGCTCCCGGCATGAAACTGCTGGTTGCCGAAAGCCTTGTCGAGCAGGTCTGCAAGGATTGCGGCATCGTTGAGCACCATATTCTCTACACCATGCCGGGCTCCGCTCTGGATGGGGCCATCGCATCCCATCCTCTGCGGGGTCAGGGCTACGAGTTCGACGTGCCTTTGCTATCCGCCGAGTATGTCACTGCGGACGCAGGCACGGGTCTTGTTCATATCGCCCCGTCGCACGGCGAGGATGACTTTGCGGTCGGCAAGGCGAACGGGATCGAAATTCCTGAACTGATTGCGGATGATGGCCGTTACGTGGACCATGTGCCGCTGTTTGCTGGCATCCACGTCTTCAAGGCTGCCGAGCCTGTCTGCGCGGCCCTCGCCGCCAGCATGACGAAAGCCGCCGAAGAGGGTTCTGCGCCCAATGGCCTTCTGGCGCGTGGCGAACTCGTTCATTCCTACCCGCATTCATGGCGGTCACGGAAACCGATCATCTACCGCGCCACACCCCAGTGGTTCATCCGCATGGATGGTGAAAACCGGATTCGTGAGAAAGCGCTTCAGGCTCTCGGTGACGTCACTTTCGTCCCGGCGCAGGCCCGTAACCGCCTGACCTCCATGGTCGCCGACCGTCCGGACTGGTGCATTTCGCGTCAGCGCGCATGGGGCGTCCCCATCGCCGTGTTCGTGAACAGGCAGACCGGCGAAGTCCTGCGTGACGCCGCCGTCATGGACCGTATCGTCGCAGCCTTCCGTGAGGACGGCGCCGATGCCTGGTATGACAGTGACCCGTCACGCTTCCTCGGCAACGATTACAATGCGGCCGATTTCGAGCAGGTTTTCGACGTTGTCGATGTCTGGTTCGAGAGCGGCTCGACGCATTCTTTCGTGCTGAACAAACCCGGCCTGCGTTTCCCCGCCGACCTGTATCTGGAAGGTTCCGACCAGCACCGCGGCTGGTTCCAGTCTTCCCTGCTGGAAAGTGTCGGGACACGCGGTGTCGCCCCTTACAGGACGCTTGTGACCAACGGCTTCGTGCTCGACGAGCAGGGTCGCAAGATGTCGAAATCCTTGGGTAACGTCATCGCGCCTCAGGACGTGAACGATTCGCTCGGCGCTGACATTCTCCGCCTGTGGGTGATGAATTCCGACACCAACGAAGACCTTCGCATTGGCAAGGAAATCCTCAAGCAGCAGGGCGAGCTTTATCGACGCCTTCGCAATACGCTGCGCTGGCTCCTCGGCGCGCTGGAAGGCTATACTGATGCAGAAGCAGTTCCGTATGCGGAACTGCCCGAACTTGAGAAATGGGTGCTGCATCGCCTGACCGAATTTGACGGCATGATGCGTCAGGCCGTTGAGACGCATGAATGGGTGGGGGTTTACCCTGCCCTGCACGGGTTCTGCACCACCGACCTGTCAGCGTTCTATTTCGATGTCCGCAAGGATGTCATCTATTGCGACGGCACGGACAGCCTGCGTCGTCGTGCGGCTCGTACAGTGCTGGATGTCCTGCATCGTTGCCTCGCCACCTGGCTGGCGCCGGTGCTGGTCTTCACGGCGGATGACGCCTGGACAGCCCGTTTCGGCAAGGACTCCTCCGTGCATCTGGAATCCTTCCCGGTCATTCCGGAGGAATGGAATGATCCGGAACTTGGCGATCGCTGGACGACCCTGCGCGCCGTGCGCCGGATCGTCACCACGGGAATCGAATCCGCCCGCCGGTCCGGACTGATCGGTTCTTCCTTGCAGGCCGCTATCGAGCTGCCTGTCTATGAGGACAAGACTTCCCTGTTTGACGGGGTGGACTGGGCCGATCTGGCGATTGTCTCACAGGCTGAATTCACCATTCTCCCGGCGACAGCGCCACAGGTGGAGAACGGTGCGAATATTCCTTGCGGTGCGCCGGTCGTGACCGTGGCCGAAGGCGAAAAGTGCATCCGTTGCTGGAAAGTCCTGCCTGAAGTCGGACAGAATGCGGCCTATCCGACGCTGTGCGTGCGCTGTGCCGATGTTGTGGCAAGTGATCTGTTCTGCTCTCCAGCGGCTGGCCACTGAGAGTATGCGGGTCCATTACCGTTCTCTGGCGCTGGGTCTCTTCTGTGCCGCTATCGTCTTTCTGGTCGATCAGCTCTCCAAATACTGGATTCTGTTCGACTTCCGGCTGCCGGAAAAAGAGTCTGTCGCGATCTGTCCCGGCCTCAATTTCACGATGGTCTGGAATCACGCCATCACCTTCGGGATGTTCGGCGGTGCGGGCCCGGCTGGCCGCATCATCTTTTCCGTTATTTCGCTGGCCATCGTGGCGGGCCTTCTGACATGGATCGCCCGGAGTCCTCGCCTGCTTATCGCGGGACTGGCCGGCGCCATCACAGGCGGCGCAGTCGGGAATGTGCTTGACCGGCTGCGTTATGGAGCTGTTGTCGACTTCATCCATGCTCACGCTTTCGGCTGGTCATGGTATGTCTTCAATATCGCTGACGCGGCGATTGTGTGTAGTGTAGCAGGTCTGATATTGGACAGCCTGTATCGGGAGCGTCAGCATCCTTCTCAGCAGGATTCTGAACAGACAGTCGAACGGAGCGCCGGGGACAAGTGAGACAGAACAGAATGCGAGTCATCGTCGGATTTCGACATGTATCTCTTGGACTTGGACTAGGCGCCCTGTTGACAGGGTGCGCAGGCAGCGATGTCACGCGCGCCTTCGGGCTCCAGCGCAATGTACCGGACGAATACACGGTCACGACCCGGGCGCCATTGTCCATGCCGCCTTCAACCGAGCTTGTGAAGCCCGGCACCGGCGTTGATCACACGCGAGATGAAAGTCAGCGGATGGAGGCTCTCGAAACCCTGTCTCCTGATGTCGCGCTGCATGGAACATCCGGGCCAGACAGCTCGGGTCAGACCATGCTGATTAACGAAGCGGACGACGCTGCGGAACAGGCGGATCAGGGCGAACTGGGCAAGGCCGGTGAAGGCTATGTCGATGCCCTGCTGTTCTGGAAAGGCGGCGGCGCGGGTTCCGTGGTGGATGGCGATGCAGAAAATCGTCGCCTGAGAGCGAATGCTGCTCTGGGAAATTCTCCGACCAAAGGGGCTACGCCGACAAAGAAGGCAAAAAAATCCAAGATGCTTGGTGTCCTCTGAACAGCGTTCTGACCTAAACCAGAGCACTTTCAAAAGCTGACATCACCGGAAGCAGCTCTCGCAAGAGCTGCTTTTTTTGTATAAGCTGGTGAACCGCACTCTTAAAATCCACGCTGTATTTTTCTCTTTGCAGTTAAAGAAACATCTTGTTTGCATCTATTTCAGGAAAATGGCTTCAGATGATTACCCGCAGGCTCTTTTCTCCGGGTGCGATTTCAACAGCGTCGCAAGATCATACGCCATTGATGAGGCGCTGCTACACTGAAATTTCGTTCTGTCACGCCTGAGAATATCTCCGAGTATAACAACACCCTGGAATGATCCAGATTTTATAAGGCTTGATTGATACGCAAGAGATTTGACACAAAATAACATAAAAAACAAAAACAAGCCTATCAATAAATACAGAAAACCTTATTTCTTTTTTCGTAATTTTTATATTTATAAAAAATAAAAGTAAATATTTTCATTTCCAACAACAAATGAACAAAATCACTTCGTTATACTTGCATACATCAAAAAGCCTCGACGCTTGAATATAATATATCATTGTGAGACAAATATGAAATATCAGTGAGGCTGCCTGTTTGATGATCCGGCGAGTGGAATGAGAAACCAGACCAAATCCAATTCGTTCTTTACAAGAAACGGGTCATCTACATTTCGTATGAAAA
Organism: Acetobacter aceti; assembly: GCF_002005445.1. Taxonomy (NCBI): domain Bacteria; kingdom Pseudomonadati; phylum Pseudomonadota; class Alphaproteobacteria; order Acetobacterales; family Acetobacteraceae; genus Acetobacter; species Acetobacter aceti. The sequence continues at coordinate 1,863,971 of NZ_CP014692.1, forward strand.
CGATCCCGCTTCATCAGAAAAGCAGAATCGCGTTGTTCACGTTCACTGCGTTCCTTGCTCCTCTGTATGACAAGGATGCGCAGGCAGAAACGACACTGATTTCCGCCAAAAATGTTACAATCATGGGGGCTCTTGATATAGGCGGATCAGCTTTCTTTCTCCCGAACACCAATTTCGGCGCAGGCTCCTATGAGCCCCGCAAAGATGGAAGCTACGTAAAAAACAAGAACTCCTCCTACGGTGAACTGTACGGCAAACCCATTCTCACTGGCCGTTGGGACACATCCTGGGGCTTCAATGTTTTCGGTATGATTTCCGCAGTCGGGTCCACCACGCTCGGCGATGGCGAAGCAGAAAGCGTGTCACAGACATCCGGCACCCCACGGGCTGTCACTCTGGAAGACGCCAATCTTGGAGCGGAGATCCCTCTCCATCTTCTGAAAGGCAAGCAGAAGCTGATTATTGAAGGTGGACGCCAGCGTTTTCAGATCGATGATGGTTTTCTGGTGGGTAAAGGCGCTTACAGTTCTGGCAATCGTGGCGCATGGTGGTATGCCCCACGTTTCGCATTCTCCGGACCCGGCGTTGTAAAATTTGAAGCCGACACAGTCCGTGCCGATGTTTTCATGCTTGAGAACAACAGCAACAATGATCAGGATCGTGGCTATGACAGGCCAAAGACGAAATTTGAGGGTTTTGACGTCACCTGGTTCAGGAACAAGCCTGGTGGCCACGGCGCGTCCTTGTATGAGGATCGGGCAGCCTACGTCACACTGACCTATATCCACGTTCGGGATTCTGACAGCTCATCCCACTATAATTATAATTATCGTGGCAGCCGTGATGGAATGAATATTGCCTCCCTGAGCTGGGGCGGCACTCTCTTTCCTATAAAATCTCTTGGTATATCGAAAAATTTTACATTTTATGGAAACTTCGTCGCGGAGGAAAACCGACACGCCAGAAATGGCTATCAATCGACAGAAGCTTATGGAATGAATTACGAACCCGGCTATATCTTTTCAATGCTGCCGTGGAAGCCCCACGTTTTCTATCGGTACACCCGATTGGGGGGCGCCAGGAATTCTCATGGTTCAGTCAAGAGAAATTATGATCCATTCTTTCTTTACGATGGTCGACGCTATACATATGGCGGTTACTGGCCCGGTGAAATCGTCGGCATGTATCTCTCTCCGCTGTCGGATGTCGAGATTCACCAGTTCAATATAACCGCGGTGCCACCCATGCACCTGCTCCGAAAAGATGATGAACTGACAATCGGCGCCCATTTCTACGATCTGCGCCTTTTGTATCCAGGAGGAATGGGGCTACCCCAAACTACAAAACGTCATATATCGGATGAAATCGATTTTTCAGCTGAATATAAATATGACGAAACACTCTCCGGCGCAGTCGCGGGCGGTGTCGCGTTTTCCGGGCCGACAGCCAAGGCGTTTGCCAGAGCAGGCATTCCGGAAGGATACAGCACACCTGCCATCGGCCGACATGCCGGTATCATTGAGGCGTATTTCTACAAACACTTCTAAAATGGTATCGCGATCCTTGACCTGAGCGGGCGTCTAAACTGTAATGACTCCGGAACAAAGGAACGGCATATTATCGCAGTCAGCAATATTGCTGATTTATCATCAGGTTTTTTCTTTCTTCTGCCAGGCAGAGGTGACGGAAACAGACATCTATAGAGGATTTGTCTCTTATGGCGGAGCAGAATAACGCAGTGAGCGGGCTACAGGAAAACGGTCTGAAGAACCGGCACATCATGATGATCGCCCTTGGCGGCGTCATTGGAGCGGGCCTGTTCGTCGGCAGCAGCGCCGCCATCGTGGCGACCGGTCCAGCCATTCTTCTGGGCTTCCTGATGGTCGGCATCCTGATCTTCATGATCATGCGTATGCTCGGGGAAATGGTGATCGCAGATCCGGGACGAGGCTCCTTCGTGGAGTATATCCGGAAAGCTCACGGTGACCATGTCGGATTTACCTCTGGCTGGCTTTACTGGTTCTTCTGGGTTGTCGTACTGGGTAGCGAGGCGATTGCCGGCGCCATGCTGATGCAGGACTGGGTCAATCTGCCTGTCTGGATTCTGTCTCTGGGACTGATCATCCTTCTTCAGCTGATCAATTTCGCCGCGCCCCGTATTTTCGGCGAATGCGAGTTCTGGCTTTCCGGCATCAAGGTTCTCAGCATCCTGCTTTTTGTCGGTATTTCCCTGCTGTATGTTTTTCACATCTTTGGTCCGGGCGTGCCTGCCACCGAAAATTTTCTCGGACATGGCGGCTTTTTCCCGCATGGTTTCATCTCTGTTCTTTCGCTGATCCCGACCATCCTGTTCACCATGATGGGTTCGGAAATCGCTACAGTTGCTGCGGCTGAATCGTCCGAGCCCGGCAAGAATGTCGCCCGCGTGACACGCAGCGTCGGCATCCGCGTGACACTGTTCTACCTTGCCTCCGTCACAATGATCCTGCTCGTCATCCCCTGGACCACTGTCGTCGCTGGAAAGTCACCTTTCGTCACGGCGATGGACGCAATGGGCATTCCGGGTGCGGGCCTGATCACCCGTCTCGTCATTCTGAGTGCGGTTCTGTCCTGCCTCAACTCCAGCATGTACATCACCTCCCGTATTCTGACAGAGCTTGCGGACAAGGGTGATGCTCCGGAAGCTCTTACCCGCAACTCAACGGCTGAAGCCCCGCGCCTCGCCATTCTGGTCAGCAGCATCGCGGGCGCGATTGTCGCCTTCTCATCCATTCTTGCGCCAAAAACGGTTTTCGCTTTTCTGCTGAACTGTAGTGGTGGTCTGATCCTGCTGATCTACTGCCTGATCGCCTCTTCCTATATCGTTGCGCGTCGTCTGGCCCGTAAGGATGGAACAGAAAAAGAAAACTTCGCGCTGCCACTGTTTCCTGTGATCAACTACGTGACGATCGGTGCTGTGGTTCTGGTTTTCATCGCCATGCTGATCGATCCGGGAGAGCGTATGACAGCGCTCAGTTCTCTGCTGACGGCTGTCGGATGCTATATTCTGGCGCGCCTTTTCGCCAGCAAGGCCGCGTGACTTCAAACTGACTGTATCGTTCATTTCTTACAGGAAAGGAGAAGACGGGATGACCGTCTTCTCCTTTTTACAACAAGACCAGCCACCGGTTTCATGGGCCTTCGAACGGTATCGGACGCATGACACGTTCATTGATATCCGGAATCAAACGATGCTTCAGCGGTGGAAAAGCCCGTGACCGACAATCTTCCCAGTCACACAGATGACAGGAAATACCGATGGAAGTCGGGCGTGCTTCCAGATTGAGCTGATCGGAATACACCACCTCCCGTGCGCGGGAGAGATCGCACCCAATAGTAATGGTCCGTATAGGGCGCACATCCCCCCAGCGCTGAGCCATGCCCAGAGAGCTTCTGGCAATCGAGAGAAAGGACTGGCCGGTTGTGAAGGCGACAATCTGGGTCTTGATCTGGCCGAGCGTTGTAAACGCGGTGCAGGCATTCCACTGCGGACAGGGATTGCCCTGACGGGGAATGGGAAAGCCACAGGCTGAAAAACTTTTACTGATATTTCCCGCCGGATCTGTCCGGACAAAGAAGAACGGCACGCCGCGAGCGCCCGGCCGCTGAAGACTGGCGAGACGCTGCGCCGCCTGCTGGTAAGACACACCGAAGCGGAAGCTCAGAACTTCCATATCATAGCGGCTGGCGACAGCCATTTTCAGAAAAGCCATATAGGGCATCATGATCGCGGCGGCAGCATAATTGGTCAGACCAATCTGCAGGAATGTACGGGCCTCCTTCGTGCTGGGGTCCATTTCAGCAAGAAGCGCTTCCACAACATCCCGTGCTTCCAGAAGCATGAGCTGAAAAGCCAGTTGAAATCCACGACTTTCACGAGGCAGAAGATCGGAAAGAACAAGCTGTCGCGTGACAGGATCATAACGCCTCAGTGCGTCGTCCATGGGAAGAACCTGCACGACCACACCATGTTTCTGGCGCAGCCGCGTCGCCACAGCATGATTCACTTCAGCCTGCGGCAGCCCCTCTCCATGGACAAACCCCATATCCCGCGCCATTTCCTCACGGACACTTTCGGCAACCTCCTCCAACGCCGAAAAATAGCTGCGGTGTTCGTCATAAATCTTCCTCACCTCTTCCTGAGGAAGAACAAGACGACGCCCGCCCGGCAGCGCCATCCCTTCAGCATCATGACGCGCCGCACGGTAGGCCTGATGCAGCGCCAGAATCGCCTTGGCGACATGGGCCTGTGAGGCAACGGCGGCAACTTCGTGTGCCGTCCCCTCCATATCGTTACCCAGTTCCGGGTCCGACAGCGCCTCCCGCAACTGGGCTTCGATCTTCTGCTCTTCCGAGCCCGACAGGGCCTCTATGCTGACATCCAGCGCACGCGTGAACTTGATCAGCAGAGACGCCGTGACACTGCGCTGATCATGTTCGATCAGGTTGAGATAACTGGCGGAAATTCCCAGTCGCGCAGCCAGAGCCTGCTGGGAGAGCTCCCTCTCCTGCCTGAGACGACGAACGATACGGCCAATGCGTGTTGAAGATGATCCAGTCATGACATGTTTTACAAATATAGAGTTATTTTTGTAAACGAATTTACAGCATTCATAAGAAACTGTTCCTTTTCTGTAGAAGTAATCAATGAAACCCTCTTAACTGAAAACATCACAAACAAGAAGGAACAACGCCATGTCCTCCGTTGACGCCATCGAAAAGTTCATCAGTGACAAGACCCGCTTTGCCGGTATCGAGCGGGACTACACCGCGCAGGATGTGGCGAAGCTGTCCGGATCGTTCACCGTCGAACACACGATCGCACGGATGGGTGCGGAGCGCCTGTGGAAACTGCTGCATGAAGAGCCTTACATCAACTCACTCGGTGCGCTGACAGGCAATCAGGCCATGCAGCAGGTCAAGGCTGGCCTCAAGGCCATCTACCTGTCCGGCTGGCAGGTCGCTGCGGATGCGAATCTTGCGGGGCAGATGTATCCCGACCAGTCGCTCTATCCGGCCAACTCCGTGCCGAACGTGGTGTCGCGTATCAACAACGCGCTACGCCGCTGTGACGAGATCGCGACACTGGAAGGCAAGGGCGACAAGACCTACTGGATGGCGCCGATCGTAGCCGACGCCGAGGCTGGTTTCGGAGGCGCTCTGAACGTGTTCGAACTGATGCGCTCCATGATTGCGGCTGGCGCGGCGGGCGTTCATTTCGAGGACCAGCTTGCGTCCGAGAAGAAATGCGGCCATCTCGGCGGCAAGGTGCTGATCCCCATTTCGCAGCACCTGCGTTCGCTGAATTCCGCTCGCCTGGCCGCTGATGTCGAGCGCACGCCGACCCTGCTGGTCTGTCGCACCGACGCCCACTCCGCCCAGCTTCTCACGTCGGACGTGGACGAGCGCGACCGTCCGTTCCTCAGCGGCGAGCGCACGGCGGAAGGCTTCTTCCGGATCAAGGAAGGTCTCGGCGTTGAATACGCGATCGCCCGTTGCGAAGCCTATGCGCCGTACGCCGACCTCCTGTGGTGGGAGACGTCCGAGCCGAACCTGAAGGAAGCCGAGCAGTTTGCCGAGGCGATCCACAAGAAGTTCCCCGGCAAGCTGCTGGCCTACAACTGCTCGCCTTCCTTCAACTGGAAAAAGAAACTGTCCGAGAAGGAGATCGCCGAATACCAGAAGGCGCTCGGCAAGCTGGGCTACAAATACCAGTTCGTCACGCTCGCGGGCTTCCACGCGCTGAACTTCTCCATGTTCCAGCTTGCGAAAGGCTACGCCGAGCGCGGCATGGCGGCCTATTCCGAGTTGCAGCAGGCCGAGTTCGCGGCGGAAGCGGACGGTTACACCGCGACCCGCCATCAGCGCGAGGTTGGCACCGGCTGGTTCGATGCAGTCGCCACAACGGCCAGCGGTGGCCAGTCTTCCACAACGGCCATGCACGGCTCCACCGAGCATGACCAGTTCAACCATCACTGACCACTGAACTCCCGCGCCGGGAGCCGATCCGGCGCACATCGTCCCGTCCAACTGCGGAGGCGGGCGGGACGATGGTCCTCATTTTATCGAAGCATCCGTGACGGTCTTCCAGCCCCTGTACATCCAGAAAGGCGCAGTCGGCAGACCGTCACGGACCCGGAGACACGACTATGACCACGCATATCCAGATTGAAGGCATCAGCATCGATCGCGGTCTTCATACGTTCGTCAACACCGAAGTTCTGCCGGAAACCGGCGTTTCACCGGAGACGTTCTGGGCGGGCATCTCCGGTCTTGTCGTCGAATACTCCCCCAAAATTCGTCACGCGCTCGCTCAGCGCGACCGACTCCAGAAGGCTATCGACAATTTCCTGATCGGCAGCAGCGGCACGGACATGCATCTCCGCACCCGCTTCATGCGCGAGATCGGTTACGTCGAGGAACTCCCGCCCAAATTCACCGTCTCGACGCAGAACGTGGACGCGGAGATCGGCCGGGTCGCCGGGCCGCAGCTCGTGGTGCCCGTCAACAACGCCCGCTACGCCCTGAACGCCGCCAACGCGCGGTGGGGCAGCCTGTATGACGCGCTCTACGGAACGGACGCCCTGCCCCAGACGCCGCCTTTCCAGTCCGGTACGGAATACAATCCGCTCCGGGGCCGCATCGTCGTCCGTCGCGCCAAGCTGTTCCTTGATGAGACCGTGCCTCTGCTCATCGGTAGCCACGCGGATGCATTGTCCTACTACGTGCATCATGGCGAACTGCACGCGAAGCTCGAGTGCGGCCGCACGACAGGACTGAAACACCCGACGCAGTTCGCCGGTTTCGCAGGTGCGCCAGCAGAGCCCCGGGCTGTGCTGTTCAACAATCGCGGCCTGCATATCGAGCTCAAGATCGACCGTTCGTCCCCGATCGGCAGTGTGGACAAGGCCGGAATCGCCGACGTGATTGTCGAAGCCGCCATGAGCACCATCATGGACTGCGAGGACAGCGTGGCCGCCGTGGACGCGCAGGACAAGGTTCTGGTCTATCGTAACTGGCTCGGTCTGATGCGTGGCACGCTGACAGCGGCGGTTCCCCGCAACGGTCAGGTCACGAACCGCACGCTGGCCCAGGATCGCAGTTACACCGCACCGGATGGCGCACCGCTGACGCTGCACGGCCGCAGCCTGATGCTGGTGCGCACCGTCGGTCATCATATGTTCACGGACATGGTGCTGGACGCTGAAGGCAACGAAACACCGGAAGGTGTGATCGACGCCGCCATCCTGTCCGCCATCGCACTGCATGATCTGCGCGGCAACAGCCCGGTCCGCAACAGCCGCATGGGCTCGATCTATCTCGTTCGCCCGAAGATGCATGGCTCGCAGGAGGTTGCACTGTCCGATGCCATCTTCACCTCGGTTGAGGAGATCCTGTCCCTGCCGCGCAACACGCTCAAGATGGGCATCATGGACGAAGAGCGGCGCACAAGCTGTAATCTTGCCGCCTGTATCAACGCGGCCCGCGAGCGCGTGTTCTTCATCAACACCGGCTTCCTGGACCGGACGGGTGACGAAATCCACACCTGCATGAAGGCAGGTCCGGTCGTGCGGAAAGGCGACATGAAGCAGGAGCCGTGGATCAGGGCTTACGAGCAGCGCAATGTCGCCATCGGGCTGGAATGTGGTCTCGGTATCGGTCCGCGTGGCCATGGCCAGATCGGCAAGGGGATGTGGGCGATCCCCGACCGGATGGCCGACATGCTGGAGCAGAAAGGCGCGCAGATGCGGGCAGGCGCCAGCACCGCGTGGATTCCGTCACCCACGGCGGCCACCCTTCACGCACTGCATTATCATCAGGTGGACGTGATGGAGGTCCAGAAGGAGCTGAAATACCACGCGCCGCTGCCGATGGAGGATCTGCTGTCCCTGCCCCTCGCTCAGGGCGCACACTGGTCGGAAGAGGAAATCGCCGCCGAACTCGACACCAATCTCCAGAGCATCCTCGGCTATGTGGTGCGCTGGGTGGATATGGGCGTCGGTTGTTCCAGAGTGCCTGACCTGAACAATGTCGGGTTGATGGAAGATCGCGCCACACTGCGGATTTCCTCGCAGCATGTCGCCAACTGGCTGATGCACGGAGTCGTGTCGGAAGCGCAGGTCGAGGCCGCGCTTATCCGCATGGCGCGGATGGTGGACGAGCAGAATCAGGATGAGGCTGGTTACATTCCGCTCTCCACCCATCAGGATGGTCCTGCCTTCATGGCGGCCCGTGAACTGGTGTTCGACGGAGCGCGTCAGCCGAACGGTTACACGGAGAGCATCCTGCACAGACGTCGCAGGGAGGCGAAAAGCCGCCACCGCATCGACGGTGTCTCCCATGAGGACATGGAGTTCGCCGCTGACTGACGGCTCCTTCATCCTCCTTGGTGACAGATAGCGCAAGGCGTTCCGGCCAGTTCTCCAGAAGTCGGAACGCCTTTTGACCCTGCCAGACGCGCAAATGTGGTTTGCCAGAGATCGGGTTGCGAGCGACATTCAGCCTCGCAACCCTTTACAAATCGGGGAGCACGACACCCGGCCCTCTCTTTTTCGGTTCGGGCGTTTGCTGCGCCTCCAAAAAGAAGAAAAGCCATGCCGGAAGCTTTCCTTATCCTGATTCTGTTCCAGCTTGTCGGGTCCGCGTTGCAGACCGTGCTGCATCTCCCGGTTCCCGGTCCGGTGATCGGCATGTTCCTGCTGGCCGCTGCCCTGCTCTGGAAACGCAGCCGGATACGGGCGGACAAGCCCGCCTCTTCCTTTGACACCCCTGCCCTGTCCTCGCTGTCCCGCAGTCTGATCGCCTGCCTGGGACTGCTGTTCGTCCCTGCGGGAGTGGGGCTGGTCACGCAGATGCCGGTACTGCTTGCGAACGGACTTCCGATTGCGGTGGCGCTGTTCGGTTCGACACTTCTCGGACTGATGGTGACAGCGTTCGTGATGCACAGGGCGACCCGCGACCGCCCCTCGCCCGAGCGTATTCCCGACACAGGTGGACAGGTGCTCTGACAATGCAGTCTTTTTCCCACACGCTTCATCAGATTTACGCGCGTTTTCTGCCCGAGCCGAATATGGAAACCCTGTTCTGGCTGAGTGTAACGCTTGCGGTCTTCGCGCTCGGCGTGCGGTTGCAGATCCGGCTTGATCGTGCGCCGTGGGCCAATCCCGTGCTGTTTGCGATCGCTTTCGTCGCGCTCGGGCTTCTGGTCACGGAAACACCTTATGCGACGTATTTTCAGTCCGTGAAAATCATCAACTTTCTGCTTGGCCCTGCCACCGTCGCGCTGGCCATTCCGCTGGCGGATTCAATTCGTCTCGTCACCCGCAGCCTCCCCGCCATGACACTGGCTCTTCTGGCAGGGTCGATAACGTCCGTGGTCAGCGGTGTGTTGCTCGTTCTGTTGTTGGGCGGTTCCCATGATGTCGCCCTGTCCATGGCGCCGAAGGCGGTCACGACACCGATCGCCATCGCCATCACCACGCAGATTGGCGGTATTCCGGCGCTGACGGCAGCCTTCGCCATTCTGGGCGGGATCATCGCGGCGATGATTGGAGAGACGACCCTGCGACGGTTGGGGATTACGGACTGGCGGGCGCACGGACTGGCGGCGGGGATTGCAGGCAGCGGGATCGCCGCGGCTCAGGTGGCGCAGCGTGATCCGGTGGGCGCTGCTTTCGCGGCGCTGGGGATTGGGCTGAACGGGCTGGTGACGGCGATTATTGTGCCGTTGATCCTGTATTTTCTGCCGGGATAATCAATGCTGTTCTGGAAATTGGCGGCACTGAAACTCGGGACGGGGATGGTGCTATCAGGCAAGACTGTCCCGGACTATTAAGCCCGAAAGAGCATATCAGTCGAACCTCATTTCACTATGATACTTCAAGGATCGGGCGTTTTCGGCGCATTGTCTGCTTCATGCGTTACGGAAGCTGCCTTGACAGTTTCATTGATACCCTGTTCGACCATAACGGCTTCTTGTGCTTTTCTTGCTGCTCTGGCGGCAGAAATCTGCTGGATTATCTGGGTTTTCACTTTAGCCAAGGTGGCGACAAGAAGCCGGTCCATCCCTGTTTTACGCAGAACAAGACGCATGTGGAGAGGCAAGTGGTCAATGACGATATTAGCCACCTTTGCAATAATCAGTTCATCAGAAATGATTTCGAAAAGTGTGGAAGCCGCGACCTTTGAAATGGCCCCTTCAATATAAGGCTGATACTTCCTGATGATTGCAGCCTCTTTCAAGGATATAGTTTTATCTTTCAGCCAGACCGCACTGTCCATGACATCGTCTCTGATGCCAGCTACTTTCCCGGGAAGAAATGAGATTTTTTCAGGAAGCCATTTCCTCTTGCTCTTTTCATCTGTTTTCTGAATTTCGTCATTATCCGCTTCCGTTTCATCTGAAGCAGGAGCATTTTGTCTTTCAGGGATCATGAAATCACTCCAGTCCAGTATCCGGCCTTATGAGAAGGTAAAGCTGACTTCCAGGAAACTGTTCTATCTTCAGGAACAAAGTAAAAAAAAGAGGAGCCGGAGCTCCCCTTTTCTTCAGGCTCATACGAGACAGTCGATCAGCCGTGCGTCTGCTGATGAACGATGGCGTCACGGATATCCTGCAACAGGAGTTCACTCTTGGTTGGTGCTGGCGGCGCTGCGGGCTCTTCAGCCTGCTTTGTGTGCAGCTTGGACAGAAGGCGCACCATCCAGAAGATGACAATGGCGACAATCAGGAACTGAATGACTGCGTTGATGAAGACACCATAGTTGAGGGTGACTGCCCCCGCTTTCTGGGCTGCATCCAGGGTCGGCTCAATCGGGCCTTTAAGGGTTACGAACAGATTGCTGAAGTCAATGCCGCCTGTGGCCAGACCAAGCACTGGATTGAACACGTCCTTGACGAGGCTGTTCACAATTGCCGTAAAGGATGCACCGATGATGACACCGACGGCCATGTCAACGACATTGCCCCGCATGATGAAGGCTTTGAAATCGTTGACCCAGCCCGGTGTATGCACAGCAAGTTTCTTGTCTGCCATGAGATCCTCTAAAAAATGATGTAGCCTGTCTTATCGACTGTCCACTCTTGATTACAACAATAGATTAACCTTATGGCAACAAATGGGCGCGGAAATTGATTTTTTGGCCACAGACAATCAAAAGCCCATTAAAGATTTTCCGGATGCCTGCGTCTGACCACACCCTGCCCAGGTGCGGGAAATTGCCATTTTCTACCGCTTTCTTCGTTGCCATGGCTGCCGTATCCGCCTATACGTGCGCGATCCATCCCGGTCGGCATCGGGATCTTTATTCCTAGAGAGCGTTGAAATGAAACAGAACATTCACCCCGACTACCACGAGGTCAACATCATCATGACCGACGGTACCGAATACAAAACGTATTCATGCATGGGCGCCCCAGGCGACACGCTGCGTCTTGATATCGACCCGAAGTCTCATCCGGCATGGACAGGCGTCCAGCGCATGATCGACAGTGGAGGTCAGGTGGCCAAGTTCAACAAGCGTTTCGCTGGCATCGGCAAGCGCAGCTCCTGAGAAAAGGATCACTGTGAAAGGATGCGTTCTTTTCACAGATGACCTTGCGAAACCCTGCACCGTAGCCCGGTCGCAGGGTTTTTTCTTTTTTGCTGCTCCATGAATTGCATTTCGCTCCGTCCGGATCGACGTTTTTCGCTTGACCCGGTCGCAAGCGGCGGCCATTACCGTACCAAGAGCGCGCCGGCAGGCACGCAGGGACGGACCAGCGAGGCTCCTCCCCCTCAAACCGATCCCGGTGCCTGCGTGAGCGCCAAGAGACCACGCAGCAACAGGATCGATGATGAGCACGCTTCCTCTTATGCCCAAAGCGACAGCCGTATGGCTGATCGAAAAGACTGCCCTGACCTTCACTCAGGTCGCTGAATTCTGTGGCATGCATCCGCTTGAAGTGCAGGCTATCGCTGATGGTGAAGTGGCGCAGGGAATCGTGGGATATGATCCGGTCGCCAATCGTCAGGTCACGGCGGAGGAAATCAGTCGCTGTGAAGCCGACACGAATGCCAGACTGAAAATTCTTTCGACCATCAACCCGGTGAAACGCCGCGCCAAAGGCGCCCGTTACACGCCGGTCGCCCGTCGCAACGACCGGCCGGATGGCATCGCTTTTCTTCTACGTAATTTCCCACAGGTTCAGGATCAGCAGGTTGCCAAGCTGCTCGGCACAACCAAGGACACCATCGCCAAGGTTCGCGACCGTCAACACTGGAACAGCCAGAACATCAAGCCACGTGACCCGGTGACCCTGGGCCTGTGCAGCCAGATGGACCTGAATGCTGCTGTTGCCGCCGCCAACGAGCGCCTGACACGTGAAGGGCACGAAGTGCCGCAACCCATGCCGATCGAAAGCGCTGACGGAGAATAATCACAGGCTGCGCCTGTTTCTACAGGCGCAGCCTGATAACAGTCGTCACATCAGGATACGGCCCTGATACGGTCCATTTCCTCCTTGACAGTGAGCTTCTGCAGTTTAAGGCGCATCAGGACATGCTGATCCGGCATTGGCCGGTGCCCTTCATCGTGGATTTTTTCATCAAGAACGGAGTGGCGGCGGCTTAGGCTTTCCAGGCGGGACTGCTTGCTCATTGTTTCACTCTCCGATTGGATAGTTGCAACATGCGAATGCTAGCGCCGTCCGTCACCAATCTGACATGAAAAATTGCTCATGTTTTACGGATTATTTTTGCTCCGATGGGTGTTCTTCATTTCGGAACGGGTTCTGCCTCTGGTGTCAGACAATACGTTGGCTTAACGTGACAAAAATCAGGACTGATTGTCTCACGGATGTGTAAAACAGATGTTCGTGGAGAATATCACGGAACGGAATTGCCGGAGGTGCGATGCTGAGTGACCGGGAAAGTATGCTTCGCAGGCTTCATGAGTTGCGAAGCGAACACCGTGATCTGGATACGGTCATTGACCGTCTGGTCCATGAACCGATGGATCATCTTCAGCTTCAGAGGCTGAAGAAACGCAAGCTTCTCCTTAAGGATGAGATTGCATGGATCGAGAGTCACCTTATTCCGGATAATATCGCTTGAACAGAATGGTCTGACCGGCTTCTGAGATTTGAGAGATCATGGATAATATTGAAAACCAGCCCGAAGCGGCAGCGGATGAGTCTTTACAACAGAACTCTGAAGCACCCCGCGTCGGAATTATCATGGGCAGCCAGTCAGACTGGGAAACCATGCGGCATGCCACGCTGACACTGGAAGCTCTGGAAGTGCCATATGAGGTGAAGATCGTCTCGGCCCACCGGACACCGGACCGGCTGGCGGACTATGCCCGCACGGCAGCGGATCGCGGCCTTTCAGTCATCATCGCCGGCGCTGGCGGCGCGGCCCATCTTCCGGGCATGTGCGCGGCATGGACACGCCTGCCGGTGCTGGGTGTGCCAGTCGAATCAAAGGCCCTGAAAGGTATGGACAGCCTGCTGTCCATTGTTCAGATGCCCGGCGGCATACCGGTCGGCACACTGGCCATCGGCAAGGCTGGCGCCATCAATGCGGCCCTGCTCGCCTCCTCCATTCTCGCCATTTCCGATGCGGAACTTGCCGCCCGGCTCGATACATGGCGCGCACTTCAGACTGCCTCGGTACGTGATGAACCCGAAAAATAATACGACTGCACTGCCCCCGAACTCTGTCATCGGTATTGTAGGCGGCGGCCAGCTTGGACGGATGTCCGCCATGGCGGCCGCCCGTCTTGGCTTCCGCTCCCACATTCTCGCCCAGCACGAAGATGAGCCGGGATTGCAGGTTTCTCACGACGCCACCATCGGCTCGTTCGACGACCCGGATGTCCTGAAACGCTTTGCGTCGGCTGTCGATGTCGTGACATTCGAGTTTGAGAATGTGTCCGCGAATGGACTCGATCTGCTGTCAGTTCTCAAGCCCGTCCGTCCCTCCGGCGCCATTCTCCGGATCAGTCAGGACCGCGAACAGGAAAAGACATTCCTTGGCTCCATTGGCATCCCGGTAGCGCCGTGGTCCGTGGTTACCGACGCAGAGAGCCTTGCTGTCGCAGCTGAGACGCTTGGTTATCCCTTTATTCTGAAAACCACCCGGATGGGCTATGACGGCAAGGGACAGTTCCGCGTCCATGGCGTCGAAAAGCTCGATGCGGCTCTGGCGTCGCTCTCGCCAAAGCCGTTGGTGGCGGAAGGAATGATCGATTTCGCGATGGAAATCAGCGTCATGGTGGTGCGCGGTGTCGATGGAACCACACGTAGTTTCACCGCGACTGAGAACCGCCATGTCTCGGGTATTCTCGACCTCAGTCTGGCCCCTGCCCGTATCAGCGAAGAACTGGCTTTACAGGCAGGCGGGATCGCCTCTCGTATTGCGGAAGGTCTCGACCTCGTCGGAATCATGGGCGTCGAGATGTTCGTTGGCCGAAATGGCGAGCTGCTTGTCAACGAAATAGCGCCCCGCCCACACAATTCCGGCCACTGGACGATGGATGCCTGTCCTTACGACCAGTTTGAAATGCATGTGCGTGCTGTGACAGGGCTTCCGCTGCCGGAACCTGTGCGCCACTCGGACGCAGTCATGAAGAACCTGGTGGGACCGGAAGATATGGCCCTGTGGCCCGAGATCATCGCTGCACAGGGGCTGATCCCGCATCTTTACGGCAAACGCGAAGCCAGGCCCGGTCGCAAGATGGGCCACGTCAACGTGCTGTTTCCGCGTGGTTCGCTGCCGGGAGAGTTTGGCGTGCAGGCGGCGCTCGGACCGCTGGCCAGTCCGGACGCGTAATTTCCCTGTCGCGGGCAACCATCACCTTTTCAGAAAAGGGTTGCCCGCATACTCTCAGCCAACAAAAATCAGGCCATTATCAGGCTATGACGTTCCGTTCCTGAACGGATATGCGCCAGTTTAATGCCCCGCATTCAGGTAGACCGGCAGCACATCAGCAGGCCTGCCATCCATCACGATCTTCCCCTGCTCCATCCAGAGCACGCGTGTGCACCATTTCTCGACAATGGCTGGCATATGGCTGGAAATAACCAGAATCTCCGCCCCTTCGACCAGTCCTGCAATCCGCCCTTCCGCACGCTGGATGAACGTAGCGTCTCCGGCCATGAACCACTCATCCATGATCAGGATTTCCGGCATGATCGCTGTCGCAAGACCAAAGGCCAGACGCAGACTCATGCCTGAGCTATAGGTTTTCAGAGGAAGATCCATGAAAGCGCCCAGATCTGCGAAACTCTCGACATCCTGCTCGACCTCCCGGATGGCCATGTCCGACAATCCGAAGAACAGCCCACGCAGGCGGATATTCTCCCGGCCTGACAGTTCAGGGTCCATGCCAAGGGATGTATCCAGCAGCGTCCCTACCCGTCCCCGCACAACCACGCGGCCTTCGACAGGCTCGTAAATTCCGCTGAGCGCCCGCAGGAGTGTCGTCTTGCCCGCTCCGTTTCGCCCGATCAGACCAAGACGTTCACCGGGATTCAGGGAAAAGCTGATGTCCGTGAGCGCCTGCACCATGATCCGGTTACGCGCGTCACGGGCAAACCGGCTCGATGGGGCTTTGCCTGTCAGCGCGCTTTTCATGGTCTTCTTCAGACTGCGCGCATCACCGTGATAGAGTGGAAAGGATATGGACAGGCTCGTGACATCGATTCCAGCCATATCGTCTACACCCAGTAAGCCAGACGGCCGCGCAGGCGGGCGAACAGCAGAAAAGAGACACACCAGAGAACAACACTGTAGGCCAGGGCCATGAACCAGATGGATGGTCTCAAGACCACTCCCATAAAGGGGCCTCGCAGGATCTCGATCAGCGGATAACAGGGGTCAAGCAACATATATTGCCGCCCCAGATAAATGAGATCGGGTTTCCAGAGGATCGGCGTCACAAAGAACAGGATCTGCATCACATTGGCGGCAATCGGCGGCATGTCGCGAAAACGCGCGCCCAGCACACCGAGCATCAGGGTAATGGCGTAGAGATCCGTAATCCACAGGAAGACACCGGCTGGCAGGGACCAGTTGAAGGTCGGCGTGATCCGGAAGATGGCGAACAGCACGACAATCACGCCGACACTATGCAGAAAGGTCAGGAAATTCCTGACCATCACCCGCATGATATGAACGGTGAATGGCATACGGATCGAATGGATCAGGCTGGATGTGCTTGTGAAAGCACAGCACCCGTCTGTGACAACACCACTCAGATAGGACCACAGCACGAGAGAAAAGCACAGGAACGGCAGATAAGCCCTGAGATCCGTGTGCAGCAGTGTGGCGTACAGCATACCCATCGCCGCAACCAGAATGGTCGTGGAAATGGTGACCCAGAACGGCCCGAGCAATGAACCGCGATAACGCATTTTTATATCAAGCCAACCCAGCATCCAGCCGAGGCGGAGCAGCCGGAGACTGCCCGACAGGTCGTCCAGAGCGTGAACGACACGGGCCATTCCACGTTCCGGTCGCAGATCCATGACCGGCATGTCTCCATGCGCGGCAAGTTCTGCCGCAACATGGGGCTCGTCCGTGATGGGTTTTGCGGGCCTCGTCGGTTCTGACGTCACGAGGTCTTCTCCCCCGGTGTCCGGCCGTTCTGTGCTGTCCATGCCTGCGCGATAGACAACCCTGCACGGAAGCGCAAGGTCAGGAGCCTCGCGCTTCCTTTTCAGCCCGTTGCGCAAGCGTGAAGACGCCGGCACTGGCAAGCGCGCCAAACCTGCCGATTGCTTCGAGACTGAACCACCCTGCTTCAAGGGCGTCATCAGCGGCTACGGGCTCCGGTGCGGAAAGAGGAGACGTTAAGTCACACCGCACCGCCACAATGACGTAATGAAACAGCAGAGCCCCGTCCTCGTCCCGGTGGATCGAATCAAAGGCCGTCAGCGCACATATCCCCCGGGTATCGAGGCCGGTTTCCTCCGTGAGTTCGCGGCTGGCTGCCGTCAGAAGATCCTCTCCCGGTTCGATGCGTCCACCGGGGAATCCCCACAGGCCGGCGTCCGGAGGATTGGCGCGTCGCACCAGTAGAAACCGTCCATCGGCCGGGTTACGGCAGACGGCAATCACCGCCCCTCGTGGTTCAGGCACTCGTGGTTCAGGCAGAGGGTTTGATGTCATCAAGACGATCCAGTTCACGCAGTCCGGGGAAAAGGCGCATCCACACGCCCGTCACAATCAGCGTGCCGACACCGCCAATCACCACGGCGGGGACTGCCCCCACGCAGGCCGCCAGCATGCCGCTCTCAAACTCTCCAAGCTGGTTGGAGGAACCGATGAACAGCATGTTCACGGCTGAGACGCGCCCGCGCATTTCATCGGGCGTGCCAAGCTGGATCAGCGCACCCCTGACCATCACGCTGATCACATCAGCGGCCCCCAGAACCATCAGGGCCAGAATGGAGAGCGGGATCGAGCGCGATACACCGAACACGATCGTCGCCACTCCAAATACAGCGACTGACAGGAACATGATTTTTCCTGCATTTCTGCGGATAGGCCAACGAGTCATGATGACTGCCATCAGAACAGCACCCATGGCGGGACCAGCCCTGAGCAGACCAAGCGCGACAGGTCCTGCATGCAGAATATCCTCGGCATAGACTGGCAGAAGCGCCGTTGCGCCACCAAGCAGCACGGCGAACAGATCGAGCGAGATCGCTCCCAGCATGGGCCGTTGCCTGCGCAGGAAAGCGATGCCTCCCATCACGGATTCCAGCGTAATGGGCTGACGACGGCGTTCGGGGAAGCGCATTCTGATTGACGCTGTCGCCAGAGCGGATGACGCAAAACCGATGCAGCACAACGCATAGCAGGTGTCGGCGCCGAAGCCGTACAGCACGCCACCCAGTGAAGGGCCGGCGATGCAGGCCACCTGAAACAGGGATGACGACAAGGCCGCCGCTCGTGGAAACAGGGAGGTTGGAACGATGGCGGGCAGGAATGTCTGCTGCGCGGGCATTTCAAAAGCGCGACAGGCTCCGAAGAGGGCTACCAGCGCATAGAGCGCCCACGGACCGATCAGATGCTGCCAGGAGGCAATCGCCATGCCGAACGCCGCAGAGGCTTCGATCATCTGACAGGTGATCACGATACGATGACGGCTGAACTGGTCCGCCACATGCCCGGCAGGCAGAGTCAGCAACAGCATGGGAAGAAACTGCGCCAGACCGACAAAACCCAGAGAAGCGGCGCTATGCGTCAGGGAATAGATCTGCCAGCCAACGGCAACCGCTTGCACCTGAGAGGAGAAGGCGGAAAGATTGCGTCCGACCAGACAACTGATCAGGCCCGGTTGCCGTAACAGAGTGATATCGGGAGACGAGGGGGCGGAGGAATCAGACGCTGACATGCGTCAGTTCCTAGCAGGTGATGATCGGGCTGACACCACCCACCCCTTCACGTTGCCAAGACAGGTGACGGGAGGCAATACAATCGTTACGCCGCCTTAAGCCTGTATCGAGCCTGCGGCGAAGAGACTGAGATCAATGGAGACGCGGCGTGACAGCGACGACTTATGCAACTGTGACCTGGGATCAGCTTCACCGCGATGCCCGTACTTTGGCGGAAACCCTCATGCCGAAGGGTCCGTTCAAGGGAATTGTCGCTATTACCAGAGGCGGTCTGATCCCAGCCGCTATCCTCGCCCGTGAGCTCGACTGCCGTCTGATCGAGTCAATTTCCGTTGTGACCTATGATGAAGAGTCAAAAGGCACTCCAAAAATAATCAAGGATCCGCAGGCTGCCGGAGACGGCGAAGGCTTTCTTGTCGTGGATGATCTTGTCGATTCCGGCATCACGGCCCGCGTCGTACGCGAGCGTCTGCCAAAAGCGTTCTTCGCCTGCCTCTACGCCAAGCCGACGGGAAAGCCGCTGACTGATCTTTTCGTCATGGAAGTGCCGCAGGACACATGGGTGCTCTTTCCATGGGATACGGCTCCCCTGTTCATCGCTCCCCTCGCCAAAAAAGCGACGAACGGGAACTGAGCTCTCATGTCTTTACTCCTGCCCGCCACGGAAACTGCTGACCCGGCTTTTCTGGATTACGACACATGGCCTGTCGCCACGCAGTTGACGGCGCTCTGGCAATCCCAGCTTGCAGCGGCGGCTGTCGTCGCATCAGCTCTGCCGGCTTTGACAGAAGCGGTTGAAAGCGCCCTTCCCCGGCTCATGGCCGGTGGTCGTCTGATTTATGCCGGAGCGGGCAGTTCCGGGCGTCTGGCCGCGCAGGATGGGGCGGAACTCGAACCAACCTACAACTGGCCGCCAGAGCGGATGTGCCTGCTGATAGCGGGGGGACGGGAAGCTCTCCTGAATGCCGTTGAGAACGCAGAAGACAATGCCGAGGCCGGGCGTGCCGAGGTGGAGGCGCTTGCCCTGACAGAGAATGATGTCGTGGTCGGGATAGCAGCAAGCGGGAGGACGCCTTACACTGTCGCCTGCGTCAAAGCGGCCCGAAATGCCGGCGCACTGACCTTAGGCATCGCGAACGTGCCTGAGACGCCTCTCCTGCTTGCTGCGGAGCATGCTGTTTTTGTTGGAACGGGTGCTGAGCCAATTGCAGGTTCCACACGGATGAAAGCGGGCACGGCCCAGAAGATTGTCCTCAACCTGTTCTCCACTTCCCTCATGACCGGGTTGGGACGCGTCTATAAGGCCCGGATGGTGGATATGCGCAGCCGAAACGCAAAATTGCGTGAGCGCGCTGTTCGAATGGTCGTCAATCTCACGGAATGTAGCGAGGAAAACGCGCGAATCGCTCTTGAACAGACGGAAGGTCATGTAAAACCAGCCGTTCTGATAGCGCTTGGAGCCGAGAAAAAGGCCGCTCACGCTGAGCTTTTACGGTCTGATGATAATTTACGCATGGCCCTGAGCCGATTGGGGCTTGCCAGAACCTCTCTCTGCACATAGGTTCCGCCGCAGGTTCGGGGCGTGGCGCAGCCTGGTAGCGCGCCTGTTTTGGGTACAGGAGGCCCCCGGTTCGAGTCCGGGCGCCCCGACCACTTTTCGACACGGTCTCGTTGAAAGCAACGGAGTGGCGAGTAATGACTGCAAGAATTTACAAGCAACCCAAAAGTGCCGGTCAGTCAGGGCTTTATGGTTCTCGTGACTGGATTTTCGAATACGGTCAGTCTGCTCCGCATCGTCCAAGCCCTCTTATGGGATGGACAGGAAGCAGTGACGCAAAAGCGCAGATTCATCTGAAATTTGACAGTCTCGAACAAGCCGAGGCTTATGCGCGTCGTCATGCTATCCCCTATCAGGTTGAAAAGACTGTCGAGCGCATTCGCACGCCCAAGGTCTACGCGGATAATTTCGCGATAAACCGTATCCAGAACTGGACGCACTAAAGTCCCTCAGCGGCCTCTTGTTTTTTCTGCTGGAACAATGGATAAAACGCCAGCCGGACGTTCAAGGCGGTTTTGCGCGCCCTTAGCTCAGTTGGATAGAGCAACAGCCTTCTAAGCTGTGGGTCAATGGTTCGAATCCATTAGGGCGCGCCATTTTTCCTTATAGATCAATGACTTAAATGGATTTATACCCTATTCCTTTTAGGGATATATCCACTTTTGACGCCTTGCATAATCCTCGCACAAGATTTCCACAACGAAGGAAATCAAGGGTTTGGGCATGTCTGAAAACCTGAAAAAGCACAGCACTAACACATTGGGCCAAGCTGCAGCCGTTCGGTCATTCAGTTTTTTTATGCCCAACGGCACACAAAACTGGTCCATGCGGTTTTCGCTTCCCGGCCATGGACAGATCAGACAAAGAAAAAGCAACGGCCCTTGCACACCGAAAATACTGTGAAGCGGTGCACCGTGCGGAAGCAGATCAATCAGTCAGAAATAAAGCTACAGAAAAACCAATCAGTGATTGGCTGAAATTACCGCGTTCAGGTGAACCACATCAAAAAATATCAACGCGCTTGTTTGTGATGAACCGATATTTTGGTGGCTTTATAGGTAACCAACCTATCACTGACAAGACGATGGCCGCCTATCCGCTCCAACTGGTCGCAGCGTAAAACCGTAACGCCGCATCTGTCTGCCTCCCTGAAATGCAGGGAAAACAGACACCACACGCAGATAGAAAGTACAACCTCTACGCGCCACACTAACAGCTTAAATGACGACACACTGTAGGCCAAATCAAAGAAAAACCCAAGCCGCATTAGCGACGTTTTGAACAAGGCAGCATCACAGAATGAAGATATTGGCCTCCACTCACTACTGAGATAGAATATCAAAAAAGACATCTATTTCATAGGGGTTTCTGTGACGTGTAAATTAGACATTCTAATGTCAGTCTACAATTGTGACCGATACATTTTGGAAACACTGATCAGTATCCAGAATCAGACCTTCACCGATTATAGACTTCTCATCGTTGATGATGGATCAGTCGACAGAACAGGCGAGATCATCAGGCAAGTCGCCGAGACAGATAATCGTATTCAATATTATCGGCAGGATAATGCCGGAATTGTTGCCGCTCTCAATCATGGTCTCCA
The DNA here is from genome assembly GCF_002005445.1 of Acetobacter aceti. Lineage (NCBI taxonomy): Bacteria > Pseudomonadati > Pseudomonadota > Alphaproteobacteria > Acetobacterales > Acetobacteraceae > Acetobacter > Acetobacter aceti. The sequence goes on from NZ_CP014692.1 coordinate 1,885,559, forward strand.
GTATTGCTCTGCTCCATTTATCGCCCGGCACGACGGGGATGATATTTCCTACCCTGAGCGATTTGAAAGAGAATTAGCCTATCTACAGAAAAATCCAGATTGTGTGGCAGTTAGTTCTTATGTCGATTTAATTGATGAACAAGGCAAACGCATAGAACGAGCACTGTATACATACCCTACTGAGGATGCCGATGCATTCAGTATCCCTGCGAGAGAACCATATATCCCGCAACCCATGCTAATGATGAGAGCTAAAACGTTCATTGAAGCAGGTGGCTATAGATATCTTCCCTGCTGCGAAGATACAGACCTCTATTGGCGACTGAAGCACCTTGGCCATCTAGGAGTTATTCCTACACCTTTGGGAAGCTACAGAATTCACCCCAACTCAACTACGTCTGGATCACATAAAAAGCTTCAATCGATAGCTATTTGGTCGCAATTGAGCGCTATATCTGAACAAAGACGTCAAGCTGGTCATGATGATATCAGATTTTCTTGCGAGTTCATGTCCATCTTGGAGAGAGAAGATACTTTCAACGAATCCTTACATCATGCGGAACGGATTTTATCACCTAGTGAAAAAAGGTGGTTTTTATCATCTGCAGCTGCAAAAATAATGGAAATGTATAAAGCACGTTTTTTCCTGCCTAATATTGAAGAAATATCAATTATTAAGCAGGCTTTTGACGCTGATCCTAATATAAAAGAACATATAATAGCCACAGCAGTTATCCTCAACAGTCGTGGACACATTGAGGAATCTAAAAAATTTATAAAGCACACAACAAACTATATTACCTATATAAAATACAAAACAAGAGTTCTAAAAAATAATATCACCTCATCCACAACAATTAAATTAAATATAGAAAAATAAAAAATATTTTTATTATACTTTAAAATAACAATCCTGAATGCGCTGCTGCGAGATGGAGGAATTGAAGAACCGTTGATTGATGCCTCTGGCTCGCGATTTCAGGCTTTTGGCGATTTGATTGACGATTCTTGGGGGCTTTCGATCTGTGTTCTGAGCAGAACCGGGGACTATCATTCGCTGGATTACTACGCGCTCGCGTTCATCTTCTCGAGGAAGAGGAAGTGGCGCATATTGTAGACGATATTGGCCAGCCAGATCCTCATGGTGGCCCGGGTGAGACCTACGGTCCGGATGAACAGTCCCGTCTGCGGTTTCTGATCGGCAAAGACATGCTCGACACGGGATCGGATGACGGACTTCCCGGCATTGGACCGCTGGATATGCCGGGGCATGGGCTTGGGATGCGGCTTTTTCCTGTAAACCTTCGAGACGAAGCCCCTCTTTTCCATGAAAGCCTCATTGGCTTTTGAGCGATACGCCGTATCCGCCCAGACATCGGACGCTGTATTGCTTCGATCGAACAGGCCCTCTCTCAATCGCGCACCATCAGTGGCTGCGGCGTCTGTCGTCTTCCATTTCCGGATCAGCCTGAACTTCCGGTCGATGGAAATATGTGATTTGTAACCAAAAAACGGAATGGCGAGGTCCGTGGGCGGGAGCGTCCCGTCCTCTTGCCGTTTTGCCTTCGTGAACTTGAGCGCCCGTCGCGCATGGCGGTCCTTGTGCGACAGTTTTGCTTGAACATCAGCACTGGATCAAACGGTGGCCGTCCGCCTCTGCTCCCGTCTGAATACACCAGTGCCCTGTCCAGATCAGGGCGGAAGGCTTCAGGTTGATCACCATGCCCGCTCAGGCGAGCAAACCGCTCCTCAACATCAAAGAACCCGGGCTGTTTCATGGCGCCATCCCTCCAATCAGAACCGGAAAAATGGAATCACAGCCAACACATCAATACCAAGAGGTTTTTCGAACCCTCCACTCTCTGAAATTACTCAAATCATTTTCGGTGAGACAGTGAGCATTTTGAATAATAGACTGTGTGACTGTTGTTTCGGCAATCTGCCGGGCAGTGCTCTATGCGTTGCTGTCACCCATATGACTGAACAGGCAATTACTGACGCTTTTGGTCGCGGATAAAGCCGCCCTCCTGATTCAGAAAAAATTTCGAAAGTTAAAATTCTGAACAAGACTGTATTCCATACAACAGGCAGTCTGCCAAAATAAGAATTCAATTACAAATAACACAGTAATTCAACGCCTGTTTTTCAATATTACCCAGAAAAATTCAACGTTATCATATGCTGTCGGTCATCCACGATGACCAGACCAGACAACGTGAGCCTTTCTTCACCCTCATCCCGGAAACGTAATGTCAACAGACCATCTGACAGTCGATCCGTTCGGGCGACGGAAACCTGAAGCGTCGACGGACCACGCTTCACGGCTGTTACAGTGACCGCTCCCTGCATATGAATCGGTCGCGCCAGCAGCAGCCCAAGCGGTGTATGAGAAAGCCCCATACGTGTCACAGCACCAGTCTGCGGATTATCAAGGACCAGATGGCCATCACCCGCCGTAAGCGTCATACCTCTCGGATTGCTGTAATCCAGTCTTAGCTGCCCTGGCTGATAATTCAGCATTCCTTCACCCTGGCTGCCATCTGGCCAGGTTTGTACAAACCTGCTTTGCAGAGTTGTCAGGCCGTTCAGATAGTCTTCCACGCGAGTGACATCCTGCTGGTCCTGTACCGTCAGAGGAACGGTTCCTGTCTGAGAACAGGCAGCCAGCGCCAATCCGGATAACAGGGCGCTCCTCCGGGAAAGCAGCCGCATCATACAGCAATCTCTGCCGGTGTGTTCAGAGTCAGGGCCAGCGCATGCAGGCCATCGGTAAATTCGGCGTCGAGATATTTATGAACAAGCCGTGACCGGGCAACACGCGAAAGTCCGGAGAAGGCGTCACTCACCAGCGTAAGACGAAAATGTGTCTCCGACGCACCCTCCTGTGGTCCACGTGGGCGTGCGATGTGATGTGCATGCCGATCGCTCTCGTCGATAATCTCCATACGGACCGGGTGCAGCTTCTCCTGCAGAAGCGCCGTTACGCGCTGGGCCCGCGGGCCTGTTGCAATACCTGCCATCGCTCTTAATCTCCACCTTCTGCATGCCACTATCCGTCAACAACCCTCTTGCATCCGGACCATCGTGGCACACATAACAGGCTGCATGAGCAGACGAAACACACGTCATCGGGCATTTGATCCCGATCCGGATGCCCCGAGGCAATGTTGCGACGCCCCCGGCTGCGAGCAGGAGGCGGGCTACCGCGCGCCTCGGTCCCGCGACAGCCTGAATGAATATTTCTGGTTCTGCCTTGAGCACGTTCGCGAGTACAACGCCCGGTGGGATTATTACAAAGGCATGAGTTCAGCCCAGATCGAGGCGCATCTGCGGGCTGATATGTCATGGGACCGCCCCTCCTGGAAAATCGGGCATATCGGCCAGAAGGGTTTTAACGAGGAGGACGTCCTCGATCCGCTCGACATTCTCAACGCGTCGCGCGCCGATCGCGCCCGTCGCCACCGCCAGTCCCGCGAACCGAAAACGCCAGAACCGCTGCGTGAACCGCTTGCGACGATGGGGCTGCGTTGGCCCGTCTCTCTCGACGAGGTCAAAACACGCTACAAGACCCTTGCCAAGAAGCACCATCCGGACACCAATCATGGCGATCCCCATGCCGAAGAGCGCCTGAAAGTCATCAATGTGGCCTATTCAACCCTTCGCACGCATTTCACCTCCAACATTGAGAGTGACCTCGAAAAATCTGCCTGATCGTGGCAGGGTCACTCTGAACATTAACGAACGGATGCATCATGACCGCTGAGTCTGCTGACCTGATACCAACATCTGCGATCTCGGTTCCCGACCTTGAGGTCTCGGCACGTGAGGTTTTCGGAATTGACAGCGATCTCAAGGTTCCCGCCTTCTCGATCCGCACCGAGCATGTGCCTGAAATCGACACCAGCTACCGGTTCGATCACGACACCACTCTCGCGATTCTGGCGGGATTCGCGTTCAACCGCCGTGTCATGGTGCAGGGCTTCCACGGCACCGGTAAATCCTCCCACATCGAGCAGATTGCCGCCCGCCTGAACTGGCCATGCGTCCGTATCAACCTCGACAGTCACGTCTCGCGTATCGACCTGATCGGCAAGGACGCCATTGTCCTGAAAGACGGTCAGCAGGTGACCGAGTTCCGTGAAGGACTGCTGCCGTGGTGTCTCCAGCACCCCTGCGCTCTCGTGTTCGACGAATACGACGCAGGCCGCCCGGACGTGATGTTCGTCATTCAGCGCGTGCTCGAAGTGGACGGAAACCTGACCCTGCTCGACCAGAACCGCGTCATTCGCCCCAACCCGTTCTTCCGTCTGTTCGCCACCGCCAACACCGTGGGACTTGGCGACACGACCGGCCTGTATCACGGTACGCAGCAGATCAATCAGGGACAGATGGACCGCTGGAACATCGTCACCTCCCTGAACTACCTGCCGCACGAACAGGAAGTGGCGATCGTCACCTCCAAGCTGGGTGTTGCGTCCGACGACAAGAAGATGCGCCAGACCATCGACAACATGGTCGCCCTCGCCGGCCTGACACGGTCCGGCTTCATGGCGGGCGATATCTCGACCGTCATGTCTCCCCGTACGGTCATCGCCTGGGCAGACAACCTTCGTATTTTCGGTGATCTGGCCTTTGCTTTCCGGGTGACGTTCCTGAACAAGTGCGATGAAGCCGAGCGCAGCATGGTGGCTGAATACTATCAGCGCTGCTTCAACGCTGATCCCCTGGTCAAGCGCAAGAACTGACGACAGGAAAAAGACTGGACATGGCCGAACGTCCCCGTTCTTCCCCGCCCCTTCCCACAGTGAATGATGCGGCTGACAAGGCCGAGGCGTTCCGGCGTGCGACGGTCGGGGCTATTCGCGCCATGGGCGGACGGCCTGACACCAATGTCACCTTCCACTCCGGGAACATGCCGCCCGGCCCTCTGGATCAGGAAGGGCCGATCCGCCTTCCCCAGCCTTCACGCCATGCCACGGAGGATGAAGCCACCCGTATTCGTGGAGCGGCTGATTCTGAAGCCCTGAAAATCAGGCATCACGACGCGGATTTTCATCGGTCTCATCAACCGGATGACGGTGCGGCCCGTGCTGCTTACGACGCACTCGAAATGGCGCGTATTGAAGCCGTCGGTTCACGCCACATGCTCGGCGTAGCCGCCAATCTGGACCAGAAGCTGGAGCAGGAATGCCGCGACCTCGGCGTGTCGCACATGTCCAGCAAGGAGCAGCTTCCCACAGCCTTCGCTCTTGGGCTGCTTGCCCGTGCCAGGATCAGCGGACGGCCTGTGCCGGAGATTGTCCGCCCTCTGCTCGATGACTGGAGCCGCACGCTCTCGCCTGACGCCCTGAAAGCGCTTGAAGCGCTCAGCGCCGCCCAGAACGATCAGGCCGCCTATTCACGCGCCTCGCAGAAGCTGATGGCGGCATGTTCCCTTGTTGAACTCGACAGCGAGATGCCCGAAAGCGACGATAACGGAGAAGAAGACGCCACCGGTGAGGATGAAGAGGGTGCGGAGGAGCCGCCAGCCGCGCCGGAAGAGCAGCCTTCGACCGACGAGATGGAAGAGGAACAGGCTGGCGCCGAACCTCAACTGATGGATGGCAGCGGAGAAACTGGCGACCCGGATGAGTCCACTGAAATGGAGTCGGGCGATACGGACGGCACCGGCGATCCTTCCGGTCCCAATGAGGGGCGGCCTGCCACCCCAGGTGACACCGCATCCGGTTATCACGCCTACACCATCCAGTTTGACGAGGAAATTGCCGCAGAGGATCTGTGTGACGAAGACGAACTGACACGCCTGCGCCAGCAGCTCGACGTCCAGCTGGCGGCGCTGACCGGCGTGATTTCACGACTGGCAAACCGCCTGCAACGCAAGCTTCTCGCCCAGCAGACCCGTTCATGGAACTTCGATCTGGAAGAAGGCATCCTTGATGCCGGACGTCTCTCACGGATTGTCGTCAACCCTACCCTTTCCCTGTCTTACAAACAGGAAAGCGAGACGGAGTTTCGTGATACTGCCGTCACGCTTCTGATCGACAACTCCGGCTCCATGCGCGGACGACCGATTTCCGTGGCGGCGATGTGTGGCGATATCCTCGCCCGCACGCTTGAGCGCTGTGGTGTCAAGGTGGAAATTCTCGGCTTCACGACACGCGCCTGGAAAGGCGGCCAGAGTCGTGAGAAGTGGACGACTGACGGAAAGCCGAAAAATCCCGGACGTCTGAACGATCTGCGGCACATCATCTACAAGTCTGCCGATACCCCCCTGCGGCGGGCCCGCCGCAATCTCGGGCTGATGCTGCGTGAAGGTCTGCTCAAGGAAAATATCGATGGGGAGGCGCTTCTCTGGGCCTCGCGACGCCTGCGCGGCCGCCCGGAGCAGCGCCGCATCCTGATGGTGATCTCCGACGGGGCGCCCGTGGATGACAGCACCCTGTCGGCCAACCCGAGTTCCTATCTGGAAGACCATCTGCGCGAGGTCATCAAGGCGATCGAAAGTCGCAGCGAGATTGAGCTGGTCGCCATTGGCATCGGGCATGACGTGACGCGCTATTACCGGCGGGCCGTCACGATCACGGACGCCGAAGAACTCGGCGGCACGATGATGAAAAAGCTGTCCGAACTGTTCGATGAAGGCGCACGTCGCTCAGGCGGGCAATCCTGAGCGACGCTTTGCGGCAAAACAGAGAACCGCATCCACCATCCGGTCGACATCCGCCACCATCGTCCTGTGGTTGACGATGGCGGCCCGGATCACCAGACGCCCGTTGATACGTGTCGTCGAGGGAGCCGCCAGCCCTGACTCCTGAACGTCCTTCACGACCTCACCGTTCAGATGATCGAGTTGTTCGTCCGTCAGTGCTGGATCACGAAGTCTGAAGCAGACGATATCCAGCGTTACAGGCGCCATGAGGTCGAGTGTCGGTTCAGCGGCGACGCGGTCAGCGAGATGACGCGCAACGGCACAACAATTGTCCACCATCTGGCCAAGACGCTGCGTTCCGTAGACCGACAACGTTGCCCAGACTTTCAGCGCCCTGAACCCCCGGGACAGATCAGGACCAAGGTCGCAGAACCATGGCGCGCCCGCGGCAAGACCTCGATCTTCCCGCGAGAGATAGGACAGGGTCTGCGCAAACGCCGCGGCATGTTTGGTGGAATCCCTCACGATCACACATCCCGCGTCATAGGGAACCTGCGCCCATTTGTGGAAGTCGAAGGCAAGACTGTCGGCTTTTTCAAGACCAGACAAAGCCTCTTTAAAACGTGGAGAGAGAGCCGCCATCGCGCCGAAAGCACCGTCCACGTGGAACCAGACGCCTTCCTCAGCGGCAATACCGGCGATGGCCTCAAGCGGGTCAATCGCACCGACATCGACGGTCCCGGCCGTACCGACCACAAGGAAGGGTTCGAGGCCCGCTTGCCTGTCAGCGGCGATCATTTCCTTCAGAGCCGTTGTATCCATACGGAAGCTGTCATCCAGAGGCACCAGACGCAGCGCATCTGATCCGAGCCCGGCAAGATCAAACGCCCTGCTGACACACCCGTGCGCGCTCCGGGCGGCATATCCTACCAGCGATCGGTCCCTCATCCCATTTTCTCGTAGGGACAGACCATTTTCCGCAGCGCGACTGGCGACGATCACGGCGATAAAGTTGGCAATTGAAGAGCCTGTGACAAACAGGCCCGATGCCGTTTCCGGAAAGCCCATCAGGGTCGCGGCCCAGCGGATCACCATGCGTTCGACTTCCACCGGCGCGTGGTCCCTACCACCCAGATTGGCGTTGAGACCTGCGGCCAGCAATTCCGCCAGCATACCGACAGGAGTGCCGCCTCCATGCACCCACCCCATGAAGCCCGGATGGCGGTTGCCTACGCTGTAAGGGAGAACTGTCTCCCGGAACACCTCACCGAAGGCGTCTGCGTCCATTCCCTGATCTGGAACCGGAGCGTTACGAAATCCTGCACGCATGTCATCAGGCAAGGGCTGCCACACAGGCTGCTCCCTGAGGTTTTGCAGATTATCGAACATCATATCGAGCAGACGATGCCCAGTGGCTCTGAGCCTGTCCCAGTCCGCTCCCTGAGGATCAAGAGAAGAGAACAGGTCGGTATCATCCACCATGAGAACGCTTTCGCAAGAAACAGGCCGGCAGGAAACTCAGGCCATCACCGTGCTTTCATACAGAACTGGATTGATGAAGACCAATGCATGCTATGCTGATCATCGTAAGCCATTGATTGCAATGATCTCGAATTACAGCGATCCGGAGCGAGGACAAATCATGCTGTTCGACGGTTTTTCCCGCACAACCAGAATTGTGAACGATATCCCCTATCACTTCTGTCTGGGCGGAAGCGGCCCGCTGCTCATGCTCCTTCATGGTCGGCCCGAAACCCACGCCATGTGGCACAGGATAGCACCGGCTCTCAGCGCACAGCACACGGTGATATGCCCGGACCTGCATCCGGAACGATCACTTTCAGAGCAGGCTGCAGATCTGCTTAGTCTGGCGGATAGTCTTGGCCATCACAGCCTCATTCTTGCAGGACAGGATTATGGAGCGCGGGTCGCGTGCGAAGTCGCCGGACAGCAGCCGTCTCGTGTAAAGGCTCTTATCCTGCTCGAAGCCCTGCCCGGCCCTGATCACACAGGCCGTGACGATATGGCTTTTTCCCTGACGCAATATGAGAGTTGCTGGTTTGGTCAGCTTCATCCCAAACCTGAGGCCAATTCAGTGCAGATACCAGCTGAATGGCTATCCGATCCCATTTCTGAAGACAGCTATTTTTCACCGGAGGCCGTTAAAGACTATCTCTCCGCGCAGGTCTGGCGGAGTAACATTCCATTTTCATGGCCGGCATCCCGTCCCGAACTTCAATGTCCCGTTCTGGTGCTCTGGGGTAAAAAAGGCCGTATTGGCGGTTGGTACAATCCCGTCGCGCTGTGGCAGGCCGTCTCGGCCAGCACGGTGACGGGCCAGGCGCTCCCGGGAGAGCATTTTCTTCCTGAAGAAGTGCCGGAAGAAACAATATCCGCCATGCAGAATTTTCTGGCCGCCATGTCATGTAGCGATGGCAGGTAAGCTGCGAATGAGCGCAGATCCAATCGCTGTCTATCTCGTTTAACCGAACAGCGAAGCGACAAGGGATGTGCCGCTCGAGGTGATGCCAAACAGACTGAGAGTTGGGTCATTCGACCCATCCGAACCATAAAGCGACAATATTGTTGAAGGCTGGGTGATTGTCTGCGGATTGAACTGGAGAATAGCCAGATAACGTTCTGCATATTTCTGGATATTCGCTTGAGATGAAAAATCCGATGGTTGGTACGTTTTTTCGATCAGACGCTTCTGTTCATCGTAATCCAGAAGACCGAACTGCATTGGATTATACCCGCTGACGGTTTCAACGACTTTCAGAAGAGTGGCATCCGACATGATCTGATCGACCGTCATGCCTGTTGTCATTGTTCTCGTGAAATAAAGAGCGTTACCAACACCGGAAGTACTCCTCTGAGCCTCCAGTCCAGTTTCATATGACTTCTCTTCATATTTGGTGACGATCGAATCAACGGTCGATTGATCGGCAAAAGGTGATGTCGTGGAAGCCGAAGTGCCACTTGTATTGAATGCAGCAAAGGCTTTTGCAAACGCTGTCCAGGCCGCATTGCCTGATTTGGCCGATACAGATGTGGCGGCCTTCGGATCCTGCGTAAGGAGGTCTTTCACCAGCGCCGTGGAGTTCTGAATCGACCCGAGACCATAAGCACCGAGAACAACAGAAAGCGCCTTGTAGTTCTTCATCAGGGCGGAAGCAGACGTTATCGTTACGGCATCGGCTTCAAAGGATGACGTATAGTTACTCACCGTCGCGTCTGTCTTGGCGTAATCGGAAGCCGATTTCGCCTCGTCCTTGAGATCTTGCTCATACAGGGCGACAGGTGAGAGACCGGTGATAACAGACATGGGAGACCTCCATCAGCCGGCTTTTCCGGCGTTTGCGTCTGTCCGCAGATTGCTCCTTCTCTGTTAACGGTCAGTTAAAGCCATATACGTGGAATGAATGCTCAAGGTTAATTTTAAGCTTGGCGACACGAAATTTTCTTGCTCTTCTGTAATGAACTTCTCCCGGCAGGCTACGTTTTCCAGGAGAAAAGCGGTCAGGAGCACGAATGGGCAACTATACGCACAAACAGACCGGACCTTCCCCGACTGCCAGCGGCTTTTCCGCTGACACGCCGTCTGAAGGCCTGTTCTCCGCCTATCGCAATGGGCATTTTTTCTGCGAACTCACCAATGCCGGGGCGCCGCTCGATCCCCGGATCGACCTGCTCCGACAACGATTGAACGCGCTCCCTCTCGACGACCTCCGTGCCCGCGCGGCGCAGGCCGAACAGGAACTGTACAATCTCGGCATCACCTTCACCGTTTATTCCGACAGGGACGCCATTGACCGTATCCTGCCGTTTGACCTTGTTCCCCGCATCCTGACACAACCAGAATGGCGTCATGTGGAAGCAGGGGTGAAACAGCGCGTCAAAGCCCTGAACATGTTCCTGTGGGACATCTATCACGACCAGAACGTCCTCAAGGACGGGATCATTCCGCGTGAACTGGTCGTCGGAAATGCCAATTTCTGCAACGCCATGATGGGTCTGGACGTGCCCGGCGGCACCTACATCCATATCGATGGCACCGATCTTGTCCGCGACGAGACAGGCCGCTTCCTCGTACTGGAAGATAACGGGCGCACACCATCCGGTGTATCGTATGTGATCGAAAACCGTCATACGACGTTGCGCGTCATGCCCGACATCGCCTCGGGCATCGATCTCATGCCGGTGGACGAATATGGCATGCGGCTTCAGGATGCGCTCAGCCAGGTAGCCCCAGAAGGCGTAGACAATCCACAGGTCGTCCTTCTTTCTCCGGGCATCTACAACTCTGCCTATTTTGAGCATGTTTTCCTCGCTCGCGAGATGGGAGTTCCCCTCGTGGAAGGGCGCGACCTCGTCACTGAAAACGATCGTGTCTACATGCGCACGACAGCAGGTCTGCGACCCGTCCACTCCATATACCGTCGCCTCAACGATGATTTTCTTGATCCGGAAGCCTTTGATTCCTCAAGCATGCTGGGCGTGCCCGGACTGGTGCGGGCCTATCGCAAAGGGAATGTGACCATCGCCAACGCCATCGGCACGGGTGTGGCGGATGACAAGGCTGTTTATGCGTACATGCCGAGGATCATTCAGTATTACCTCTCGGAAGAGCCGATTCTTTCCAATGTTGAGACGCATATCTGCGCGGAACCGGAGGGTCTGGCCTACACACTGGCCAATCTCGACAAGCTGGTTGTCAAACCTGTCGGTGAATCAGGCGGCTATGGCCTTCTGATCGGCCCGCACGCGACAAAAGAAGAACTGTCCGACTTCAGCCGCAAGCTGAAAGATGATCCCGCGAACTATATCAGCCAGCCTGTCGTGCAGCTTTCGGTCTGCCCCACCCTGTGTGAAACCGGCCTTGAAAATCGTCATGTCGATCTGCGGCCTTTCGCCGTTACCGGCAAGGACACATGGGTGCTTCCCGGCGGTCTGTCCCGCGTGGCCCTGAAACGTGGCTCACTCGTCGTCAATTCGTCCCAGGGCGGTGGCTCCAAGGACACATGGGTACTGGCATCATGACCATTACTGTCGATCCGATCGCAACCCTCCCTCCGCAGCCGCTTCTGTCGCGGTATGCCGAATGTTCCATGTGGCTCGCCCGCTACATGGAGCGCATAGAAAATCTGGCGCGCATCATTGATATAACCGAAACCTTCGTTCGTTCCGGCGCAACGGAGGGCTGGAAAGCCATCATCCAGATCAATGCGGATGACGAGAGGTTTTTCAAGGCGCACCATCAGGACTCGGCGGAACAGGTCATCTCTTTTTATGTGATTGAAAGAGACAACCCGACATCAATCGCAGGACTGGCTCATGCCGCCCGTGAAAACGCACGCTCCCTGCGCCCGATCATTTCCGTGGAGATGTGGGCGCAACTGAACGTGTTCACCAACTTTATTCGCGACCTGAAAGCTGGAGATATCCGTCCGGGTGAAATCTCGACCCTCTGCGCGAAAATCAAGGAAGAGTGCCAGACCCACACCGGCATCACGGAAGGTACGCTCTATCGGGATCAGGTATCGGTCTTCTACAATATCGGACGCTTCCTTGAGCGGGCCGACCAGATCACCCGTCTGATTGACATCAAATACCATACGCTTCTGCCATCAGAGGCCGGCGTGGGATCGGAAGTCGATATCAGCCAGTGGTCCGCCCTCCTGCGCTCGGCAGCGGGCTACCACGCTTACAGACGGGTCATGGCAGGAGATATCCGCCCTTCCAGCGTCATCGGCTTCCTGCTGAAAAGCGCCGCATTTCCACGCTCGCTGGCGACCAACCTCAGGCTCGTTCATAACGGCCTTACCCAGCTTCGTCGGGATTACCGTCTTCTTGCGTCATCCAATATTCTGGAACGTGTGGAACATCTGTCCGCAGTGCTGGAAAGTCAGACAGCAGCACAGATCATTGTCAACGGACTGCACGAGTTCTGTGACTGGATTCAGAGCGAACTTCAGAAGGTTCAGAATGAGATTGCCCAGGCTTTCTGGCCAACTGAGCCGGTTGTGGCAAAGTCCATCTGGCCCATGGCTCCGCTTGAGCCCCTTCCCGCCTTTACATCGCAAACACAGAGTCAGAGCTGATCGGGTCACAGTTTTTAATCTTTGA